>JBPCXI010000114.1:0-43832 GCA_051008895.1 Gammaproteobacteria bacterium | reverse complement strand
GGACGGAAGAGCCCTTGCCGAGACTGTCGCCGGACTAGACGCCGCCCCGCGAAACTACAAGGACAAATCTAAGGCGTGTCTCGGCAAGGGCTCTTCCGTCCCCCCGCTGGTATTACTTTTCTTGTCGGCGCGCTCGCGGGTGCGCCTTATCGTATGTTTGGGCGAGGTGCTGGAAATCAAGGTGAGTATAGACCTGAGTCGTGCTGATATCCGCATGACCGAGCAGCTCCTGCACCCCGCGCAGGTCCCGGCTCGACTCGAGCAGGTGGGTCGCGAAGCTGTGGCGGAACAGATGCGGGTAGACGCGCTGCGGTATGCCCGCCAGGGCTGCCCAGTGGCGGACCCGCTGCTGCACGGACCGCGGGCTGATGCGGCGGCCGCGCACGCCGACGAACAGCGCGGTCTCGCCGACGCCGGCGAGTTCGCCGCGGACCTGAAGCCAGCGCCTGAGTGCATCGCCGGCCTTCCGGCCGACCGGCACCACCCGGTCCTTGCGCCCCTTGCCGGTAACCCTGACGAGACCGTCGTCCAGGTCCAGGTCCGCGGGATCGAGGTCAACGAGCTCGGCGAGGCGCAGGCCCGACGAATAGAACAGCTCCAGCATCGCGCTGTCGCGAATGCCGACCGTGTCGTCGCCCGGCATGTCGAGCAGGCGGCCGATCTGTTCGATGTCGAGTGTGTTGGGGAGCGTGCGCGCGGCCTTCGGCGCCGAGATGTCGACGGCGGGGTTCACCTTCAACAGGTTCTCGCGCACGAGGTAATTCATGAAGCTGCGCAGCCCCGACAAGCGCCGCTGGATGCTCCTTGGACTCAGGCCCTGCGCATAAATGCGCGACGCGAACGCGCGCACTTGATGCACGGTCAGATCAGACCAGGCGGCGATCCCCTGTTCGTCGCAATAGTCCGCGAGGCATGCGAGGTCGCGTCGGTAACTCTTGACGGTATGCGGCGACAGCCGCCGCTCGACATGCAGGTGCTCGAGGAAATCGCCGACGAGTTTTTGTTGGGCATCGTCCATTGCAGTGCCGGGACGGAGTTCCGGGACTCGTCCCGGCAGCGGCCTAGCGCGTGAGCGCCGCGGCGACGAGTTCGCCGATGCGCGACAGGAAATCGATGCTGACGCCGGGATTGAAATGATCCGCGCTGCGACTGCCGATCACGAGAAAGCCC
Organism: Gammaproteobacteria bacterium; assembly: GCA_051008895.1. Classification (GTDB taxonomy): domain Bacteria; phylum Pseudomonadota; class Gammaproteobacteria; order Steroidobacterales; genus SMWD01. Next base: position 42,662 of record JBPCXI010000114.1, on the reverse strand, counting down.
TTTGCACTCAATTCGCCGAGCGGAATCAGCGCGATGGATCCGATCTCGCAGTTGTCGGCGCCGAACAGGTAATCACGTTGTGCGTCCCGTAGCGTGCCGCAGCGAACAACGTCGCCGTCGAGAAAGCTGCGGAACGGCCCGAGAGCCTCGTCGTCGCGATCCGCTTCCCGCACGAACTGGCCGGCCTGCTTGACGTCGAGACCCGGGTTGTCGAACAAAACGAGAACGGAACGGTCCGCGCTGAATACGACGCGCAGTTGCTTCTCCAGCAACTCGACGACCCGGCCGCGGTTGTCCGCGCCGATCAACCGCAGCGCGAGCCCGTGAATCTTGTCGGCAAGATCATCGTTGCCGCGCGCGACCTCGACGAGGTCGCGGAGCTGGCCTTCGAGCATGTCGTTGCGCTGGCGCAGCACCGAGACCTGACGTTCGATCAGCGAAATCGCACCGCCGCCGGTGCTGTGCGGAAGCGTCAGCTGCGCGAGCAACGCGCCGTGGCGCTCGAAAAAATCGGGATGCGCTTCGAGAAAACCGGAGATCGCTTCTTCGTCGTACTGCTCAGCCGGTTCGGTGTGTTCTGCGCGGGGTTCCGCCTGTTCAACGGTGCTCATACTTCGATGGTGCCCTCGAAAACGGTGACAGCTTCCCCGGTCAACCAAACGGTCGACCCGGGGCCTTCCCAGCGAACCCTGACGTTTCCACCGGATAACTCGACAACAACATTGTCTGCAAGTTTACCGGCGCGACGTCCGACGATCATCGCCGCACACGCTCCGGTTCCACAAGCTCTGGTCTCACCGACACCGCGTTCGAAAACCCGTAATCGAACGTGGTCGGTGTCAACCACCTGCATGAAGCCGATGTTAGCACGGTTTGGAAACCTGTCGTGTCTTTCCAGCAGCGGCCCGAGCCGTTCCACCGGTGCATCGTCGACAGCGGCAACTTCGATCACGGCGTGCGGATTGCCGATCGATACGACGCCTGCATCCAGCGTCTCGCCATTTACGGTGAGCGGGTAACTCGTCTGCTCGGCGTCTGCGACGAACGGAATCGACGCCGGTGCGAACGCGGGCTCGCCGAATTCGACGGACACGTTGCCGTCGGCTTCGATCACGGCGCGCGCGACGCCGCCCTCGTGGCCGAGGCGAAACTCTCGCTGGTGGCTGTCCGCGACATGCCCGGCGAGGAAACGCGCGATGCAGCGGGCGCCGTTGCCGCACTGCTCGACCTCGCCGCCATCGGCGTTGAAGACCCGGTAGTGCACATCCGCGTCCGCGGACCGGGGCGGCTCGAGCCAGAGCAGCTGATCGAAGCCGATACCTGAGCGCCGGTCGGCCAGGCGGCGAATGCTCGCTCCGTCGGGCACGTCGCTGCCCCCCGCGTCGACGACGATAAAGTCGTTGCCGAGCCCGTGCATTTTCGTAAATAGCATTTGCATCGCCGATATCCCGCCAGCCGGGAGGAACCACGCGACAAACCCGCGTCACGCGGTTGTATTTTCACAAACCTGACGTTAAGTTTACTCACTTGGCGTCCAACAAGGGATAAGAACATGCGTCACATCATGGTCCTGAACTCCAAGGGCGGTTGCGGCAAGAGCACGATCGCGACCAACCTCGCAAGCTACTATGCAGCCGAGGGTCAGAAGGTGGCCCTGGTGGACTACGATCCACAGGCCTCCAGTATGGACTGGCTGGAGCGCCGCCCCGAGAACCGGGCGCCGATCATGGGCGTCTCCGGCTACAAGGACGGCCTGACGCATTTGCCCCGCAACGCCGACGTGGTCATCGAGGACGCGCCGGCCCGATCCCACGGCCCGGAGCTTACCGACCTCGTGCGGCATGCCGAGACGATTATCGTGCCGGTCCTGCCGTCAAACATTGATATGCAGGCGTCGACCAAGTTTCTCGAAGAGCTGGCCAAGGTCGGCAAGGTCAAGCGCAGGCAGGTTCGGGTCGCGGTTGTCGCGAATCGGGTCCGCGACAACACGCTGATCTGGGATGAGCTCGACGAGTATCTCGACGGCCTGCGAATTCCTTACGTCGCCGCGTTCCGCGAGGCGCAGAACTACATTCGCGCCTACACGCGCGGCCTCGGCATCTATGAGCTGCCGGAATACCTCGCCTGGCCCGATCAGGCCGAGTGGGAACCGCTGGTGGACTGGCTCAAGAGCCGCAGCTCCAAGCCGGCGCGCGCCGCCGCCTAGCTGCCGTCTTCGAGCCGGGGCAGGTCCGGCACGCCTCTGTTACTGAGCGTCAGCCCCTTCGCGAAAGCGGACGTCGCCGCGTCCCGTTCTTCGAGCTGCAGCATCAGGTTGCCGAGTTCGTGATACGCCTCGGGCGTCGGTCGAATCGCGATGCTCGACTCGAGGTAGCTGCGTGCCTTGCCCCACAATTCGTTGCGGATACAGGCGCGGCCCGCGGCCAGCAATAACACCGGATCTTCCGGGCGCGATGTGAGCCAGGACTCGGCCTGCTTCAGGTGCGAACCGGCGTTGACAGGTTTCATCTCGCCGAACAGCGTCACGAGTTCGTCGTCCCATTCCAGTTTCAGCGCCTTCCGGATTTCCGTCTCGGCCAAATCCGTTTCGCCCGCGATCATCAGTGCCTTCGACCGCGCGCGGATCAGGCGCAGGTTCTTGCGCAACGGGCGCGGTAACGCTCGCCAGAGCTCCTCGACCCTGGTGCGGCCGATATCCGGCGCCGCGAGCAGCGCTTCGTTCGCCTCGATTGCCCACTCGTCGAGCTGGGCCGCCGGCACGTTCTTCGCCTTGCGCAGCGCCGGCAACAGATCAATTACGACGTCCCATTCTCCGTCCGCCCGATGCAACTCCGCGAGCATCTTAAGCGCCTGCGGATGGCGCGGCTGGTCGTCGCGAATCTTGTTCAGGCTCGCACGCGCCTGCTCGAAATCGCCGTCCGCCATCTGCAGCTCGGCCTGAGTCAGCAACACCGCATTACGCGATGCGTCGCCCTGCTCGTAGGCCATTTTCAGCCAGCCGTCGCGACGACTGCGGTCACCCTGCATCTGCGCCGTGCGCGCTGCGGCAAGATAATTCACCAGCGGCGCCTCACTGTTGGCCGCGCCGCGCGTAATCAGTCGCTCGCCGCGGGCAAGCTTGCCTTCGGACAACGCGACGAAACCACGCGTGACGTTACGGCCTGCGCGCTCGACCCGCGCACGCGCGGCTATTTCACCGAGCTGACGCGGCGTGTGCCAGATGCGCACGAACAATCGAATCGCGAGATACGCGAGCAGCACGAGGAACGCGAGCACCGGCACCGACATCTCGACGGTGTAGCCGCGCAGGCTGATCAGCACATAGCCATTGTTCTCGAGGAGGAAATGTGCGGCAACAGCCCCGGCAAGCAGGACCAGGACGACGATCAGTCCGAACCGCATCAGTCGGCTGCCCCGCCCGGCGCGCGGCGCAGCAGGCTCAGCGAATTGGAAATATCCGGCAGCTGCTCGGGCAGTTCCACTTTGGCAAGCTCGTCGATCGTTGACAGCGCGGCGGCAACAGGCGTCGACTCCGTATCGAAGTAGGACGCCAGGCGCTGACGAACCGAGTCGAGCGAGCGGCGGTAGACCTCGCCTTCACCGCGAATGACCGCGAGGCGCGCGATCTGCAGATCGACGTCGAGGCTGCTGAGCAAAGCCGACTCCTCGCCGGCCGTCAGCAGCGGCGTGAATGCCTGATCGTCACGCTTGACGCTGATGATGCCCTTGAGCGCGTCGAGGATGACGCGCCAGGCCCGCTGCCATCCCGATTCGTCGGTCACCTCGTCCCGTTCGCCCTTGTAGCGCCCGGGGGCCGCGTTCGCGAATTCGAGCGTGTCCAGCGAGCGCGCAAGGCTGCCGAGTTTCAGCACGACGCCCTCGGCATCCGGGCGCGGTACTGCATTCAACGCGGCGATCTCGTCGCTGATCGCCTCACGCACCGGCGTAAGGGACGGATCGGCGAGTTCGCGCAGCTGATCGTCCGCAAGCTGGAGAGCGCGCGCCGCGACGCCGACGTTGCCGGCCAGGCTCAGCTGCGCGTTCGCGACGCGCAGGAAATATTCTGCCTCGGATCGCAGCCAGGCCGAGCGCGCCTTGTCCGAGATGCCTGGAACCTTTTCCAGCGTCGTCTCGATCTGTGCCAGTCGCTCCGGCATGCCGGCGAGATCTCGATCGACACGCGTGGTCAGTTCGCTGATGTCGTCGTCGAGGCCACGATCGATGCGCGCGAGCTCGTCGACGCTGTCGAGCACGCGGTCGAGATCCGTTGCGCGGCGCTCCAGGTCACGCGCAACCTCGCCGACGCGGGCCTCGATGATTTTCTGCGACTGCTGCTGGTACCAGACATAGCCGCTGCCGGCGGCCGCCGCGAGCGCGATCAGCAGGGCCAGAAACGCGAGACCGGTGCCGGACCTGCCGGCCGGTTTCTCGGCCGCGGTCGGTTTCTCGGTAGCGGTGGCAGCTGCGTCGCTGGCTACCTCGCTCGCGGGCGCGGTCGCATCATTCGCGGCATCTGCTGGCTGGTCTTCGGTCTTGTCGTTCATAGCATGTTGTCGAACAGCTTCATCTGACGCCGCATTGTGCCAGCCCGGGTGCCCGGACGGCCACCCGAATCGATGAAATGGGGACACTCTGCTTTTCTCCGCCTGGCGGAGAAAAGCAGAGTGTCCCCGTTCCGCCGTTGCCGCTTATGGCGCCCGTTTCAGGCAGGATTTGACCGCGGTGACATGGCGGCGGCTCACCGGCAGCGGCTGCTCGACGCCGCGGAGCCAGACCTCGTACTGCCCTTCGTCATTGCGCTCCATGCGATCCAGGTAGCGCAACGCGATCAGCGTGCTGCGGTGAATGCGGATGAAGTAGTCGGCGAACTCGTCCGCCAGACCTTTCAGAGGCTCGTCGAGCAGATCCTCGCCGCCGGCATGGCGCACGGTCACGTACTTGCGGTCGGACTGAAAAAACACGATCTCCTCGATCGGTATCAGGCGCAGATCCGCGCCTCGCCGCACGCAGATATGGGTGCGCTTCGCATGCGCCTCGGTTTCGCGGCTCACCTCGGCGAGCGCGCTGCGGCCTAGCCGCGACGCGAACGCGAGCGATTTCTCCAGCCGCTCGCGGCGCACGGGCTTCAGCAGGTAACCCATCGCGTGCGCGTCGAATGCATCGATCGCGTAGTGATCGAACGCGGTCGTGAAAACGACGGCCGGACCGTCATCGATCTCGGCGATGTGTCGTGCCGCCTCGATGCCATCCATGTCCGGCATGCGAATGTCCAGCAATACGACGTCGGGAGCATTGTCGAGACAACCCTGCAAGGCCCCGTGCCCGTTCTCCGCCTCGCCGACGACCTCGCAGTTGGGCAGCTCTTCTATCATGCGCACGAGCCGCGCGCGGGCCGGCGCTTCGTCGTCGACTATCAATACTCGCATCGTGGTACTCGCATCGTCATGCCTGCAGCGGAAATGCAATGCTGACCTGGTAATGCGTCTGGTCAACCGCACGCGACATTCGCGCGCGCGGGCCGAACGCCAGTGTCAGACGCTCCTGGATGTTCTCCAGCGCGATGCGATTTCCCGACTTCGAACGGTTCTTTTCATCCGGCAACGGATTCCGTACCGACAGGTAGATCATGTCGCCCTTGCAGCGGCCCTCGATCTCGACGACACCGGGCTCCGACAGCCGCTCGACGCCGTGATAGATCGCGTTCTCGAGCAGCGGCTGCAGCATCAGGCTCGGAATCTGCGCGTGGCCGGGCAGGTCTTCCAGTCGCCAGTCGACGCGCAATCGATCGCCGAGGCGCTGGCGTTCCATGTCCTCATAGATGCGCACGACCTCGAGCTCCTGCTCGAGGCGCACGAGCTTGCTCGAATCGGCGAGCGACGCGCGGAACAGGTCAGACAGGTTTTCGACCGCCGTCTCGGCCGCGGCCGGGTTGGTCCGCGTCAGCTCGGCGATCGTGTTCATGCTGTTGAATAAAAAGTGTGGCCGGATTCGCGCTTGCAGCGCATGAATTCGCGTGCGCGCCTCGCTTTCGACATTTCGCTGCCACTGATGTGAGACATAGAAATAGCGCAGCACGAGGCCGGTTATGATCGCGCCGACGAGGACGTTGCGCGACAGGAAATACCAGCGGTCCTGCGGAAACCAGGTGTCGCCGGAAATATCCCCGGCGCCGTAGACGGAGCCGAGCAGGAATACCGCCTCGGACATGCCGACGATGACGACAGCGACGGTCGCGAACGTCAGCACGCTGCCGGAAAAAACCGGGAAGCGGCCCAGCCAGCCACGCAACACGCACAGCATGGCGGCGACGGCGAGGGCCGTCCAGACCATCATCAGAGAAGTCTTCGCGAGATCGCCGAAAAAAAACTCCCAGCGAGATACACGCGCCAGCGTCATCACGATCGCGACGAGCACGGCGATGAGCACGGCACCGAACACGGCCGAAGACGTGCAGAAATTCGGCAGATAGAAAAGGCTTCGGTGTCGGTCGTTGTCGGAGTCGTTGGTCAACGTCTCTTGGGACGCGATGGGTGGTCTAGTTTTGGCTACACCACTCGTTGACCTGACGGTTGGCCTCGGCACGTTCCGCGTCGAGTTCCGCATCGGTCAGGTAATCGCGCCCACCGCCCTCCTGCATGCGATACAGCCGACGAGCCTGATCGTATTTCCTCTGGCGGTCCATTGCCAGCTGGCAATTTTCCTTACGCAGCTTGTCGTTCTCTGCGTTGACCTGCTTCGCGTCCTCGGCTTCCTCGCGGTCCTGGCGTTTGCGCGTGTCCGCGGCATCCTGAACCGCGCGTCGATCGTCGAGGCGCGCCTGCAGTGCTGACTGGTCGGTGCGGCTATAGCGAACGTCGGTTCGCTCCGCTTCCACACCGTCCGGCGGAGTTTCGCCGTAGCTGGTGACGCCGTTTTCATCGACCCAGCGGTAGACCCCCTGCGCCGACGCAACGCCGACGAGCAGCAAGAGGCCGACAATTCCGGTTCCAATACGATGCGCTTTCATCCACGGTTCCTCTGAACTGCGCCAGCTTCAGCGGCTGGCTTTAAGACATGGAATTATGCCACCCGCAGACCGGTTAAACGGGGAACAGGTTCACGTTCGGGGCGAAAAAAAGGCCGCCCGCGGGGGGAACCGCGGGCGGACAAAAGCCTTTAATTTCAGAGACTTACGCTCAATCGCCGGCGGTCGTGAACTCCGGATACGCCTCGAGCCCGCATTCGCCGATGTCGACGCCCTCGTATTCCTCGTCCTCGGGCACCCGGATGCCGATAATCGCCCGCAGGCCGACCCAGACGGCGAGACTGGTCACGAAGACCCAGGCGAAGATCGAGGCGATGCCACCAATTTGCGCGAGGAGGCTCGAATCGGGATTCGACAGGCAGACGGCGAGCAGGCCCCAGATACCGACGACGCCGTGCACCGAAATGGCGCCGACCGGATCGTCGATCCGGAACCAGCGGTCCATGAAGATGATTGACGGTACGACCAGCAACCCGCCGATCGAACCGATCGTCGTTGCGAGCAGCGGGGTCGGCGTCAGCGGCTCCGCTGTAATCGCGACGAGCCCGGCGAGCGCACCGTTCAGCGCCATCGTCAGGTCAGCTTTGCCGAACCAGAACCGCGCCAGCAGCAACGCGGCAACCAGGCCACCGGCGGCCGCCATGTTCGTATTGACGAAGATCAGCGCGACCGCATTCGCATTCTCAACACCGGTCACTTGCAATTGCGAACCACCATTGAAACCGAACCAGCCGAGCCACAGAATCAGCGTGCCGAGCGTCGCGAGCGGCAGGTTCGCGCCCGGGATCGCATAGACCTGACCCTTTGGACCGTACTTGCCTTTGCGCGGGCCGAGGATCAGCACGCCGGCGAGCGCGGCAGCTGCGCCGCACATGTGCACGACGCCGGAGCCGGCGAAGTCCAGAAAGCCGAGTTCGTTCAGGAACCCGCCGCCCCATTTCCAGAATCCCTGGACCGGATAGATGAACCCTGTCAGCACGACGGCGAACGCAAAGAACGCCCACAGCTTCATGCGCTCCGCAACCGCGCCGGACACGATCGACATCGCGGTCGCGACGAACACAACCTGAAAAAAGAAATCCGACAGGTTCGAATAATATGAATCGCCGGCGACGACCGCTTCGACCGAGTTGTCTTCCGCGCCGAGCATGCCGATGCCCGGTATCAGCGCGCCTGCGAAGTCCTCACCGGGGTACATGATCCCGTAACCGCACAGCATGTACATGATGCACGCGATCGAATACAGGCCGACGTTCTTGGTCAGGATCTCCGCCGTGTTCTTGGCCCGCACGAGGCCCGCCTCGAGCATCGTGAAGCCCGCGGCCATCCACATGACCAGCGCGCCGCACACCAGGAAATAAAAGGTGTCGAGCGCATAGGCCACTTCTGCAATTTGTTGTTCCACTTGTTCTGCTCCTCTCTACGGGTTGGTTAACGCCAACCGCGTCAGATCGCTTCGCCGCCGGTCTCGCCGGTGCGGATGCGGATGATTTCTTCGAGTGTCGTGACGAAGATCTTGCCGTCGCCGATCTTGCCGGTGCGCGCGGTGTTCGTGATCGCTTCAATCACCTGCTCGGCAATGTCTTCGGGTACTGCCATCTCGACCTTCGTCTTCGGCAGGAAGTCGACGACGTATTCGGCGCCGCGATAGAGCTCGGTGTGCCCACGCTGGCGGCCGAAACCCTTGACCTCGGTTACCGTGATGCCCTGGATACCGATGTCGGCGACGGCCTGGCGGACGTCGTCGAGTTTGAACGGCTTTATGATCGCTGTTATCAATTTCATGTTATCGACCCCGCCGAATCAGTTGCTGAATAGCTCGAAGTACTTCACGACACCGGCGTAGAAGAAAGTGTCTTCGGTCGCGTTGCCGTTCGAGTCGACCTTGAACGACAGGTCCTCGTCGCTGCGGATGATCGCGAACGTGTAGTCGAACAGGTCCTTGTCGGCAACGGTCAGCGTGCTGCCGTAACCGACTTCGAAGTACGTACCGTCGAAGTCATCGCCCCAACTACCCACGAGGCCATAGAACCCGTTGTACTCGAGGGTGACGGAGCCGAACGTGTAGTCCTGCGAGCTGCTGTTGCCGAGCGGCGCGTCGTACTCGCCGATCGCATAATCGATCGTGATGAACCTCCAGCCGGCCGACAGGTTCAGCTCGATGTATTCCTCGTCAAAATCGTCGGTGTAGAAGTAGCCGGTACCACCGATGCCGAAACTGAAGTCGTCAATCTCGAATGCGTAACCGGCGTAGAGGTCGTACTCGAGGCCGGAGGCCGGAATGTCGCCCGTCGCCGTGCGGGCGCTGGTATCGACCTGCGAGAACCAGGTGCCGAGAAAGAAACCGTTGATGTCGAGGTCCAGACCGCCTTGCGCGGCGGCCTTGCCGTCGCTTTGCGGAATGCCCCGGAAAATGTATTGCGTGACGGCCCCGCCGTTCGCGGTGATCGTCGTGTCGGCGCTCGCCGGGTTGATGAATGCTGCGGTCGCAAGTGCGAGCGCGCCGATGAGTAGTTTCTTCACTGTTGTTACCTTTTTTCCGGTTGCGGTTGAATGTCGCCGATGTCACGATCTCGGACATGGCCTGCATGCGATATAGCAACGACCGTGCCAATACTAAAAAAGCACTTATTAACAGTGGCTTATGATTTTCCGCCGGCACCCCGCGGCCGCCGGATGCACCGCGCCCGTGCATTGCAACGGGCTGGTGCGCCGAATTGACGCACGATGACAAACCACGGAGACGCAGTGAACACCAGCACCGTTAACGACCTTGCGAAACGACTTGCCGCGGCGGTTCCCGACGTCAGCGGCAGCGTCAACGCGATGCGCGACGACCTCGAACGCAACTTTCGGAGCCTGCTCGACAGCGCGTTCGAACGCATGGAACTCGTGACGCGGGAGGAGTTCGACGTGCAACGGAAAGTGCTCGAGCGCACGCGCGAGAAACTGACAGCGCTCGAGGCGAAGGTCGCGGAACTCGAAGGCACGGGCGACGGGCCCGGCTGACCAGCAGCGCAAGCCGGCGCCGCGGGCAATCGCCGACAAACTCTCGCCGACGAACTCTCGCCGTCACAAACAAGCGTTCTGCAGGCATAAGGACATGCCACTGGCAACCGTCTATACCCGCGCGCAGATTGGTCTGGACGCGCCGGAGGTGACCTGCGAGGTCCACCTGGCCGGCGGACTGCCGCGCGTGACGATCGTCGGGCTCGTCGAGACCGCAGTCAAGGAGAGTCGCGAACGCGTGTGCGCGGCGATCCGGCAATCCGGTTTCGAGGTCCCCGGCGGCCGGATCACGGTGAACCTGGCCCCGGCGGACCTGCCCAAGAGCGGTAGCCGCTTCGATCTCGCCATCGCCATCGCAATCCTGGCCGCATCGCGCCAGGTGCCGACGAACGGCCTCGATGACATCGAGTTCTATGGCGAGCTCGCGTTCTCCGGTGCGCTCCGTCGAGTACGCGGCTTGTTGCCGTCGCTGCTGCAGGCGCATCGAAACGCGCGACGCTGCATCGTGCCGATCGGCTGCCACGCCGAAACGCGGCTGCTCAGCGCGACCGACTCGTTGCTCGCCGGCCACCTGACCGCGGTCATCCGCCACCTCGCCGGCACGGACTCACTGGCCGCCGGCAACGACGGGGCCGACCCGGCACCGGTGACCGCCGTGAATGAACCCGATCTCGCCGATGTGGATGGCCAGGCGCAGGGTCGCCGCGCCCTCGAAATCGCGGCGGCCGGCGGCCACAACCTGCTGATGGTGGGACCGCCCGGCACCGGCAAAACAATGCTCGCGCGCAGACTGCCCGGGCTGCTGCCGGATCTGGACGAGCGTCAGGCCGTCGACAACATCCTGCTGAACTCGCTGACCGGCGTCGAGCTTCGGCATAGTCGCCGGCCACCGTTTCGCTCGCCGCATCACACGTCATCGCCGGCCGCGCTCGTCGGCGGCGGCCGGCCGCCGCGCCCCGGCGAGATCTCTCTGGCGAATCACGGCGTGCTGTTTCTCGACGAGCTGCCGGAGTTCGCACGCAACGTGCTGGAGGCACTGCGCGAACCACTGGAAAGCGGTTCCATCAGTATCGCCCGCGCAGAGCGCTCGGTTCGTTTCCCGGCTCGCTTCCAGCTGGTCGCAGCGATGAACCCGTGCCCGTGTGGTTTCGCCGGCGACTCGGGGAGCGATTGTCGCTGCTCTCCCGATCAGATCCTTCGCTACCAGCGCAAGATCTCCGGGCCTCTGCTGGACCGGCTGCCGCTGCGGCTGCGCATCGCGCGCTGCACGCCGAACCTGATCGACGCGCCACGCGAACCAGCCGAGAAAACCGCGGACGTTCGCCAACGCGTGCGCGATGCGGCAGCGTATCAGCGCGACCGGACCTCAATGCCGAACGCGCGACTCGCGCCGGCCGACGTCAAACGATGGTGCATGCCGGTCGATGCCGGCGCGGGCCTTCTCCCGCCAGCGGCGGAACGCTTCGCGTTATCGATGCGTGCTTGCGACGATTCGCTGCGCGTCGCGCGAACGATTGCGGATCTTGCGGGGCGGGATCGCGTTGCCGAAAGCGATGTGGCCGAAGCACTGCTGCTACGAGGCGACTGACGTCCGTCGCGGCGAACGGGCCGTCAGCTCGATTCTTCGATCATGTAGTCCATTGCGGCGATGATCTCTTCGTCGGACAGATCGACGCGCCCGCCTTTCGGCGGCATATAACCGGCGGGGCCGGTATAGCCGTTGATGACATGGTCGGTCAGGACCGCGTTGCCCTGGGCGATCCGACCCGACCACACGTCCGGTTCACCGACGACCGGCGCGCCGCCGACGCCCGCGCCGTGGCAGGCCAGGCAGGCCTGGTTGTAAACCTGCGGTCCGGTCAGCACCGCGGCAACGGGTTCGGCCGTGGCGACCTCGCCCGCGACTTCTTCGGCGATCTCGTCACCGTCTACCGCCACCATCGCGATGGGCGTGATATTCGCCTCGACCTGCTCCTGCACGGGCTTGTCCTGTAACACGTAGACAACCTGCGTCTTGCCCGCAATGTAGTTCGCGAGAATAAACAGTCCGAACGTAACGCCGATCAGGACGCCGATGACGACCATGAACAGGTCGAAGAAATGCTTGTCGGTCGCGTGAGATTCACTTTCCATCGTTGATGCTCTCTGCAGCTGTGCCGCCCCCCGCGGGCGATGCAAGTATAGGAGTTATGCCTCGACGCATAAAGGGCCACCGCCGGTCACGTCGGCGACGCGAGCCGCCGCGGCGATGCGAAGTCCCGAATCCCGGCAAGCTCGCGGAGTTTCGGCAGCGACTCGATCCTGACGCCGGTGCGCTCGCGCCGGCTGATCAGCCCGCGCTCCTCGAGCTGGCGGAAACTGCGGCTGACGGTTTCCTTCTTCAGGCCGAGAAAGTCGGCGATATCCTCGCGGCTCATCGGCAGATCGACCTTGTCGAGGCGCGCGTCCGCGTCATCGGCAATGTTCTCGCTCAGTCGTTTCCAGTAGCGCATGTACAGAATAAATACCGCCAGACGCTCCGCCGCATTGCGCTGACCGAGGTTGTAGACGAGGTCGTAGGCATCCTCGAGCACACGGTACAGCATGTTCATGAAGGTGCGCTCGGCCTCGCCGTCGCTGGCGAGGCGCTCGGTCAGAACGCGGCGCGGACAGCAAACGACGCGACTCGCCGTCACCGCCTCGACGGTAAAGAAATAGTGCTCCGTCGCGGTCAGACCGACGAAATTGTCGCGGACGAGGAAACTCAAGACCTGGCGCCGGCCGTCACCGCCGGTCCGGCTGACCATCAGCATGCCCGACTCGATGTTATAGACGTGATCGGCGCGGGCGCCCGCGTGCAGCAGCACCTCGCCCGGCGCGAGCTCCTGCGTTAGCCCGCCGTCGAAGATATCCAGAAACACGTCGTGGGCTGCTGTCTCGGCGACCATCCCGCAAGCATGACCCGAGCAGGTTGCGCCCGCAACCGAGCGCCAGATGGACGCCCGTCACGATCGAGACTAGAATTCGCCACCCGATCGGCGGCAGCCGCTGCGGTCCGGGTCAGCGCGCATGCGCCCGTAGCTCAGCTGGATAGAGCGTTCGCCTCCGGAGCGAAAGGTCAGGGGTTCGAATCCCTTCGGGCGCGCCACGCGGCCAATTCAACGAGTATTCTTGCGGCGCTTGCCCTTCGCGAGCAGCAACGCGCGGCGACCCATCGGCGTATTCAGCCTCGGCGCACGGCGACGTTCGTCCCCGAACGCGCGCCTGGATTTGGCGACGATCGAGAAAATATAAGGGTCCCAACCGGCACTCGACGATTCTTCGTCAGCCTCGGTGGGAAACAGGGGAATTACGTTAGACTCACCCGCGGTATCCATACAATCAACCGTTCTTATTTGCAGCCACGAACTATAGCGCCCGACGCGGCGCGACGGTCGCCGGTATTTACATAAGCCGCACGCAACCGCGAAAATCGTGACGCAAGCCGGCCAACGGCGTTCACTCAGCGAGCAGTCGATGAGCATCCGTATTACCCACTTCTCCGACGTCCTGTGCATCTGGGCGTACATCTCCCAGGTCCGGATCGCGGAATTGCGCGCAACGTTTCCCGACGAGGTCGCGTTCGACTATCGCTATTTCGCCGTCTTCGGCGACGTGGCCACGAAGATGGCGACGCAGTGGCGCGACAAGGGCGGCATCGCGGCCTATGCCAACCACGTTCATGAGACCGCGGCGAAATTCGACCACGTCCGCATTGACCCGCAGCTCTGGCAGGCGAACGCGCCGACTTCCTCGTTGCCGGCGCATCTCGTGCTATGTGCAGCACGCATCGCCGCGGGCGAAGATCGAGACGCGCGCGGCGGGCTGCTCGCGCTCGATCACGAGATTCGCCGAGCGTTCTTCGAGGACGCGGTCGACGTATCCCGGACGGACGCGCTGCTCGAAGTTTGTGCCGGTCAACCGGTAGACACAGACGCGATCCGGGCCGGTATCGATAGCGGCGCGGCGCACGCCGCGCTGGCGGGGGATATTCGGCAGGCGCAGGACCTCGCCATCCGTGCCAGCCCGACACTGACGTTCAATGAAGGCCGGCAAATGCTGACGGGTAATGTCGGCTACCGGGTCATAGAGGCGAACGTCCGCGAACTGCTGCGACAACCGGCAGACCAGCTGTCCTGGTGCTGATCGGGTCGCACCGAACACGATTCACTTGCCGCTGACCCCAATATGGTGAAAACTCTCCAACTTTCTGCAGCGAGATGTTTGCGACGTGAAACTCAGGCAACTCTACGACGAATTCGGCGAGACTCTGCTCGGTCATTCCGCCACCGACCTCTACGAATTACAGCGGGAATTGCAGCATGTACCGCGTTTCCCGAAGGGTCGGCCGGGGCCGGGCGGGGGCGCCGAAGCGACGCCTGAAGCCGTGGCCGTGGTCGTCGTCGCGCTGCTGGCCGGCGGCGCGCGGCGGCGCACACGGCAGCGCACGCCGCACATGATGGCGTTACCGATCTGTTCGGGTGACGCGTCGGGGAGCGCGGCGGGTGGCAAGCCGGCTGAGACTTGCGGGCTGACGTCGGCCGCGACTTTTGGCGATGCGATGCGCGAGGCCCTCGCGGATTCATCACTGGCCGAACGCATCAGGCAAGTCATCGTCTGCCGCGACTGGAGCGAAGCCGCGATTGCGTGGGTCGACGACGGCGAGGTCCTGCGGGAGTCGCGATTTGCTGATGCCGCCGGCGATCTGCGGAGCATCGAGGCGCAGCGCCGCGGAACGCTATTCAGCCTCGCACGGTTGGGTGGCGGCGCTTTGGCAGCGATCGCACAGGAATTGCGGCGCGGCGACGACTGACGGGTCGACTCTCGTAGCGAACGAAGTCTGGGCCTAGCTCTTGCCGTGATCCTCGTCCATTGCGTTGCGCACGCGCGCGCCCCACGAGTCGAACAGCAGTTTCAGGTTCTGCTGGCGGGCAAAGTCCGTGTTCTCGTTGTACTCCTTGCCGACCTCTTGCGGACCCTCGTAAATAGCCAGCAGCGTTCCGGACTGCGCGTCACGGACCTCCACGCTGATGTGCATCTCGCCCGAGCCCTTCGTGGTCACTTTCTCCTTGCGCTCCGCGTACGGCATGAAACTGACGATCTTCAGCGTGAGCTCCATCACGCCGTCGTCCGATTCGGTGACGACCGGGTAGCCGCCGTTGCCGCTTATCTGCTCGCGCATCGATTCGTGAAATTCCTTTTGCAGCGCGCCGATATTGCGCTCGGAGACCTTCCACTTGAAAGCTTTGCCCTCGGTCCAGGGTGGCGGGAGGATTTTCGTTTCGTCGACATCGAGGTCGTTGATGATCAGCTTGTCGTAGGAGGCGTAGTCGACGCCCGGACGCTCGTACTCGGCGTTCAACGGCGCCGCGAAGTCTGCGATTTCCTCGGCTGCAGCATCCTCTGCAATCGCCAGGCTCATCGCCGCGAATGCGAGACCGGCCATTGCCGCCTGCCGCCAATGCGACGTGTTTTTTCCAGTCATCAACCTCACTCCGTTTTCGTCGTTCGTGGATTTCTTCTCGGGAGTCCGAATCTATCGGCCGTCGAGCAGCGATAATACCATGTAGACACGGCGAATCCGCGCGGTCGGGCATGGGTGGAAATCGCGGATATTGGTATCATGTTGACTTCGATTCGCCTGCGGAGATAGCGGCTTGAACCGGAGATACATTCCGCACATCGTCGCCATGTTCATCTGCAATTTGCTGATTGCGGTGACGTCAATGGAGGCCCTGGAGGCGACGGTCGGCCAGTCTGCCTATAGCATTCCATTCCAGGTCAGCCGTGCGTTTGCGGCCACGCTCATACCGGTCGTCATTGCGATGATTCCGGTATATGCCTACGCCAAGCTGCGTAATAACCAGATCGCGGTCATCATCCTGCTCTGGTTTGTGTGGGCAGCGCTCGGCGCCGTGCCGCTGGCCGGCGCGCTGCTCGGCGAACTCAGCGAGGGATTTTCGCTGATCAGCTACAACTGGCTACCGGCGATCTGAACGGGCTGCGGGCTGAATTCTTCGAGACAGCTATGCTTCATCGTCCACGGGGACATCTTGCGGGAGCCTGACCTATGCGCATCATCGACGCGGACCTCGAGAACGAGGAACAACTGCACGGCATCCTCGACGTACTCGACGCATATGCGCGCGAGCCGGCCGGTGGCGAAGAACCGATCCCGGCAAGCGTGCGCGAGCGCCTGATCCGCGACCTGCGGAAAGTCGATATCGCCGTCGTGCTCGCCGCGCTCGACGATACGGACGAAATCGTCGGCATAGCAGTGTGCTTCCGCGGTTACTCGACGTTCAAGGCCCGACCCCTGCTCAACATCCACGACCTCGCGGTCCTGCCGTCGCAACGCGGCCGCGGGGTCGGCCGCGCGCTGCTGGCAGCCGCGGAAGACAAAGCCCGCGCTGACGGATGCTGCAAACTGACCCTCGAGGTGCTCGACGACAACGTCGGCGCACGCCGACTCTATGAGCGATACGGTTTCGGTGACGGCGGGCCCGGACAACGCGAAACGACGACGTTATTCATGCAGAAACCGCTGTAGCAACGTGAACCTGGTCGGGGCTGCTATAGTAGTGCTAACAGGGATGTAGCGCTTCGCATCGGAATCAGGCAGGACGCGAAACTTGAGCCGCCCCGAGGTCGGCAAAGGAGGCATCTGAATGAGACGCGTCAAAGAACTTCTCGCGGTCAAAGGCGACGAGATCTGGTCCATCAGCCCGAATGCAACAGTCTACGATGCAGTACACCTGCTCGCGGAAAAGGAGATCGGCGCATTACTCGTCATCGATGGCGAAGCGCTGGTCGGCGTCATTTCGGAACGCGACTATGCCAGGCAGATCATCCTGAAAGACAAGTCGTCGCGCGGCACAAAGGTGAGGGACATCATGACCGCCAACGTGATCAGCGCCACACCCGATCAGGACGTCGGCGAGTGCATGACGATGATGACCGCCAACCGCATCCGTCATTTACCGATTCTCCAGGACGACAAGCTGGTCGGCGTACTGTCGATCGGCGACCTGATCCGGGCCGTGATCGCCGAGCAGCAATCGACGATCGTCGACCTCGAGAAGTACATCACCGGCTGAACGCGCGGCGAATTCAGACGTCGCTGTTGCCGGTCTGCCGGAAATTCACGCCCAGCGCGCGCAGCTTTCGGTACAGGTGCGTACGCTCCATGCCGACCCGCTTGGCGAGTTGCCCGACCTTGCCGCCGCATAGCGACAATTGCTCCGTCAGGTAAGCGCGCTCGAAATGCTCGCGCGCTTCGCGCAGCGGCATCGACAGCAGATCGCGCTCTATCAGCGGCGAGTTCTCGGCTTCCGGATTCAACAGCAGTCCCTCGAGTTCCTCGAGACCGATCTCTTCGGTACCCCCCGCCGCGAGCAGGCTTTCGACGAGGTTCGCGAGTTCGCGGACGTTGCCCGGCCACGGGTAGTGGCGCAGCCGGTTTTGCGCCGCAACGCCAAAGCGGCGGAACGGATAACGATTCGCGTCGGATAACCGGTCGATTTGCGCCTGCAACAACTCCGGTATGTCTTCAGCATGTTCGCGCAGAGCGGGGACACGGATCACGGCGGGTGACAGCGCATTCACGAGATCCTGCCGGAGACCGGCCCGCTCCGGATCCTGGTATGCGGCCGGATAGATCGACGCCATGATGCGCAGATTGATCGGCGAGCGCTGCGCGCGGCCAAGCCGCGCATACTCGCCCTGATTGACGACGCCGGCCAGGATTGCCTGCCCTTCGCCACACAGGTCCTGCAACGCGCCGATGAAAAACGTGCCGCCTTCAGCCTGCTCGAGATAACCCGGCTCGCTGCCGTCGCCGATATCGACGCCGAGCAGCAGCGCGGCCGCGTTCTCGGCCGGTATCGCCGATGCCTGCAGGCTGACAAACGGCCCCTGACCGCGAGCGGACGCCACGTGCGCCGCCTGCGCGCACGCAAGCCGACCCGAGCCGGACTCGCCGACCAGCGTCACCGCGACGTCGCGTGCGGCGATTTGCTCGAGCTGCGCGCGCAGCGCCTGCATCGTCGCGCTCTTGCCCACCGGGCCGAGCGTCGCGTGCGGGTCGCTGCGGCCCCCGGGGACCGATTCAGGCTGATCCGATTCGAGGCCTTTCTCGACAGTTCGGAGCAGTTTCGCGATAGATAGCGGCTTTTCGACGAAATCAACGGCGCCGAGACGGGTCGCCTCGACCGCGGTCTCGACGGTGCCGTGACCGGACATGATGACCACCGGGCAACTCAGCTCGCCGCGCTGCGACCACTCGCCGAGCAGCGTGATGCCATCCGTGTCGGGCATCCAGATGTCCAGCAACACCAGGTCCGGCGAATTCGCCGCGAGCTGCTCCCGCGCCTCGGCCGCATCGCCGGCTGTCGCGACCCGATATCCCTCGTCGGTCAGGATCTCTTCTATCAGCGTCCGGATATCCGACTCGTCGTCAACGACGAGAATGTTTGCCATGCTCATGCGCGCTTCCTCCGATGGTCACCGCTGCGCGAACTGCTGTCCGTCCCGGAGTCTTTCGGAGACTCGCCGACCGGCAGTCGCACGGTGATCCTGGCGCCGCCCGACTCCCGATTCTCGGCCGAGACGGTGCCACCATGTTCTTCCACAAGTTTCTTGACGATCGCGAGACCGAGGCCCGTGCCTTTGCTCTTCGTCGTCACGTACGGATCAAAAAGATTCTCGAGTGCGGCCGCGTCGATACCCGGCCCGTTGTCGGCCACGCGGATCTCCGCGAACGGTTTCCCCGCGACCTCGGTCACTCGCGTTGAGATCTCGACGCGGGCTTCGGGCAATCCTTCCGTCGCCTCCATCGAGTTCCGAATCAGGTTATGCAGCAGCTGACGCAATCGTACGTCATCGGCATAAACGTCCTGCAGCATGTCGTCGAGATTCAGCTGCACACCTGGCTGACTGCCGGTGGCACGATACAGATATGCCACTTCGCGCACGAGCTGGTTTAGTTCGAAGCGCGAGATGCTGATCGCCGGTGCGCGAGCATACTCGCTGAAAGCGTTCACCATGTCGCGCATCGCCTCGACCTGCGCGACGATCGTGTGCGTCGCGCGATCGAGCACTTCGGCTTCCATGTCCTTCATGCTGCCAAGATAACGGCGGCGAATACGCTCCGCCGACAACTGTATCGGCGTGAGCGGGTTCTTGATCTCGTGCGCGAGGCGCCGGGCAACTTCGCCCCATGCCGCGTCGCGCTGTGCCTGCAGCAGTTCGGTAATGTCGTCCAGCACGATGACGCTGCCGCCCGGCTCGATGCCCTCCGCCGGCAACGCGCTGCTCGCGCAGACCAGCTCGCGTTTTCCCGACTCGCCGCGCAGCGCCACACGCTTGCGCCACTCGGTGTGACCCGATTCGACGCTGGTTCGCCACGCATCGATGAACTCGTTGAGTACCGGATAGTCCGCCGCGAGGGCGCCGAGCGGCGTGCCCGCATATTCCATCAAATCGACGTTCAGAATCGTAGCGGCCGCCGCGTTGGCATGGCGGATGCGACCGTCGCTCTCGAGCGCTACGACGCCGGTCGACAGGCGCGCGAGTATCGCTTCGACATTCGCCCGCTCTTTCTCGAGCTTCGCGCCGGTCACCCGGGCCTCTTCCCGCGCCGCGCCGAGACGCTGGATCATCTGGTTGAACGAGTCGATCAGAAAGCCGATCTCGTCATGTGACGTCACCGGCAAACGCGTATCGAAGTTGCCCTTGGCGACCGCGTGAGTGCCCGACACGACGGACAGCACCGGCGCGACCAGGCGCCGCGCGAAGAAGAACGCGCCGTACACGGCAGCGAGCATTGCGAGCATCACGACCAGCGTCAGCGTCAGTGCCGAACTCGTCATTAACGGCTTGCGCAGGAAGACCAGCTCGTTGTAATTCGTGTATGTACTCTCGACCGAATCGACCAGCGTGCCGATGCGCTCCGGCACCGGGTACAACGCCTGCAACGTCAGCTGCTGCGCATCCAGCCGGGCATTTGGCAGCAGCAGCGCGGCGCGCACCTGGTAATTGCCCTGCGTGACCGGATCGACGCCGACGTAAGTGCCGGCCTGGCGCAGCTGCAGAATGACGTCCTCGGGCGGCGGCACCGGGAACGGCGCAAACGCCTCGTTGTTGCTCGTCGCGAGGATCAGCAAATTGCGATTGAACAGCGTAATCTCGGTTGCACCCGTCTCACGACGCAGTTGATTCAGCGTCGTCAGCAGATCTTCTCCGCCGCCATTGCGAATCAGCTCGACTGCCATCAGCTGCGTATTTTCCATGCCGAGCTGAATACGCCGGTCGAGCGCCGAGCGACTCAGCGTCAGCGCATCGCTGAGGCCGCTTTCGATCTCGATGTCGAACCAGCTGTCGATGCCGCGATTCAGAACCTGCACCGCAAACATGTAAACGACAATCACCGGCGCGACGGACAGACCGACGATGGCGATCAGCAGTCTTGCTTTCAGCCGCGTGCCGGGTACCTTGCGGAAATAGTCGCGCACGAGTCGATACAGGTTGCCGATGATCAGCACCAGCAGGACCACCGCGCCGGCCGCGTTTACCAGCAGCAGCAGGTCATGCAGACGACCGAACTGCTCGGAGTCCTGCGCGGTCTGGCTCAGCAGCAACAACGCGGCGACGCCCAGCAGCACCGCCGACGTGATCAGCACGGTGTAGAGGAATCGTTTCATGCGCCGAGATTCCATTCGTACCAGTCACTGACGAGACGAAAGCCCTCGCTCCAGAACGCGATCAGCCGCAGCGGGCCGGGCAGCGTGTCCTGGTCGAGCACCGCGCGCATCGAGATCTCGTATCTGGCATCCGACTCCAGAATCGAAGCATCGATGATCGGCAGATCGACGACGCGACCCATGTAGCTCAGCGCCGAAAACAGCGTTGCGAAAGAGGTCTGCTCTCCGCTGTTCAGATTCACCACGACGTAGCGCTCGCTCAGCGGCTGATAGCTGAGCAGATAACCCTGGCGCAGCGACGCGACGCGTGCGTCGAGCCAGAAACGTCGCACTCGCGTCACCTCGATCTCGAGCTGGATGGTCAGCCCGACGCCGTTCTCGAGTGCCTCGAGCGCATCATCCGACAGCGTGAAATCGATGCGGGCCGTCGCGTACCAGACACCGTCCTCGAGACTCGCGCTCGCGCTGCGAATCTCGAACGGCTTGGATTTCGCCTCCGCATGCGCGCCGCCCAGCAGCAGCGTGAGCATCAACAGCACGTGCGCGCACAGGAGCACGCAGTCGCCGGCCCGCAAGCGGTCACCCACGCGAGCCGCCGACGGTGCGCCCAGTCGACCTTCGCTTATGTGTTCGACCTGCATGAATCGGCGAAAAATTAATGAAAAACAAAGCCTTATGGCGAGACGCGCTCACCCCTTCCGCTCCATTAAAGCATAATAGAACCCGTCGGTACCGGCCGATCCGGGCAGCAGCTGGATTCCCGGCCCGGCCAACTCCACCGCGTGACCCATCGCGTCGAGCCCGGGGTCGACAATGGCCGCGTCCGCATGCATCGCGAGAAACCGGGTCACGACCGCATCGTTCTCGGCACGCAAGACCGAGCAGGTCGCGTAGAGCAGACGGCCGCCGTTTTCGAGCAGCGGCCACAGCGAGGCCAGCATCGTCAGCTGACGCTCCGCGAGCGCATCGATGTCGGCGGCACGCCGCAGAAATTTAATGTCGGGATGGCGACGGATGACCCCGGTCGCCGAACACGGCGC
Organism: Gammaproteobacteria bacterium; assembly: GCA_051008895.1. GTDB lineage: Bacteria > Pseudomonadota > Gammaproteobacteria > Steroidobacterales > SMWD01. The sequence continues at coordinate 20,871 of JBPCXI010000114.1, read as the reverse complement.
ATCGAGAAGGATGCGATCGAACCGTCGGCCGGCAGCCCACTCGTCGACGTCGCACGCGTCTCCCGTCAGCACGTCGGCCTGATAACCCGCGCGCCGCAGGTTGTCCTCGAGCAATCGATTGCGATTACCGTCGATATCCACCGTTGTCAGTTGCAACTGCCCGTTGCCGCGCTCGAGCAGGTGCACGGCCTTGCCGCCCGGCGCCGCGCACGCGTCGAGCACGCGCATGTCGGGCTCCGGCGCGAGCAGCTCGGCGGCGAGCTGGGCCGACGCATCCTGCACCGACACGTCGCCGTCGGCGAATCCCGGCAAGTCGGCAACCGGCAGCGCGCGACGGATACGCAGCGCATCCGGAAATCCGTCCTGGGTGCTCGCGTCGATGCCGCATTCACGCTCGACGCGCTGGGCGTACTCTGCCGGGCTACTCCGTGCACTATTGACCCGCAGCCACATCGGCGGTTGTTCCAGCGCCGCGGTCAATGCGGTATCCCACTGGTCCGGCCAGTCCTTGCGCATCTGCTCGATGAGCCAGCGCGGGTGCGCGAAGCGTCCGGTCTCGTCGGCGAGCGCTGCGCTGAGCAATTCGCCACTCTCGCGACCGAAGCGTCGCAGCGTCGCGTTGACCAGCCCGGTCGCGCGCGGTCGCTTGAGCCGACGCGCCGCGTCGACTGCGCTCGACACTGCCGCGTAACCCGGCTGTCGCGCGTCGATCAGTTCGAATATGCCGACCGACAGCAGCGCTTCGAGGACGCGATCACGGGAGCGCAGCGGCCGTTCGAGGAGTTCGCCGATGATCAACCGATGGCGGTGATGCCAGCGCAGCGCGCCGAACGCGAGCGCCTTGACCTGCGATTGCTCGCGCCGCGGTATGTCGTCGTTGAGCACCTGCGCGAATGCGTCGTCGAGGGTCCGACCGCCGCTGAGCACGTGGTCGACCGCCAGCGCCGCAAGTGCCCGCGCGCGGCCGCCGCCATCGCCCTTACCATTACCATTAGCATTAGCATGGCCGGAGGCGGCCTTCCCGCCGCGCCGGCGGCGCTCCGTCCTTTTTGTGGCCCCTGCGTTCACTGGCCGAGCACCTTACCGGCCAGCGGGTACCCGTGCGCAAACTGCGCCGCCGCGACGCGCCGACGACCCGGCATCTGGATCTCGGTGAGCCGCAGAGTGCCGGCGCCGGTCTGCACGTCGATGCCGGCCGCCGAGACTGCGACGACGGCGCCCGGTGGGTCGCCGGAGGTCGGCCGATCGTCAACGGGAGAGTCTACCGGGGCGGCTGACCAGCAGCGCATGCGCTCGCCGTCGAGCAGCGTTTCGGCGACCGGCCAGGAATTGTAGGCGCGTATCTTGCGGTCGATCTCGCCCGCGGACGCACGCCAGTCGATCTTCGCATCCTGTTTGCTGATGCGACCGGCGTAGGTCGCGGCGTCGCCATCCTGCGCGGTCGCGCTCGCCGCGCCGGTCAGAATGTCGTCGACAATCTCGCCGAGCAATGCCGCGCCGATCTCAGCGAGGCGTTGCTCGAGCGTGTCGGCGGTGTCGTCGGCGCGAATCGCCGTGGTGCGCGTCGCGAACACCGGGCCGGTGTCGAGACCCGCTTCCATTTGCATGATGCTGACACCGGTCTCCGCATCTCCGGCGAGCAGCGCGGCTTGCACCGGCGACGCGCCGCGCCAGCGCGGCAGCAGCGAAGCGTGCACGTTTACGCAGCCGGCCCGCGGAATAGACAGCACCGCGGGCGGCAGCAGCAGGCCATACGCGGCGACGACCGCGAGGTCCGGCTGCAAGTCAGTGAGTGCTCGCTGAATCTCCTCGCCGGACAAACGTTCGGGCTGCAGTACGTCGATCCCGTGATCGACGGCGAAGCCTTTAACCTCGCTCGGCCGCAACTTGCGCCCGCGCCCGGCCGGACGATCGGGCTGCGTCAGCACGGCCACGACCTCGTGGCGCGATGCGGCCAGCAGTGCGAGCGTCGGGACCGCGAAATCGGGGGAGCCGGCGAAAATAATCCTCGCGGGCGGGGAGTTGCGGTTAGCGTCGCCGTTCATTGGTACTCAAATCGTGCGGCGATGGTCGTGTACGGCGATAGGCCGACGCTGGCTCAGATGACGGGCACCGGCAAACGGTCTCCGTCCGCGTCGCGCTTGCGCGCCTTGATGGCTTTTTTCTTGATGCGGCTGCGCTTTAGCTGCGACAGGTAGTCGACAAACAGCTTGCCATCGAGGTGATCGATCTCGTGCTGGATGCACACCGCGAGCAGCCCGGCGGCGTCCATCTCGAACGCCTCGCCGTCCCGATCCAGCGCGCGCACGCGAATCGTGTCGGCCCGCTCTACCGAGTCCGTGATTCCCGGGACGGACAGGCAACCCTCTTCGCCAAACGTGACGCCGTTCCGCTCCACTATCTCCGGGTTGATGAAACAATAGGGTGTGTCCTTTGTATCAGAGATATCGAGCACGAGTACCCGCTGGTGCACGTCGACCTGGGTCGCGGCGAGCCCTATGCCCGGAGCGGCATACATCGTCTCGAGCATGTCGTCGATGAGCCGGCGAATGTCATCATCGACGGTTTCGACGGGCGTCGCGGCGATCCGCAGCCGCGGGTCCGGGTATTCCAGTATCTTCAGCAAAGACATAACGTTTTCTTCATAATTCCTGTACAGTGCTATGAAATACTGGCAATTTTATGATATATCGGCACATGGAATCCGGGTGTGCGCCGCGATGGGAGATCGCCACGCTCGGCAGTTGTTGTTGTCACAAGCTCGCTTTGGTGTACTGCCGGTAATTATAGCAGCGGCTATGTCCGGCCCAATGCGCAATTGAACAATAGGATGGGGTCCTATGAATAAGTCCCTGCGACCATTTCGATCGGCTGGGTTTGTCGCTTCCGGTCTTTTGCTGTTGCTGTTGCTGGTCGTGTCCGGCATCGTCGTCGCCGCGAACCAGGCGGGCGTAGCTTCCGCGGTGGCCGGCCAGTCCGGCTCGAATATCGCGATGAATCCCAACCACCCGGATCGTTATGTCGTCAAACGCGGCGATACGCTGTGGGACATCTCGGCCATGTTCCTGCGCGACCCGTGGTTCTGGCCGGAGATCTGGCAGGTCAACCCGCAGGTGGCGAACCCACACCTTATATATCCCGGAGATGTCCTCGCACTCGTCTACGTAGACGGCCAACCGCAACTCCGGCTCGAACAGCGTGCCGGCGGCACCAACAGGCTGTCGCCGAGCATTCGGGTTGAAGACCTCGACGAGGCGATCATGACGATCCCGCTGTCGGCGATCGGCCCGTTCCTGAGCAAGGGCACGATTCTGCAGAACGACGAAATCGATCGGCTGCCGTACGTCGTCGGCCTGCGCGGCGGCCACCTGGTCGCGGGCGCCGGCAACGACATTTACGTGCGCGGCGACGTCGGCGAGGTGAACCGGGGCTATAGCGTCATTCACATCGGGGACCCGCTCTTCGATCCGGACGACGGCGCGCTCGTCGGCTTCCAGGGTATTTTCGTCGGCGAGGGCACGATCACCCGCGGCGGCGATCCGGCAACGCTGCGTATTATTCAGTCGAACCGCGAGGCGCTGGAAGGCGACCGCTTGCTCGAACAGGATTTCGATATCCCGCTGCAGTTCATACCGCGCGCGCCGGAAGCGGACGTCGACGGGCGCATCATTCACGTCGTCGACGGTCTCGCGCTGATCGGACAGTACCAGGTCGTCGTTCTGAACCGCGGCGCCGACCACGGGCTGGACGTCGGGCACGTGCTGTCGATTTTCCAGGCCGGCCCGACGGTGCGCGACCGCATCGGCGGCGGCTCGGTCGTACTGCCGGACGAATCGGCCGGTACGTTGATGATCTTCAAGACTTACGAGCGGATCAGCTATGCGCTGATCATGGAAGCGACGAGCGAGATCCACATCCTCGACCGGGTCAGGAAACCGACCTGAATGGTCTATCCATTTGAAAGACGCGGTTAGTCAACCTGTTCAACTCACCGCTCACCTGATTCAATAAACGCGCCGGCAACAACCGGCGCGTTTTTTTGTGTCGCAAATGCCCCGAGCAGGAGGAAACCGGTTGACGTCTCGACGCATGCCTGGCTGATCCTGGGACTCGCCCCGGCGTTGCGCGGCAGCGATATCGCGCGACTTCTCGGCACCTGCGGCGATGTCGATGCGATCGTATCGTCCGGTCCGGCCGAGCTGCAACGATGCGGACTGAAGCCGCAAACCGTCGCTGCGATCGTAACCCCCGACGACGCGGCGCTCGCGCGCTGCGAAGAATGGCTCGCGCAGGGCGGCCATCACCTGCTGACCTGGAACGACACGGCGTACCCGCAATTGCTGCGCGAGATCCACGACGCGCCCGGCATCCTGTTCGTCCGCGGCGACGTCGATGTGTTGAGCCTGCCGCAACTTGCAATCGTCGGCAGTCGCAACGCCACGCCGGGCGGGTGCGACACGGCGCGTCGATTTGCGCAGCACCTGGGCGGTGCGGGATTCTGCATTACCAGTGGTCTGGCCGTGGGTATCGACGCGGCCGCGCATCAAGGTGCACTCGAGGCGCACGCGCGCACGATTGCCGTTTGCGCGACCGGCCCCGATCAGACCTATCCGGCGCGGCATGCGGAGCTAGCCACTGCGATCGCCAACACGGGCGCGATCGTGACCGAGTTCCCGCCGGGCAGCTCACCGCGACGCGAACGGTTTCCGCAGCGCAATCGACTGATCAGCGGCATGGCGGTCGGCACGCTCGTCGTCGAGGCCGGCGTGCGCAGCGGCGCGCTGATCACGGCTCGCTATGCGTCGGAGCAGGGCCGCGAGGTCTTTGCGGTACCCGGGTCGATACATTGTCCGACCGCGCGCGGCTGCCATCGCCTGATCCGCGGCGGCGCGAAGCTCGTAGAAAAGTCGGACGACATAATCGAGGAACTTCCCGCAATACTCGCGGGTATCGGCGTGGCGACCGAACCCGCCGCCACCGCGACCGATCGCGGCACGCCCGATACGCTCGACCCAGAATATCAACGATTACTTGAGCTTATGGGTTGGGACCCGGTGGACGTCGATTTGCTTGTAAACCGCAGCGGATTGACGGCGCAGGAGGTTTCCTCCATGCTTTTGATATTGCAGCTGCGCGGTCGCGTCGAAGCCTTGGTCGGCGGTTGCTATTTACAGAGGGAAGAAGGTCCGGGCCAATGAGCGAAACGGTGCTTGACGTGCTCATGTATTTGTTCGAAACCTATTCGGAGCAGGATCTGGAAACAGAGCCTGAGCCGGATCAGGACGTGCTGCGCGAGGAATTGCTGCAGGCAGGATTCGGCGAGCCCGAAGTCGACCGCGCGCTCGACTGGCTCGACGGCCTCAGCGCCCGACATCTCGAGCCGTTCCAGATGCAGCCGGCGGAGCGTTCGATTCGGCTGTTCAATCCGTTCGAGCTGTCGCGACTCGACACGGAGTGTCGCGGTTATATCCTCTATCTCGAGCAGATCGGGATCCTGACCCCCGTACAGCGCGAACTGGTCATCGACCGCCTCGTCGCGCTGGGAACCGGCGATATCGACGTCGAACAGGTCAAATGGGTCGTGCTGATGGTACTGTTCAGCCAGCCCGGTCAGGAGAAAGCGTTCGCCCGCATGGAGGACCTGGTGTTTGAAGAAAACACCGGGGTCGTGAACTGACTCTGGTGAACGCATACACATATCACCATTTTGGTATTCTCTGACCGCGGCAACTGCCGCGGTTTGATCGTTTTGGCACGGACAAAATGGGCACAAACATCGTCGTAGTCGAATCGCCTGCCAAGGCGAAGACCATCGAAAAATACCTGGGCAAGGACTATAAGGTGCTCGCCTCCTACGGCCACGTGCGCGACCTTATTCCCAAAGAGGGTGCGGTTGACACCGATAATGGCTTCGCGATGAAGTACGCGATCATCGAGAAGAACGAAAAGCACGTAACCGCTATTGAAAAGGCGCTGAAGAAAGCCGACGCCCTGCTGCTCGCAACGGACCCGGACCGCGAGGGCGAAGCGATCTCTTGGCACCTGTACGAAATTCTGAAAGAACGCGGCGAACTCGACGGCAAAGACGTCAAACGCGTCGTGTTTTACGAGATTACGAAAGGCGCGGTGCAGGACGCCGTCGACAATCCGCGCGAATTGTCCGGCGACCTGGTCAGCGCGCAGCAGGCGCGACGTGGTCTCGACTACCTGTTCGGTTTCAACCTGTCGCCGCTGCTGTGGAAGAAGATCAAGCCAGGCCTTTCCGCCGGCCGCGTGCAGACGCCCGCATTACGGCTGATCGTCGAACGCGAACTGGAGATAGAGGCATTCCAGAAGAAGGAATACTGGACGATCGAGGCCGACGTCGGGGAAGAACCGTCGCCGTTCGTCGCGCGCCTGGCCGACTATCAGGGCACGAAGGTCGAGCAGTTCAGTTTCGTTGCCGAAGACGAGGCGATGAAGGTCAGGAGCACGCTGCTGACCGCGGCCGGCGGCGACGCCGCCCGCGACCCCGAGTCCGCGACGCCCCCGAAGGGCAAGCTGCGCATCAACAACATCGAGAAGAAACAGCGCAAGCGCAATCCGACCGCGCCGTTCACGACGTCAACGTTGCAGCAGGAAGCGTCGCGCAAGCTCGGCTTCACCGCGCAGCGCACGATGATGACGGCGCAGCGTCTGTACGAAGGCGCCGACACTGACGACGGTACCGTCGGCCTGATCACCTACATGCGTACGGACTCGGTGACGCTCGCCAAAGACGCGCTCGACGAGATCAGGGGGCTCATCGAGCAGCGCTACGGCGCCGAGAACGTGCCCGACGAGGTGCGCGTCTACAAGACGAAGGCGAAGAACGCGCAGGAAGCGCACGAGGCGATTCGCCCGACGAGCGTGCTGCGAACGCCGGAGAGCCTGAAATCCGTTTTGAATCCCGACCAGCTGAAATTGTACGGCCTGATCTGGAAGCGGACCGTCGCGTGCCAGATGGTGCATGCATTGTTCGACATGGTCGCGCTCGATCTGCTGCCGGTCGAGCAAGCGGATGCGGGGCGCTTCCGCGCCACCGGTTCGACGCTCGTGAAGCCGGGCTTCATGGCCGTCTACCAGGAAGGGCAGGACGACTCGAAAGACGACGACTCGGACCGGAAACTGCCGCCGGTCGAGGAAGGCGACCTGCTGACGCTGCGCGACGTCCGCGCGGACCAGCACTTCACGGAGCCGCCGCCGCGATTCACCGAGGCGAGCCTCGTCAAGACGCTCGAGGAATTCGGTATCGGCCGGCCGTCGACCTACGCGAGCATCATCTCGACGCTGAAGAACCGCGAGTACGTCAACGCCGAGAGCAAACGTTTCGAACCGACGGACGTCGGCCGGATCGTGATCGGTTTTCTGACCAACCACTTCAATCGCTATGTCGACTACGGCTTCACCGCGAAGATGGAAGACGAACTCGATGAGATCTCTCGCGGCGAGCGCGAATGGGTACCGGTACTCGATGAATTCTGGGGCCCGTTCCACGATCGGGTCGAAAACAAGGAAGAAACCGTCACCCGCGAGGAAGCGGGCCAGTCGCGCGAACTTGGCATCGACCCGAAGTCGGGCAAGCCGGTCAGCGTGCGCATGGGCCGCTACGGTCCGTTCGTGCAGATCGGCACGCGCGAAGACGAGGAGAAGCCGAAGTTCGCGGGCCTGCGCCCCGGGCAGAAGATGTCGGCGGTCACGCTCGAGGAAGGCCTGGAGCTGTTCAAGCTGCCGCGTAAGCTCGGCGAGACGCCTGAAGGTGAGCCGGTATCCGCGAGTATCGGGCGCTTCGGCCCGTACGTTCGCTACGGCGACAAGTTTGCCTCGATACGCGACGACGATCCTTACACGATCACACTCGAGCGCGCACTCGAGGTCGTCGCGGAGAAAAAGATCGCCGACGCGAATCGCCTGATCCAGGACTTCGAGGAGCAGGGTATCCAGGTGCTGAACGGACGCTATGGTCCGTACGTGACGAACAAGGAAAAGAACGCGCGGGTGCCGAAAGACCGCGACCCGAAGTCGCTGACGCTCGAGGAATGCGAGGAACTGCTGGCGAAGGCGCCGATGCGCAAGAAACGCGGCGCCAAGAAGAAGACCAAGAAGAAAACGAGCACCGCGAAGAAGAAGGCCAAGACCAAGACCAAGACGAAGGCCAAAACCAAGCGTAAGACGAAGAAAAAGACCAAGAAGAAAACCAAAAAGGTCGCGAAGAAAAAAGCCGCCGCGGCGAAAGCCGCAGCCGACGAGACCACGCCGGAGAACTAGTTCGACGTCTCCGTCGCGTCCCCTCGCGGCCTTCCAAACGATCCAATGACCAGTTTGCTGAAAATCCGCCAGGCGGCAATCGTCGTTCGGTCCGGCGGCGTTGTCGCGTATCCGACCGAAGGCGTGTACGGGCTCGGCTGTGACCCCGGCGACGGCGACGCCGTCGCGCGCATTCTCGAGCTGAAAAAGCGACCCGCATCCGCGGGCCTGATACTGATTGCAGCGGACGCACAGCAGCTGGACGAATGGATCGCACCCGGCGCGGAAGAACGGCAGCGCATCGCGGCAGGCGCGGACGGCATCACCTGGGTCGTGACGGCCGCACCCGACACGCCCGAATGGATTACCGGTGGTCGCGCGACCGTCGCGGTGCGGGTGACGCATCATCCGGTCGCCGCGGCATTGTGCGCCGCAGCGCACACGCCGCTGGTGTCGACCAGCGCGAACCGGCGCGGCTGTCCGCCGGCCCTGACGGCGCTCGCGGCGCGGCGGACGTTCGGCGCGGAAATCGACTGCGTGCTGGCGGGCCCGACCGGCGGGCGCGGCAGGCCGTCCGAGATCCGCGACGCGCGCACCGGCACGACGCTGCGAGCCGGCTAAATCCACGAATGTGAAAACAAATCGTAAAGAAGTTTCTGTAAACGTATATTTTTTAATACAATAAGCTCCCTCGAAGACCGCTACGCCAACTTAAAAGAACGCGCGGATCGCACCGCCGCCACGCCGCTCAGTCATGCCAAACCAGCGCCAGCCGCTACAACACGACGCATCGCGCGGAGCCATTGTTGTCCGCGTTATAACGATGGTGACGTTGCTGTGCGCGCTTGCGGCCCCGCTGGTCGCCGGCGCGGCCGCCCCGGCGCTCGACGGCGACGACCTCGCGACGCTCGAGGAACGCGTCTACATCGTTCAGCTCCCGGAGCCGGCCGCGCTGAATTACACCGGCCGTCCCGGCGGCGTCGCGGCGACCCGGCCGCGCGACGGAGAACGCTTCGACGCACGCGCGGGCAACGTGCGCGCGTATTCGCGCGAACTCACGGATACACACGACGCAATGCTGCAGTCGATCGGTGCGTACGATCGCAAGCTGTACAGCTATCGATACACGTTCAACGGTTTTGCCGCGCGCCTGACGCCGATCCAGGCGCAGAAACTGCGCTCCCGCAAGGACGTGCTGCGCGTCTGGGAAGACGCGGTACGCTATCTGTACACCAACGACAGCCCGACGTTTCTCGGGCTATTCGATGCTGGCAGCGGCCTGATCACGAATCGCGAGTTGCGCGGTGAGGACGTCGTGATCGGCGTCATCGACAGCGGCATCACGCCGGAGCACCCGAGCTTCGCGGACACGCGCGAGGCAGAGCGCCCCGGCCTGTGCCGCAGCGAGTGGGCCGAGAACTCGTTGCTCGGCATCTGGCTCTGCCGCCGATTCAAGAATCGCGACGACGAGCTCGTCTACGATCCACCCGCGGACTGGAACGGCAGCTGCGAAACGGGCGATCAGTTCACGGCCGATCTGTGCAACAACAAGATCATCGGCGCGCGCTACTATCCCGACGGTTTCCTGGAATCCTTCACCCTCGATGTGAACGAGTTCATGTCGCCGCGCGATGCAGACGGCCACGGCACGCATATCGCATCGACGGCCGCCGGCAATGAGGTGCGTGCGACGCTGGCCGGCGCCGACGTCGACCGCATCAACGGTATCGCGCCCCGCGCGCGAGTTGCGGTCTACAAGGCCTGCTGGCTCGAGCCGGGGCAGTTGCGCGGCAGCTGCAGCACGTCGGACCTGCAACGCGCGATCGAGGATGCCGTCGCCGACGGCGTGGACATCATCAACTATTCGGTCGGCAATACCGATATCAGCCTCAATGATCCCGACGACATCGCGTTGCTCGCGGCGTCGGACGCCGGCGTGCTGAGCGTGGTTGCGGCCGGCAATGACGGGCCGGGCGCCGGCACGATTCTGTCGCCTTCGGGCGCGCCGTGGGTGTTGACGGTCGGCGCGTCCAGCCGGACCGGCGACAAATTTGCCGAGGCGGTGCGCGTGAACTCGCCGAGCAACGTCGCGGCCGATTACGAGTCGCGCGAAGCGAGCTTCACGCCCGCGCTCGTCGACGAAGGGCCGCTCACGGCCGAACTGATACTGGCGGAAGACGGCGACGCCGCGGGCGGCACGACGTTCGACGCGTGTGAGCCGATCGTCAACGGCACGGACATGGACGGGCAGGTCGCCTTGATTCAACGCGGCGGCTGCGACTTTCAGGTCAAGATCGAGAACGTCGAGGCGGCGGGCGCAATTGCGGCGGTCGTATTCAACAACCAGTCGGAACTGATCATCATGTCCGGCACGCGCGGTTCCGTCGCGATACCGGCGGTGATGATCGGTCAGGCTGACGGCCAGTTGCTGCAGACCGAACTCGACAACGACGTGATCGTCGAGATCACGCTCGACAAGACGTTGCTGGTGACGCAGGCCGACGGCGGCAATGCGATGGGCAGCTTCTCGTCGCGCGGTCCGAACCTGACCGCGCTGGACATCCTGAAGCCGGACGTGACGGCACCCGGCGTCAACATACTCGCCGGCCAGAGCCCGGACGTCGCCAACGGCGTGCGCGGAGAAAATTTCCAGTACCTGACTGGCACGTCGATGTCCGTGCCGCACGTCGCCGGCGTCGCGGCGCTGATCCGCGAGGCGCAGCCGGACTGGTCGCCGGCGGCGATCAAGTCGGCGCTGATGACGACGAGCCGGCAGGATATCGTCAAGGAAGACGGGACAACGCAGGCCGACCCGTTCGACTTCGGCGCCGGGCACATCGTGCCGAACGACGCGACCGATCCCGGCCTCGTGTACGCAGCCGTGAAGCAGGACTACGACGCGTTCACCTGCGGCACGAACGACCCGCGTGTCTCGGATGCCGAGTGCCAGCAGCTGATCGACAATGGCTTCCCGACCGGTGCCGCGGATCTGAACCTGGCTTCGATCGCGGTCAGCGCGCTGGTCAGTGAGCGCACGATACGGCGCCGGGTTACGAACGTCGGCGAGGCCGGGCAGTACACGGTCAGCATCGACGCGCCGCCCGGTATCGACGTCGAGGTGTCGCCGTCGGTGCTGTCGCTCGGCCCCGGCGAGATCGGCACCTACGACGTGCGCCTGGCGACGTCGAGTGCTGACTTGTTCGAATGGCAGTTCGGCTCGTTGACCTGGTCCGACGCGACGCATCGTGTGCGCAGCCCGATCGCGGTGCGACCGGTGCCGTTCCTCGCGCCGCTCGACGCGCGTGCGAGCGGTCGCACCGGGTCGTTGCAGTTCGACGTGCAGTTCGGCTACACCGGTACCTACGACGCGACCGTCGACGGTCTGGCTGCGCCGTTTATTTCGCCAGAAAAAATCACGATCAGCGATGATCCTGCGAACAGCTATGTGTTCGATCCGGACACCGGCAACCTGCCGCCGAGCGTGTGGCGCTCAGACCCGGCGCTCGTCGTCGCCGACGGCGACCTCTACCTGCGCGTCGCGCTGTTCAACGACAACACGACCGGCGACGACGACCTCGACCTGTACGTCTATTACTGTCCGGGCCTCGTGTTCTGCCAGCTCGTCGGCACGGGCGGACAATTCGACTCCGACGAGCAGGTCGACGTGCTGTTCCCGACGCCCGGCGAGTACATCATTGACGTCCACGGCTTCGAGACGGAAGCGCCGACCACGGAATTTGAACTGTTTGTCTGGACCGTCGGGCCCGGCGACAACCTCGGCAACCTGTCCGTGACGACGCCGGGCGAGGCGATCAGCGGCGAGACGGGCACGGTGTCCATCGGCTGGGACGGACTAGAGCGCCAGACGCACCTCGGCACCGTGACGCACAGCGACGGCGAGGACGTTTTGGAAGTGACGTTGATCGAGATCGAGAATTAACGGGGACACTCTGCTTTTTCGCCCCTACACCACTACACGGGGCGAAAAAGCAGAGTGTCCCCTAGGCCGTGCCCCCATTAACGCCAGAGCGGGGTCAGACCTTCAGTCTGACCCCTCGCGCGCTGACCGGCGTCAGCTATTGCCGACTACCCACCCAACTTCCGGCACTCCGCATACCGATAGCACCCGACAACATGGTCGTTAACCAGCCCCGTCGCCTGCATGTGCGCATAAATGATAGTCGTACCGACAAATTTGAATCCGCGCTTTTTCAAATCCTTGCTCAAAGCATCCGAGATCGGCGACGTCGCCGGCACCTGTGAGTCACTCTTCCAGCGATTCTGCACCGGCCGGCCGTCGACGAAACTCCAGATGTAATCGCTGAAACTGTCTTCGACCTCAATCAGATCGAGGAACGCGCGCGCGTTCGTTACCGCCGAATTGACCTTGAGACGATTCCGGATGATCGCCGGATTCTTCAGCAACGACTCGATCTTGCGCTTGTTAAAACGCGCGACCTTCTCCGGATCGAAATCCGCGAACGCGTCGCGATAGCCATCTCGCTTGTGCAATACGGTCGACCAGCTGAGCCCGGCCTGGGCCCCCTCCAGTATCAGGAACTCGAACTGCCTGCGGTCATCGCGCACCGGCACGCCCCATTCCCGATCGTGATACGCCTGGTAGGCGTCGCTGACGCCGAGACTCCATTTGCACCGCTTGCGTTTGTTTGCCTTGGCCATCCTGTTTCCCGTCCGCAGTGATTCAATAGTTGAATTATGGTAAAAACTTTGTCCTCAGGCCGCTTTCGGGGATCAGCGGCCGCCGAACCCGCCGCAGGGAGCTGAAGATGACGGACCGCTACGGGGTGATTGGCCACCCGATATCGCACAGCAAGTCTCCCGTCATTCATTCCCAGTTTGCCCAACAATTGCGCCAGGACGTCACCTACGAGGCCATCGACATCGAGCCGGCCGACCTCGCGCAGACCCTTGATAGCCTGATTCACGAAGGATTCAAAGGCCTGAATGTCACCGTACCGCACAAAAACGCGGTCGTGGACCTGATGACCGACCTGTCGGACCGTGCGCAACTGGCGTCCGCGGTCAACACGATCACGGTTCAGGACGACAAGAGCATGGTCGGCGACAACACCGACGGCATCGGTCTCGTCAGGGACCTGCGGCGCAACCTGCGTTTCGAGATTCCGGATGCGGACATCCTGATCCTCGGCGCCGGCGGCGCGACGCGCGGCATCGTGCCGAGCCTGCTGGAGGCCGAACCGCGCGAGATCGTGATCGCAAACCGCACGATCGAGCGCGCCGAGGAGCTGGTTTACGCTTTCGGCAAAGCGGGCGCGGCGCTCGGCCCCGTGTCCGCGTGTCGCTTCGACGAACTCGCCGAGCGGCAGTTCGATCTCGTGATCAACGCGACGTCGGCCTCCCTCGGCGGCGACGTACCGCCGTTCCCGACGTCCATCATCGGCGCCGACGTGACCTGCTACGACCTGTCCTACGCGATGAAGCCCACGCCATTCGTAGCGTGGGCGACGCAGCACGGTGCCAAACATGCGCACCAGGGCTGGGGCATGCTCGTCGAGCAGGCCGCCGCTTCGTTCCGCATCTGGCGTGGCCGGCGGCCCGAGACACGCGGGATACTCGCCAACCTACCGTAGCCGCGACGTCACGTCGGCGACGCGCATCCGCTGCCGGTCGTCCTGCTCGGTAGCAATCACCACTGGCACGCCGCAGCGATCATTGACGACGGCCCCGCGCGCGAACCCGCGACGACGCGGCAGTCCGAGCTTGCGCGCGCGCATCAGCGACAACTTGCGATCGCCGGGCGCGAAAACCTTCAACTTGCCGGTATGGTCGCCGAGGTAGAACGGCACTTGCCAGTGGCGCACGAGCTCCGTGTCGGTGTCCGAAAAATACCGATGCCGATCCGCGGCAGCGCCGTGCGTATGCCAGAACGCAACGACTTGCGCGCCGGCCGGCACGCTGAGCCTGACGCTGATGCGGTCCTGCCCGGCAATCCCCGCCGCCGCCACCCAGGTATAACCATCGCCCTGACGCAGCACGGCGCCGAGATACTCACGGTCTTCGCGAATCGAAGCGGGGTTGTGAGCATTCAGCGCCGCAACCACGGCGGCAACGGCATCGTCGTAGCATGGGCTGCCGTCGTCCGCGCCCGGCGCCGCGCCGGCACTCATCGAAGCCAGCAGCGGCAGGTTCGGGATCAACGTCAATACGAGTAGCGACAGCGGCGGGGAAATCTTGCGCAACATCTCGGCTCTCCTCGGCCTCCTCGGGCCACGGGCGATGGGCCACGGGTGAGGAGATCGAGTGTCGTCGGCCGACGCGGTCGAATCCCGCGGATTCGCTCGGCGGCCCTGATGATTGCCCGATTTATGCTGCGGAAACCTTCGGAAAACCTTCGCGCGAAAATATTGTCTCTATAATCATTGGCTTTCGAGTAACCGCGTCGAGCCCAGATACATGCCAGCGAACCGCGAACACCTGACCGACCTTGATGCCGGCTTCGGCGTCGCGAACTGCTGGGTCGAACCGCTGGCCGGGATCGTGCAGTGCGGCGACCAGCGGCTGCACGTCGAACCGAAGGTCATGGACGTGCTGCAGTGCCTGGCGCGGCGACCCGGCGAAATCGTGACGCGGGACGAGCTGATGAGCTCGGTGTGGGGCGGCACCGTCGTTACGGACGATGTGCTGACGCGCTGCATCTCCGAGCTGCGCACGCTGCTCGGCGACACCGATCGCGAGCGGCGGTTCATACGCACGATCCCGAAGCGCGGCTACAGCCTGATCGCGCCGGTGCGTCTGCGCCGGGACGACACCATTGATGCGCCAGGCAGGGTTACAACCGGGGCTGCAACCGGAGTCGAGACGCTATTCGGCGTCGATGCGCGGCGGCCACCGTGGGTCGCCGGCCTGCTGATCCTGGGGCTTGCCGGCGTGGTCGCGCTGTTCGTCACACTCGACGCAACTGACGAGGCCACTGGCGAGGTCGAGTCCGCGGCCATTGGCTTCGAATCCGTTGACGATGGAGCGGACACGCTGTTCGCCGCGCGTCCCGCCGAAGCAGCGCCGCGATCAATCGCCGTGCTGCCGTTCGTCAACCTGAGCGCCGATCGTGAGCACGACTTTTTCACCGACGGCCTTTCGGAAGACATTCGCAACGGCATGTTGACGTCTACCGAGCTCCGCGTCTCGGCGCGTACGTCATCACGGGCGTTCAAGGATATCGCGATCGACGTCCGCGAGATCGGCCGGCAACTCGAGGTCGACGCGTTGCTCGAAGGCACAGTGCGCATCAGCGGCGATCACCTGCGCGTCACGACCCAGCTGACGAGCGTCGCCGATGGCGGGCCGCTGTGGGCCAGTAGTTACGAACGAGACCTCGGCGAGAGCATCAGCACGCAGGTTGCCGTGGCCCAGGCGATCGTCGACGACCTCGCGCCGACGATCATCAACGGTCGCGGCATTATCGTCGATACGCCGACGAACATCGCCGCGCACGAATACTATCTGCTCGGTCGCCATCACTGGCACCTGCGCAACGCGGCATCACTCGAACTCGCGATCACGTACTTCGAGCAGTCGATCGAACAAGACCCGGACTTCGCGCTCGGCTACTCGGGACTGTCGGACGCACACCTGTTCCGGATCGGCTACGCCGGCGCGCCGGAGACCGAGACGGTCGAGATCGCGAACGGTTACGCACAACGTGCGGCGGAACTGGGCCCGGAGCTCGCGGAGACGCACGCGTCGATAGGCCTGTTGCAGGAGCACCTCGGGCAGCCTGAGCGCGCGCGCGACGCCTACCTGCGCGCCGTCGAGATCAAACCGCAGTACTCGATGGCGCAGATGTGGTTGGGCAACACGCTGATGGAGCTCCGGGACATCAAGGGTTCGTTCGAGCACCTTTCGATCGCGCGCAACCTGGATCCGCTGCATCCGCAGGTGCAGTTCAATTTTTCGAGTTCGCTGATGATGCAGGGCCGGTACGAAGAAGCGAAAGCGAGCATCGACGGGTTCCTGCGCTACCGGCAAAACGAGGCGCTGACGCAGCAGAAGCTGATGGTCGATTTCTATACGGGCCGTTACGACCTGATGCTGCAGAACGCAGTCCGCTATACGCACGGCGGGGCGTTTACGCCGTACAACAGCCGCGCGGTCATCGAGTCGCTGATCTACCTGCGCCGATTCGACGAGGCGGAACGGATGATCGCGAACAACGTCGCGGACATGGACGCGTGGCTCAGCATGATGCTGCGGGCAGAACTCGCCGTCGCGCGGCGCGATGCGGACGCGCTGCGTGACGTCGTCGACGGGATGCGTGAAATCAACCCGACGACGTCGATGAAGGTCACGGCGACGTGCAGGCGATTGTGGAGTGACGCTTTTGTGGCCGCCGCGGACTTCATCGCGCGCGACTACCCAGCCGCGGCGATAAGGTTTCGCCAACTCGTCGAGCGTGATGACGACGCACGCTGCATGCTCGATTTCCCCGAGGGCAGACCGACGATACTGACTTACCTCGCTGCCAGCTTGCTCGCGATCGACCCGAACGACGCGCGTGCGGACGGCCTGCTTGCGGCGGCCGCAGACGAGATCACCCGGCTGCGTGACAACGGCTTCGACACGCCGGCGATAGGCGTGACCGACGCGGCCGTGCGCTGGCATCGCGGCGACATCGCCGGCGCCCGCGCAGTACTCGATGATATGAGCGCCCGGGGCTGGCGCGTTTTCGGCATCATGCGCTTCTCACCAGTCTACGACTCGCTGCTGGCCGCTGACGCGGTCGGCGCAGCGGAACGGCTCGAGGCGGCGTTCGCCCCGGTCGAACGAGATTGCGCCGATCTCGGCCTGTCCAAGCTGGGCCTGTAACCACGCGGCTTTCAGAATATCGTTTCCAGGACGTCGCTTTTTTGCGACATCACGCGGCAACGCAGCAATCAGCGTGCGTTCGACGGACGTTCAATCGGCGGATTCTTCCGTAAACATTCGATTTTGCATCACATATAGCGCTGTTCTATAGTCGGCGACACTCATCGCGGGCACAGGGTGCGGAAGACACCTCGACCCGGATACTGTTGCGTTTTAACAAACATGGGGGACATTTCAATGTCTAGTCGTAGAGCATTAGCCACGTGGCTAATGGCGTGCCTCGGCGCAGCCGGCGTGATGATTTCATCACCCGCGTTCGCCGGTGCCGCCGCCGGCCCCGTCGTCAAAGAGGAGATCTTCGTGACCGGCTCGCGTATCGGCCGGAACGCGTTTGATTCATCCAGCCCGGTCGACGTTTTCACATCAGAGGACTTCAGGCTCAGCGGCGCCACCAGCGTCGACGAGTTCCTGAAAGAAATTCCGGCATTCACCGGTTTCCAGTACGGCACGTCGACCAATAATGGTAACAATGGCGTCAAGATGGTCGACCTGCGTGGCTGCGGCGTGAAGCGTACGCTTACGCTGATCAACGGCCGGCGCCAGGTCGGCGCGTTCGTCGGCGGCCCGAGTGAGATCGGCGCGGTCGACCTCAACACAGTGCCTCTATATATGGTCGAACGCATCGAGGTACTGAAGGACGGTGCATCGACGACGTATGGTTCCGACGCGCTCTGTGGCGTGGTCAACGTGATCACGAGGAAGAACTACGACGGTGTCGAGTTCAACGCCAACATCGGCTGGGGCACGGAAGATTGGGATGCCAAGGACTACGGCATTGACGCGAAGATCGGCACCAGCTCCGACAAGGGCTGGGTCATGATCGGCAGTCGCTACCAGGAACAAAAGGAGATGTTGCAGGAATCCCGCTCGTGGGCGCAGGAAGCCCTTTGGCCTCTGCTGGACACGTCGGACGGTTCGTTCACGGCGTTCGGCCTCGGCTCCAGTAACAGCCGGACGGTCCGCGCCGATACGGAGCTGCGCAATCAGATCGCTGCAACCCCGCAGGGCATGATCGATTTCCCGACGGGCTCGGCGGCGAGCAGCTGGACGCCGGACGGCGGCAGCGTCCGACCGTATGACGCGCTGAACGACGCTTACAACTACTCGCCGGTCAATGCGATCATCACGCCGAACGAGACGTGGAACATCAACGGCGCCGGCGAGTACTCGCTCGTCGATTCATCGCGCGCCGGCTCGGTGAGTTTCTTCGGCGAGATCGGCTACACGAAGCGCAAGTCGGCCCAGCGCCTGGCGCCGGACGCGTCTTTCAATACCATTCCGGACCAATTCTGCGACACGGTGCTGAACCCCGGCGAAGTCGCCAATCCCCCGACGGATCCCGCGTGCCCGAACGGCGTGTTTCGCGACAACGACTGGGTCCCGGCCAGCAACCCGTTCAACCCGTTCGGCGTCAACGGCGCAACGCTGAACCCATACGGCGTCTCGGGCTTCGGCACGCGTATCAACCGGCGCCTGACTGAGAGCGGCGGCCGCCGTTTCATCCAGGAGGTCAATACGCTGCGGATCGCGACGGGCTTCGACGGCGAGTTCAACAATGGTATCGGCTGGGAAGTCGCGTATGTCTTCGCGGACAACCACGAGACACAGGAGACGAAGTTCTACCATCGCTTCGACCGTTGGGAGACCGCGGTGGATCCGGCCAAGTGTGGCGCCGACGCGGATTGTACGAGTGTTTTCGCGGACACGGGCGGCGTGTTCAACCCGTACAGCACGTTCGGCACCATCACGCCCGAACAGATCACGTACCTGTCGGTCGGATCGCTGAAGGACATTACGAACAACCGGATGCAGCAATTCCAGATCAACTTCAACGGCGAGGTGTTCGAGCTGCCGGGCGGCCCGATGGGCTGGGCGGCCGGCTACGAGCGACGCAAAGAAGACGCGGCCTACTCACCCGACGAGTTCTCTGCGCAGGGTCTGACGACCAGCGGCGCGAACAATCCGTTGGGCGGTTCGCTCACGGCCGGCGAGTTCTATGCCGAGGCCCGGCTGCCGCTGGCAGACGGCGCCGGATGGGCAAACTCGTTCGACGTGGAATTCGGGATACGCTATTCCGACTACGACGGCGGCGTCGGCGATACGACCAACGGTCGGATCGGCATCGACTGGGGCATCGTCGAGTCGTTCCGGTTGCGCGGCGTCTACTCGACCGGCTTCCGCGCGCCGAATATCGTTGAGCTGTACGGCGGTAACCAGACTGACTTCCCGGTCGTCGAGGACCCGTGCGAGCTGTGGCCGCTGCGGGAGAACGTCAGCCAGAACGTCATCGATAACTGCGTCGCCGACGGTTTCGGCGTAACCGACCCGAACGATCTGGACGAGGTTTCCGCAGTCACCGAGTACGGCTTCCAGTGGCAGGCGACCTGGACCCAGCTCGCCGGCGGGCAACTGGAGCCGGAGGAGTCGGAAAATATAACGATCGGTGCGGTTTGGGCCCCGGTGGACTCCGGCTTCCAGGCCAGCCTGGATTACTGGTCCATCGAGATCGACGGCTACATCGACGCGCCGACCTACAACTCGGTCGTAGCAGCCTGCTATGAGCAGCCGAATGCGACGCGCGACAGCGCGCCGATTTGTGAGCCTTTCGGTGGCACATACCGGCTGTTCGGCTTCTTCGCGCCCGACGGCGAGGTCACTTTGCGGAACCAGGGCATCCTGACGACCAGCGGAATCGATTTCGCGTTCGACTACACGACCGCGGTCGAGTGGGGCCCGATATCGTCGCTCGACCTGTCGCTGCTCGGCACCTACCTGCTGGAACGCGAAGAGGATTTCCCGATCTTCGGCACGACGATCGACAAGGCCGGGACCGCCTCTGGTGACGGCGAGGTCTACCCGGAGTGGAAGTGGAACACCTGGGTCGGCTTAGGCGGCGAAGCGTGGACGGCCGGCTGGAAGATGCGTTACTACAGCGAATCGGACGAACTGTGGCGTCCATGTAACCTGACGGACGACTGCGTTGCCGAAGACATGCTCTACCACGATATTAGGTTCACGTACCAGTGGGAGCAGATCGCCCTGAACGTCGGCATCGACAACCTGACGGACGAAGATCCGCCGCGATTCCACAGCGCGTTCAACGCGAACACGGAGCCGGGCGTCTACGACGTCATCGGTCGCCGTCTGTGGACGCGGCTGAACTGGGCGTTCTAGATGGAATCATGGGATCAGACCTTCAGGTCTGATCCCATTCCTTTCCAGACGGAAGAGTAACCAAGCCGGCGGGGCAACCCGCCGGCTTTTTTCATTCAACCCGCCGCACGCGAGTCCAGCGCTTCTTGCCTTTCACGTAGAGCTTGTAGGAACCGAGCGCGCCATGGCGAATTTCCACGACCTGGCCGGCCTCGATCGGGAAGCGTTTGTATTCGACCTGCCGCCATAATTGACCATTGTCGAGCTCGAAGATCAGCCGGTCGTAGGCGTCTTTGCCGATCGCGGCGAGGCCGCTAGTCAGAGACTCGCCCTCCACCTCCGCCTTGGACTTCTGCCGCCCGAAGTCCGCGTCCTTGGGCGCGGGCTGAGCGACCGCAGCTGTGCCGGCAGCGGTGGCGACAGCGGCTCCCGCATCTTCCGGCCCAGCAGCGGTTGCCGGTGCGGCAGACTCGGTCTCACCGCCAGTACCGAAGGCGCGGTCGAAGCAAGCCAGTCTTTCCTGCGCCGCAGAAATCTGCGCGCACTCGT
>JBPCXI010000113.1:0-6839 GCA_051008895.1 Gammaproteobacteria bacterium | reverse complement strand
TGCTCGAAGACTATCGCGGCGCCGCGACGCACTTCCTGAGAATCAAGGAGCTCGCGCCGACGTCGGACATTCGCACCGTGGCGGAATACGATGCGGCCGCAGCGTTGATGAAACTCTCCGATTGGGCCATGGCGTCCAACGTTCTGGAGGAGTTTCGAACCAGCCACCCGGAACACGAGCTGAACACCGAAGCGACCAAGCAACTCGCTTTCATCTATCGCGAGGACGGGCAGACGGAGCGGTCTGCCGCCGAGCACGAGAGGATTGCAGCCGAAGCGACCGACCCCGAGCTGGGTCGTGAGGCATTGCTGACCGCTGCCGAACTCTACGACGAAGTCGTCGTCCTCGACGACGCGATTCGCGTGTACCAGCAGTATGTTGCCGAGTATCCGCAACCCCTTGATATTGCGATGGAAACCCGGACCAGGCTCGCCGAGATTTTCGAGTCACAACTCGACTACGAACGTTACTATGCGCAATTGAACGACATCATCGACGCGGATCGCGCGGCCGGTTCGGGGCGCACTGACCGCAGCCGATACCTGGCGTCGAAAGCGGCCCTGGTGCTCGCCGAACAGACCTACGAGCGTTTCGCAACACTGCGCCTCGTGCAGCCGTTCGACGCAAGCCTCGCCGAGAAACAGGCACGCATGGACCTGGCGATGGCGGCATTCGAAGGTCTTGTCGAATACCAGGTCGCCGAGGTGACGGCGGCCGCCACGTTCTACATCGCGGAAATCTATTTCGAGTTCAGCGCTGCACTACTCGATTCGGAGCGCCCGGCGGGATTGACCGCGGCGGAGAAGGTCGACTACGAACTGGTCATCGAGGAAGAGGCGTATCCGTTCGAGGAGCGCGCTATCGACGTGCACAAGCAGAATTTCGAGCTTGTTGCGGTCGGCGTATTCAACCCGTGGGTGCAGCAGAGCCTGGACAAGCTCGCTGTCCTGATGCCCGGACGCTACGCCAAGAACGAGATCAGTGGTGGCTTCGTCGGATCGATCGACTCGTACGCGTATCGCATGCCGATAGCGCCGGAGATCGGTGTGGAAGGCGAAGACGATATTGAAATTTCAGGCGCCGGCAACGACGCGCAGCCAATCGAAACTGCCCCACAAGTCGCCGGCGATGCTGGCATCGACACGAACTAGTTGGTGGACAGAGTGAACATGCATACGCCCATGACAAGTCTGATTTCCGGCACGCGCCACAACGTCGTGTTGCTTGCTGTCGCTGCGTTCGCACTGTCCGCGTGTGCGACAGCGCCGCCGACGAGCACGCCGGCGCATATCGAAATTCTGGAGCAGGTCGGATTCACGATAACCGAGGATGCGCGCATCAGCGGCGGCGTGCGTGCCGATTACGAGCTGGCGCTCACGTACCTGGCGCAGGGGCGTCACGAGGAAGGCATCGAGTTGCTCGAATCGGTCGCAGAGGCCGCGCCGGAACTGAGTGCGCCGCGCATCGATCTCGGCATCGCGTATCATCGCGCCGGCGAACTCGAGGCGGCGGAGAAGAACTTGCTGCTCGCACTCGAGGTAAACCCGCAGCAACCGGCCGCGCTCAATGAACTGGGCATTGTCTATCGCAAGACCGGGCGCTTCAGCCAGGCGAAAACGAGTTACGAGGCCGCGCTGGACGTCTATCCGGGCTTCCACTATGCGCGCCGTAACCTCGCAATTCTCTGCGACCTGTACCTTGCCGATCTCGACTGTGCACTCGCCAATTACGAGGCGTACATGGCGACGGTGCCGAGCGATGAGGAGGCCTCGATGTGGATCTCCGACATTCGCTATCGGCTGGAGCAATAGGAAACGATATTTTGAGACGACTAGTGTTGAGACAGCAACTATTGAGACGACTCATGCTTGGCACATCGCTGTTCCTTGCGAGCGCGCTCGTTTTCGCGCAGGAGCCCGTAGCGGAAGGTGAGGAAGCGGCACCGGTCGAGGAAGAGGCGCAGGTCGAGGAAGAGAACGGTGACGGCATCGAGCAACCCAAGACGATGTCCGGCATGTCGATCCTGGGCAACGAAGAGGCGCCGAAGTCACTCGTCATCATTCCGTGGAAATCGTCCGAGCTCGGCGACGATATCAGCTTGTCCGACACGCTGGACGATCGCGCGCAGCCGGTCGACAAGGAAGTTTTCCTGCGCGAACTGAATTTCTACGAGATTCGCGCCGGCAGGCAAGCCGAATAACATCGGGCGCGGCGCATTCCGGGGCACACAGTGTGAGCTACTTCATGGAATGCGGATTAGGAGCCGACATAACGCGTGAACGTGCGCTGCGTCACATTCACGGCGGTACTCGCTAACTATTCTTGGGTCTGCGCTGGGAGGAACCCAGCACATTTTGTCAAATGAGGGTTTGGTAATGGACTTTTTCTATTCGATTGTAGGGTTCTTCTCATCGGGTGGCCTGTTCATGTATCCGATACTGCTGGTGTTTGCCGTAGGTGTCGCGATTGCAATTGAACGGTACGCCACGCTTTCGATGGTGACGAACAAGAATCAGGCGGTGTGGGACAAGGTGCAACCGCTTCTCGCAGAAGGCAATTTCGAAGACGCGCGTGAGATGACGAGCACGGACGAGTCGACGATCTCCCAGGTACTCAACATGGGATTGTCGTTGCAGGGTGCGGTTCGGCGTCGCGAGGATATCGAGATTGCGATGGAAGAAAGCATGATGGAGATCGTGCCGCGACTCGAAAAACGCACGCCTTACGTGGCGCTGGCGTCGAGTATCGCCACGCTGCTCGGCTTGCTGGGCACCATCATGGGCCTGATCCAGGCATTCACGGCGGTCGCCAACGCGAACCCGGCGGAGAAAGCGGACCTGCTTTCGGCCAGTATCTCGGTTGCGATGAACACCACGGCATTCGGCCTGATGGTTGCGATTCCGCTGCTGATCATTCATGCGGTACTGACGAGCAAGACCGGTGACATCATCGACAGCCTCGAAATGGCCACGGTCAAAGCCCTGAACGTATTCTCGAGACGTGCGAAACGGGCAGTAGAGGCCTAGCCGACATGGCAAGGCGGCATCACTACAAACGGCGATCCAAAGGGCCCGCCCACGAAATCGACGTCACCACGTTTTTGAATCTCATGGTGGTGCTCGTGCCGTTCCTGTTGATCACGGCCGTGTTTTCGAGGCTCACGATCGTCGAACTCAACCTGCCCAGTTCGGCAGGCGGTCCGGCGAGCACCGAAGAACCGTTTCGCGTCGAGGTCATCGTGCGCGAAGCCGGAATCGAAATCACCAATGGCACGGCAACGATCGCGACGATTCCCAAGAAAGACGATGAATTCGACCTCCAAACCCTGTCGGATTTCATGGTCGCGCTGAAGCAGGAATACCCCGATCACGATGCTGCGTCCGTGCTGATGGAGGCGCATATTCCCTACGACTACCTGATCCAGGTGATGGATATCGTCAGGAGCATTGAACTCCCGGTAAACGGTGAGAACGAAGGCGAGGCAGGCGAGGAAGAGTTCCAGCTCTACGCACTGTTCTCCGAAATATCCGTGGGGGACGCGCCATGAGGAATTCACGCAGGATCAAACGCATGTCGCGAAACCGCGGCAAGATCGCGAAGATGAACCTGACGTCGCTCATGGACGTCTTTACGATCCTCGTGTTCTTCCTGCTGGTCAATTCCGGCTCCGTCGAGATACTCGACGCGCCGAAGGAAGTCACGCTGCCCGAATCACGCGTCGAAACGAAACCCCGCGAGACCGTGGTGATTTTCGTCAGCAAGGACCAGGTACTGGTCCAGGGCGAGGCGGTCACGCTCGTCGAGGATATTCTGAACGGCAAACCCGAGGCGGTCGACCCGATTACCTGGCGGCTCGCGGAACTGAAAGAAACGGTTGTCGGGCCGAGCACGCTCGCTGTTGCCGACAGCCTCGAGGTCACGATCCTGGCGGACAAGTCCGTCCCGTTTACCGTGATCCGGCAGATCATGTCGACGTGCACCGGTGAGGGGTACGAGAACGTTTCCCTGGCGGTCATTCAGAAAGCGTCGCAGGTAGCATCGAGATAGGGCCGCATGGACGATACGCTCTCAATAAAGTTGAAACTCTCCGGGGAGGAGCAATCGCTTCGGGACCAGATCGGGCGAACCGAGCTCGTGCTCGACGAGTTCGAGCGCGAACTCTGCGAGATCGACAGCGAGCGCGATGAGCAGGCGGGCAAGCGCCACGAGTACGACCTGTTGTTGCAGGTCTGCAATTCCCTGGACGAACTGGACGACCTCGGTGCAGCACACCTGTTCTGGGCCCAGCAGGACGGTGGCCAGATTCGGGCCGAAACACTTGCCTATGCGCGTCGCAACATGGAGGTCTTCGGCGACGATATCCTGCGCCTCGAGGAACGGCGTGCGGTGGTCTTCGAGAAGATCGGTGATCAAAACCTGGCGCTCGACAAGCTGCACTACGAGCTGCGCGAGGTAATGGAGCTCGAAGAAAGTCGCCAGGCCGAGTGGATCGTCGAAAGAGACGAAGACGAATTGCCTTACCGCGCGGCGATCATGCCGTGGACGCGTGGCACGGCGGAAGACCAGTTGTTCCGGGTGAACGTGTTAGCGTCCCTGTTCGTGGCGCTCGCCGTGGGCTGGCTCATCAGCACGATTGCATTGCCCATACCCGAACGCGCGGAGTTGATCGAAGTTCCGGAACGTGTTGCAAAACTCGTGGAGAAGGAACGGCTTGCGCCACCGGAACCGGAGCCCATCGACATCCCGTTGCCGGACGAAGAAATTCCCGAACCCGAGCCGGAGCTTGCCGAGGAAACCCCGCCGGAAGAGGTGGTCCCGGAGGCGGTCGACCAGCCGGTCGTTGCGGAAGCCGCGCCGGAAGATACGAAAGAGAAGGTCAAGTCGAAGGGCATCCTGGCCTTTCGCGACAGTTTCGCTGCGCGCGCCAATCTCAATACGACGGCGCAGCTCGGTTCGCAGGCACGGCTCAGCAACGCGGGCGAGGACTCGGTCGGTCGGCCGCAACGCATGATGGTCACGACGTCGGCACCGGGTTCGAGCGGCGGCATCAACCTCGCGAGTATCAGCCGCGACGTCGGCGGTGGCGGCCAGGGTATCGAAGGCGTGCAGGTGAGCCGTGTCGCAAGTTCGATCGGCGGTGGCGAAGGCCCGGACCGGCCGCTCAGTGCGGGCATGTCCGCCGGACGTACCGACGAAGAAATTCAAATCGTATTCGATCGTTACAAGGCGGCGCTGTACCGCCTCTACAACAAGGAACTGCGCAAGGATCCGACGCTCCGGGGGCAGCTCGTGCTGCGCCTGACGATCGAGCCTGACGGGTCTGTTTCGATGTGCGCGCTGCAGTCGTCCGACATGGATGCGCCGACGCTGGCGCAGCAAGTCGTCGATCGCGTCAGTGCTTTCGACTTCGGCGCCAAGGACGATATCGTCGCGATGACGATAATCTATCCGATCGATTTCCTGCCGGCCGCCTGATCCGGGCGATTGTTTGACATAAAGCGAAATCGTCCGCAACGGGCCCCCGCGGACCGATCCAGCGGCTGATTCCTGCTCCGGGACCGTTACATAAGTCGTCCCGGCAGACCACGGCCACGGCGGGTTTCAGGCAAGTACGGCGCCGCGATCAGCACGATTCAATCAGTTTCCGACCAGCCGCCGATCATGTGATCCAGTTCAACTAATGCGGGCAGGCAATGCGCCATTATCTCGTCTGGACTCAGGCAAAACCGCCGAAAGGCGGCGACGCAAAGTCACCGGCCTAAAGGGCTCAAGACCCTACGGCAGCGGGACCGCTCGACGATTGATTGATCAACGATTGTAGTCAGATCGAAAGTCAAATCGGGCCGTCCTCAAGGGATGAGGATTAGCGCACACGGAGTGTTTGCGACAGACAATGGCCCAGCTCAATCGCATTTTGCGAGCTTTCGGTAACGACGGCTCGGCAGCCACACGTTTCAGCTGCGTGCGGCAAGTTGTCTGTGTGATGGCATTGTCCGCTGTGCTGTGGTCGGCCGATGCCGCGGCACAGGCAATTCCGCCGACCTGCCCGAACGATCTCGGCACCGCAAATATCATCGACCACGATTTCACGGTCAGCTTCTGCGAGCTGTGCGAAATCGGTACGGTACGCATCGACATCGAGAACCCGTATCGTCGCGTCGACGATGCCGACTTCTCCGACATCGTCATCACCGAGAATCTCCTGGCGTCGGGCCTGACCTACGTTTCGAACAGCACCCGTTTCAGCACGAACAACGTCCCCACGCCCCCTGTCGTCCAGCCCGCCGTCAGCGGCCCGAACGGCTCGGTGCTGACGTGGACGCTGAGCAACCTGTTCGTCCTCGAGGGAAGACCGAACAACGGTGGTGGCGGCGGGACCCGTTCGCTGACCGTCGAGTTCGACGTCCGGCGGCACGCGGCCGTCGGCGAGGAAGGGCTGGTTGCTGCCGATCGCACGATCGAGGCCGAGGTCGAATTCACGCCGAGCTGCGAGCTGACCTACCGCCACACGAGTACGTCCGGACCGGGACTCCTTCCGCTCCAGGAACCCGCGCCGGAGATCATCAAGACGGGCCGTAACGTGGATGCCGGCCAGGGCTCGGGACAATATTCCGACCCCGTGTACGGCCACGAGAACGACGACGTCATTTGGCGCCTCGAGGTTCGTAACAACGGCGATGCCGACCTGCAGGACCTCAAGCTGAGCGACCTGTTCGACCCGGGCAACTTCGACTTCGACTACATCTGCGACAACGAAGGCGACGCGACGTCCGTGGCAACCGGCGGCGGTGCCGGTGGTTGCGCCCCAGCATCGGATGCCACGTCGCTGCCCGACATCT
>JBPCXI010000112.1:0-5025 GCA_051008895.1 Gammaproteobacteria bacterium | reverse complement strand
GACTCATCGGTCGCCTGGTGCAGGACCCGGCTGTTGAATTCGAGCGCGCTCAGTTCTCTGTTGATGTAGTAATCGGGGAGCGCGAAATTCGGGATGTCCACTGCAGAGGCCTCTTGGTATAGCCCTTTAATATAGCAGCAGGGTGATTGCCTGGCTTTGCGCCAGTGCGCACTTTCTCGGCCGGTTGCCCCCGAGGGGTCAGATCTGAAGATCTGACCCCGGTTGTCGTTAGGGCGAGGAGGTCGGTGGGAGAAACAGGCCCCCGAGGCTCACCTCGGCGCGTGCGCCGGTCACCGCCGGGACGTTAGACGGTTCTCCGCGTATCCGCTGACGCGCCATCCACGCGAACGCAACCGCCTCGACCCAGTCCGGATCGATGCCCCAGGCGGACGTCGCGTCGACGCGCCGGGGTTGCAGCAATCGCGCCAGCCGCTCCATCAGGTCATCGTTGTGTGCGCCGCCGCCGCACACGGCAACCGCATCGGCGGCATCGATGGCCTCCGCGATCGTGCGGGCGGTAAATTCGGCCAACGTCGCCTGCACGTCGCGCGGGTCGAAAGTCGCGTCGCCGCGCCGCAGCTGCTCGGCGAGCCAGGCTTCGTTGAAATAGTCGGTGCCGGTGCTCTTCGGTGGCGGACGTGACAGATATGGGTCGGCGAGAAGCATGGCGAGAAGATCCGCCTGGACTCGGCCACCCGCCGCCCATGCGCCGCCGGCGTCGAAACCGTCGCCGCGCTGCTCGCGGCACCACGCGTCCAGCAGCGTATTCCCCGGGCCGGTGTCGAAGCCGGTCGTGGGCCCGCCCGGATCCAGCAGCGTGACATTGGCGATGCCGCCAATGTTGATCACCGCGCGGGTGTCGTGCGTATGACCGAACGCCCAGCGGTGAAATGCCGGAACGAGCGGCGCGCCCTGTCCGCCGAGCGCGAGGTCCGCGTTGCGGAAATCCGCGACGACCGGTATGCCTGTCTGCGCGGCGATCGTGCCCGCATCGCCGAGCTGCAATGAAAATGGGTGTTCGCCGTCGGGCCGATGCAGCACGGTCTGGCCATGGCTGCCCAGCGCCACGATGTCTTGTGCGGCGCCGCCGGCGCGTCGGATGAGTTCGCTCGCCGCAACGGCAAACGCGTTCGCGACCTCGATATGCAGGCCGCCCGCAGCGGCCATGCTCGCCGTATCCGGCGCGACGGCGATTCGTCGCAGCCGCGCCGTCAGTTCGTCGCCATAGGCTGTGCTGCCGGTGCAGATGACGCGGGTTTTGTCGCCCGAGAAATCGACGAGCGCTGCGTCGATTCCGTCCATGCTGGTGCCGGAGATAAGGCCGATATAGAGATCAGTTGCCATTGCTGGTCTGGTGATCGGGTCAAGCTCCGGTGGGCATTCTCGATCGTCGCCTCGTCGTTCTTCGAAGCTGCGATCCTGGCCTCTTCGATCTTCGCCTCTTCGATTTTCGAAGGCGCGCTCGTCGAATCGGCGCGCGGGGTCGTCAGTCCCGGTTGTCTGCGACCAGCAGTTCGCGTGTCGAATCGAGCTGCTGTAACAGCGGCCCGGCCGCTTGCTGGAACTGCGGCAGGTATTCCGCCTGGATCGGTTCCGCGTCGGGCAGCTTGACCGTCCTGGGATTCAGGTGGACGCCGTTGCGTCGGTATTCATAGTGCAGGTGCGGGCCCGTCGCCAGCCCGGTTGCGCCCACGTAGCCGATGACCTGACCCTGACGCACGCGGCTGCCGACGCGACCGCGGCCGAACTTCGACATGTGCGCGTACAGTGTCGTGATATTGCCCCCATGCTGAAGTATCACCGTGTTGCCGTATCCGCCCTTGCGGCCGCGGTGAATGATCTTGCCGTCGCCGGCTGCCTTGATCGGCGTTCCGGTCGGCGCCGCGTAGTCCACGCCTCGATGTGCACGAATGGTATTCAGTTTCGGATGGCGTCGCCGCGGATTGAAATTGGAGCTGATGCGCGAGAACGACAGCGGGGCGCGAACGAAAGCCTTGCGCACGCTCTTGCCCTCCGGCGTGTAGTAGTCGACGCGACCGCCGTCGTCGGCGAAGCGAATTGCGCGGTACGCGTCTCCCTGGTTGACGAATTCCGCGGCCAGGATGTCGCCTTCGCCCACACGCTCGCCGCCCTTCCAGATCTCCTCGAAAACGAGCGTGAACTGGTCACCGCGGCGGATGTCGAGCATGAAGTCGACGTCCCATGCAAACACGCCGGCCAGATTCATGATGATGCGATCCGAGATGCCCGCCTCGGCGGCGGCGAGAAACAACGACGAATCGATCGTGCCGGTTGCCCGGACTTGCTGGGTTTCGAGTTCCTCCTCGATCGTCTCGGCGATGTAGCCGTCCGTCGAGCGTCTGATGCTCAGGATCTCGCTGAGGCTGACCGACTTGTCGAGTCGCAGCACGGCGCCCTGGTCTGTACGCACCTGGATTTCATCGCCCGGCTTGATCAGCCGCAGGTGCTTGCGTGCGACGTCGAGTTGCATGATGTTCGCGAGGTCCGACCGGTCCAGTCCGTTGCGCTTGAACATGCGGTCAAGACTGTCGCCCCGGCGCACCGTCATCGTGACCGCCGTGCCTGGCTCGAGCGCCGGCTCACTGGTCGGTTGGATCGTTGATTGGTTGGCCGAATAGGTTGCCGGCTCGGCGCCGGGCGCCTGCGGCGCCTCGTCCGACGCTTGTTCGGCGACGATCGCCGCCGCCGGTGTCTGCGCCTCGCCCGCAGCAGGCGCCGGCGCGGCCGCGCGCGTGACCGCGTCGGGCGATATTTCAGGTATTGATGATTCCTGCGCCGGCTGTGAGTCCTGTTGCTGGATCGGCAGGATCAGCGCCAGGCAGAGCAGCGGAACGCCAACGCCGGCCACGAACCAGGGCCACCGGCGCATTGGGCTCCGACGCGCGGAGTCTATCGGTTTGTAGTCGTACTTGAACCGATGTGGAGATCCCACGTCAGCCTCCCGGCAGCTATCCGAACCGGCTTACCACTCGGATGCCGGAATAAGTGGAATTATGAGCAACGTCAGTCTCGTAGGTCAACATAACGACGCGATTTATGAGAACTTAGTGTGCTCGGTCTGCAATATTTGTGACGAGGGTGGGAGTTTGCTTTATGCTCGCGCCGCTGACGGTTTTTGCCACCAAGGACCCGCGAAATGGCCCAAGCCGCTGACCAACTTGTCGAACTCCGGCGCGGCGCCGATGAGATTCTCGTCGAAGACGAGCTGGTCGAGCGCCTGAAAGCCGGACGGCCGCTGCGCGTCAAGGCGGGTTTTGACCCGACCGCTCCCGACCTGCATCTGGGGCACACCGTGCTCATCAATAAGATGCGCCAGTTCCAGGAGTTCGGCCACGAGGTTATTTTCCTGATCGGCGATTTTACCGGCATGATCGGCGATCCTTCCGGACGTAACGCGACACGGCCGCCGCTGACGGACGCGCAGCTCGCCGAGAACGCGGCCACTTATAAAGAGCAGATCTTCAAGATCCTCGATCCTGACCGTACGCGGATCGCTTTCAACTCGGAGTGGATGGGGAAATTCTCGGGCGCGGACCTGATCAAGCTGGCAGCCCGGCATACCGTCGCCCGGATGCTGGAGCGCGACGACTTCCGCAAGCGCATCGACGCCGGCAAGTCGATCGCGATCCACGAATTCCTCTATCCGCTGGTGCAGGGCTATGACTCGGTCGCGCTGGAGGCGGATGTCGAACTCGGCGGCACCGACCAGAAGTTCAACCTGCTGGTCGGGCGCCAGCTCCAGCAGGCGTACGGGCAAAAACCGCAGATTGTGCTGACGACCCCGCTGCTCGAGGGCACGGACGGGGTCAACAAGATGTCGAAGTCGCTCGGCAACTACGTCGGCATCACCGACGAGCCGGCCGACATGTTCGGCAAGCTGATGTCGATATCGGACGAGCTGATGTGGCGATACTTCGATCTGCTGAGCTTTCGGACGACGGCCGAGATTGACGCATTGCGGAAGCAGGCCGTTGACGGCAACCCGCGCGACGTGAAGTTCCTGCTGGCCGCCGAGCTGGTCGGGCGCTTCCATGGCGACGCGGCGGCGGCGCGGGCCAAGGAAGCGTTCATCAAGGCAGTCAGCCAGGGCGGCATCCCGGACGAGGTCGACGAAGTCTCGGTTGCTGCGGACGGCGGGCGGCTGGGCATCGCCAACCTGCTGCGCCAGGCCGGGCTGGTGGCCAGCAACGGCGAGGCGTTCCGGATGATCAAGCAAGGCGCGGTCCGGATCGACGGCGAGCGGGTCGATGACCGGGCGCTTGAAATCGACGCCGGCACGACCCACGTGTACCAGGTCGGCAAGCGAAAATTCGCGCGCGTGACTTTGGTTTAGAAATACTGATTTATTTTGCTTGCGGGTCTTGCTCGCGACGAAACACTGCGTATAATTGTCCGTCTGCCTGCGTTGCGGGCGGATATTCCTCGCTCTTTAACAATTCGGAAAATAGGTAATTTGTGTGGGCGCTCGCGTCGACCATTGAAGCTTTTTTGTGTCTTCGGATATGGAAAATTTTTGGTGGGGCCTTTGTAAAGGACGACGTGAGTGACCAAAAGATACTTGTTAATTTTCTTAGCAGTAATTTTGGGATCTCACTTTTCACTCAAAGTATTGAACTGAAGAGTTTGATCCTGGCTCAGATTGAACGCTGGCGGCATGCCTAATACATGCAAGTCGAACGGTAACAGGACGCTGTGATCCCTTCGGGGTGAACTTGTCGCTGACGAGTGGCGGACGGGTGAGTAATGCTTGGGAATCTGCCCAGTAGCGGGGGACAACACGAGGAAACTCGTGCTAATACCGCATACGCCCTACGGGGGAAAGTGGAGGATCTTCGGACTTCACGCTATTGGATGAGCCCAAGTCGGATTAGCTTGTTGGTGGGGTAAAGGCCTACCAAGGCGACGATCCGTAGCTGGTCTGAGAGGACGATCAGCCACACTGGGACTGAGACACGGCCCAGACTCCTACGGGAGGCAGCAGTGGGGAATATTGGACAATGGGCG
>JBPCXI010000111.1:0-10910 GCA_051008895.1 Gammaproteobacteria bacterium | reverse complement strand
ACACGATGTCGCAGACGGCCGACGACATCGCCGCGGGTGAGGCGCTGCGCGAACACTTCCCTGAGTCTGGCACCTACATCCTGCCGGGCCGCTTCAGCGGCGATGACGTGCGCAAGAAGATGCGCAGCGAAGGGCCGCAGGCAACGGTCTATTTCAACCGCGACGGCGCGCCTGAGGCGTCGCCGGTCAAGATCCTGATCGGCACCTTCAACAGCATCGTAATCGGACTGCTGATCGGCGCGGCGATGCTGTTGCTGAATCGGCATACCACCAACTACTGGAGCGCCGTTGCGATCGGCTCGACGTTCGGGATTGCGTATACGGCCTATCCGCGCTTTGCCGACATCATCTGGTCCGACTTCCCGCCGGGGTACCAGCTAATGATGATTTTCTCGGACGGCTTCAGCTGGATCCTCGCGGTGATGGTCATGGCCTGGTTTACGCGCCCGCAAGCCGCAAAGGCGCAGTGATCGGAATCCTTCTCGATGACTGAGTCGAGGTTGCAAGCGCTCCGCAGCATCGAGATCGCCACGCACTGCGTGCCCGACCTCAATGCCTGCGTTCCGGCCTACCGTGACCTGCTCGACTATCGCAGCATTGACGAAGGCAGCCTCCCGGAATCTCTCGCCACCGCCTGGGCGACGCCGAACATGGCAGGAATGCCATATGCGTTATTGCAGCCCGCCAGCGGTGCCGACGTCTACCTGCGCTTCATCGAGACCGGCAACGCCGGCGGTTACTGGCCGCCCGTCACGCAGGGCTGGATCGCCACCGAGATGCTGTGCACCGATCCGGACGCGGTATTGGAGACGCTCCAGGGCGGCGAAGAGGGCGCTGCGTTCACGCGCATCGGCGGCCCCGCGGACCTGTACCCGTCGCCGAAGTCGGCGCGCGCGCTACAGATGGCCGGACCCGCAGGTGAATTGATGTACTTCACGCGCATCCTGCCGGGCGGCAGCCGCTTCGGCCTGCACGGCGCCAAGAGCTTTGTCGACCGGCCGTTCATCATGGTTGTCGGCGGCACGTCGCTGGCCGACATCGAAACGTTTTACGGCGACGTGCTCGGACACAAGATCTGGGCGCAGGATCCGTTTCGCATCGGCCAGATGTCGCGCGTGCTGGAGCTGGATCCTGCGACGACGTACCCGATCTCGATCGCACGTATCCCCGGACGCAGCTTCCTGCTCGAGCTCGAAGAACTCCCTTCTTATATAGAGCGTCGCACCGTCCCGGACGGTCAGCTGCCCGAGGGTCTGGCGATGGTCAGCTTCGCGTCGACACCGCTGGGCGAGCTGAACCTGGACTTCCGGGCCGAACCTCGCGCCATTGACCATCCGCCGTACGGCGGGCGGAAGGTCGCGGTCATCGAGGGCCCGGCCGGCGAGTGGCTGGAGCTGATCGGCTGATCGGCAATAACCGCCGAATCGATTATTCCGGGAAACGATAATTCCGACATCTTTTTCTTCCGACTAAAGGTGTCACAATCCGCCCGCAGCATCCGACACGGACGAGAGGTTTTCACGATGAAGATGACGAAATCGATAATTGGACTGGCGCTGGTAACTCTGCTGGCCTCCGCGCCCGCGATGGCCGTCAAGGGCGGCTTCTACCTCGGCGGCAGCGTCGGCGGAGCGACCACGGAAGCGGCGGAAGGGGTTATTGAATTCGACGAGAGTGACACCGCGTGGAAGCTGTTCGCCGGTTATCACTTTCTGCAGTTTTTCGCCGTCGAAGCGGCATACCGGGACCTCGGTTCACCGAGCGACACCATTCTCGGCAGCGACGTAAAACTGTCGCCGACCGCGTTCGACGTTGCCGGCCTCGCCGGCGTTCCTCTCGGCCCCGTGTACCTGTTCGGCAAGCTGGGTATCGTCCGCTGGGACAGCGACATCAGCATCGACGGATTCAAATTTTCCGACGACGGCACCGACATCGAAGCCGGCGTCGGTCTGTCGGTCGACGTGCTTAAGATTCAGCTACGCGGCGAGATCGAATACATTGACGCGGCTGACGGCGTGTTGATGTATACGGTCGGCGCCGCCTGGCGTTTTTAGCTAAAGAATCCGGCGCCTGTCAGCGGACCCGGTCCTCGTCGACGAGCGTCAGCTGGAATAGTTTCCCGTCCTTGAACCAGTGCCACGTCCGGGCGCGGTCGCGGTTATTCGGCGCGAGCTGGATCATCTCGCAGACGTCTACGCCCGGTTGGTCGGCGAATGAAAACGTCAGGTAGATCGTGCGCTCGTCGAGCTCCCACATCCGCCCGGCGATCCGCCCGTCCCAGGTGACCAGACCGTCGCCGGCATACTGCGCCTCGAAGATCAGCTCCTGCTCGGCACCGTCGGGCCAGGTGTAGTAGCTCTCCTGCCGGTACGTGATCCCGCCGTTGCCGTCGTCCGGAAAATTCACGTTGATGCGGAACGCATATTCGTCCAGCAATTCGAGCTGCGGTGTTATGAACCGGTAAGTGCCGGCCCACGTGCCTTCGTGGCGGGCGAGCAGCGGCATGTTCTGTTTGATGATGGACATCGTGTGAATTCTACGTATTGCGGCGCATTAGCCTGTCCCACATTCTTACATGTGTAGGTGAGGGGTAGGTATCGTGAGTCTCCGTTTCGCTCGACCCTTGGGTTCGTCGCTGTTCAGGTGCCGCTCGAATTCACTCGCGCCAGGCCTCGCATTGGTGATAGGCATCTGTCTCGGCTTCTCGTCGCCCGTGTGGGCCGCGACGACCGTGCCGATGGAAGTGCAGATGCCGGGCACCCAGCCAGGCGAGATCGGCAATATCGAGTCGGTCGACAAGTGCGACAACTGCCATCAGGACGACGATCCGGTCGTGAATATTGCGCATGATTGGCGCGGCAGCATGATGGCGCACGCTGGCCGCGACCCGATCTTCTGGGCGACGGTAGCAATAGCCGAGCAGGACTTCGACGGCGCCGGCGACCTGTGCATTCGCTGCCACACGATGGGCGGCTGGGAGGCGGGCAATTCGACGCCCACCGATGCGTCGACGCTGACGAACGGCGAGGCAGCCGATGGCGTCGGTTGCGACGTCTGTCACAAGATGACCAACCCCGATGATTCCGAACACCTCGGCGCGCAATTCCCGCCGTTCGTCGCCAACGACGGTGGCGCGCCGGCCGAGGGTTACTATGGCAGCGCGCAGCTCTCGCTCCTGGACGCCAATACAAAACTCGGTCCCTATGCCAATGCGGTACCCAAACACCACTGGGATCAGTCGCTGTACCATCGTTCGGTCGACTTCTGCGGTTCGTGTCACGACGTGTCCAACCCGGTCGTCGGCGACCTCGCGCCGAACAATGGCGCGCAGCAGCCGCTCGCCCCCGGCACGTTCGACGGCGAACTCGACACGCCGTCGAACCCGCGCAACATCGAGGACAAGGCGGCGTTCAACAACCCGCCGTACAAATACGGCGTCGTCGAGCGCACGTACAGCGAGTACAAGGCCAGCTTGCTGTCGCAGACGCTGGTGTCCGACTACCTTACCCTTCCCGCGGACCTGCAGGCGGGTTCCATTCAGATTGCGCGTGATGCCGCGCTCGGCGCCGGCACCGGCGGCAACTACGTCGATGGTGCCCCGCGTTACTTCAGTTGTCAGACCTGCCATATGCCGGCGACGACAGGGCTGGGGGCCAATAAATCCGGCGTACCGACGCGTACCGACCTGCCGGCGCACGACCTAACCGGCGGCAACTACTGGATGCCGCAGGTCATGCAGTACCTGGACAACCAGGGCGCGCTGCTCCTCGGCGGGAACCTGAGCCCGGCCGAAATCACCGGCATGAACGACGGCGTCGCGCGCGCGCAGGCGAATCTCGAGAATGCCGCGTCGCTGTCGGTCACCGGCGACACGCTGCGCGTCGTGAACCTCACCGGCCACAAGCTGATCTCGGGCTATCCCGAGGGCCGGCGCATGTGGCTGAACGTCGTCTGGAAGGATGGCGGCGGCGCGACGATTCGCGAGGACGGCGCATACGGGCCACTGCAACTGAGCTACGACATCGACGGCGACGCTGTCAACGATACCGTCGATACGCTGCTGGACCTCAATGACCCGAACGCGAAGGTTTACGAGGCACACGGCGCGATCACGCAGGAGTGGGCCAGCAAGCTGCTCGCGGTGTCGCCGGGCTACGGCGCCGTGCCTGTCGCCTACGACCGCGTGACCGGTATTGTTACCCACACGGTCGCCGACATCGCCGCGCTCAACCCGGGCGAGTATCACGAGACGTTCCACTTCGTGCTGAATAACAAGGTCGTCAAGGACAGCCGCATCCCACCGTATGGCATGGCCTACGACGAGTCGCTGACGCGTTCCATACTGCCGGTGCCCGCGACGCAATATGGCGCTCCGGGTCCGGGCGGCACCTTTGATTATTGGGACGACTTTGCGCTGAATCCGCCGGCCGGCGCGGCGACCGCGGATATCAGCCTGATGTACCAGCCGACGAGCTGGGAGTACATTCAGTTCCTCGACCATGCGAACGACGGCAGCGTCGCATTCCTCGCCGACGAGGGCACGAACATGCTGGACGCATGGCTGAATACCGGCATGGCGACGCCGCACGCGATGGCCTCGGCGCAGTGGGTCGCGCCGGACGCGGACGGCGACGGCGTGCCCGATCTCGACGACAACTGTCCGAACGATCCGAATCCGCTGCAGGAGAACAATGACGGCGACGGCTCGGGCGACGCCTGCGATGCCGACGACGACAACGACGGCATGACCGACGTCGACGAAGAAAACTACGACGGCGTGCCCGGCTACAACCCCGGGACCGATCCCGATCCGTTCAACGCCGACACCGACGGCGACGGCCACCTCGACGGTGCGGACCCGGTGCCGCTGCACTTCAATTTCGCCGACGGCGACGTGGGGCCCTGGGGAGCGCGTGATACCGCAGTCGACGTGTCCGATCTGCTGGTCTGCGGGCAATTCGTGATCGGACTCAAGGATCCCACCGACGAGGACCTGGCGCACGGTGACCTGTACCCCGTCGGCGCCCCGGACGGCGAGATCGGCCTGGCCGACCTGCTGCAGCTGCAAATGCTATTGCTGGACTAGCTTCAGCGGGGTCAGTTCCCAAGTAGAATTCGCTCGATGATTCGAAAAGCGCTGTTCGCCGTAGTTGTCGTCATCGTTGTCGTCATCGCCGCCGTGCTGCTGCTCGCATATAGCGGCTTTCGCCGGGATCTCGACGACGCACAAAAGCGCATCGCGGCCGGAAGCGAACTCGTCGATACGCCGTGCGGTGTGATCGAGTACACCGACGTCGGCAGCGGGCCGCCGCTGCTGATAATTCACGGAGCAGGCGGTGGTTTCGATCAAAGTCTCGCAGTCGGACGACCGCTGATCGAAAACGGATTCCGCATAATCGCGCCATCGCGTTTCGGTTACCTGCGCACGCCGCTACCGGCAGACGCGACGCCGATGGCGCAGGCCGATGCGCACGCATGCCTTCTTGACGCGCTGGGACTAGAACGCGTCGCGGTGGTCGGCGCATCGCTGGGCGCGCCGTCGGCGGTGCAGCTGTGCCTGCGTCACCCGAAAAGGTGCAACGCAATGGTGCTGGTCGTGCCGGTGCTACATTCGCCGCAGGGAACGAACGAGTTCTTGCAACGCGCGTTGAATTTCGTGCGGCGCACACCGGATGCACTGCTCGGCTCGGATCTCGGTTTCTGGCTCGCGACACGGTTCGGCGGCAAGACGCTGACCGAATTGCTGATCGGGGTATCGCACGATGAACTGCGCCGCGCGAGCACGGCGGAGCAGGAGCGCATTCGCGGCATGATCGACCTCGCGCTGCCGATCAGCGCGCGGGCTCGTGGGGTGCGTAACGATGTGTCGATCGCTCTGCCGCGTTACGCGCTGGACCGAATCGACGCCCCGACCCTGATTGTCAGCGTCGAATCGGATTTGTACGGCACGTTCGACATTGCGCGCTACACAGCCGGGCAGATCCCCGGCGCACGGTTACTGCGCTATGCGACCGGCGGCCACCTCTGGGTAGGTCATCACGAAGACATGCCGTTCGAAGTCGCGACGTTCCTGCGAGGAGCGAGGTCGAACCTCGGGCATTAGCTAGCGCGCGCGGCGTACCGGGATCTCGTTCGGCGCCACGCTGCTGAATGGCATTGTCGGCAAGTTGCGGCTCACTCGTGCGTGTAAGTCACCGGCTTCGCCGCACGATCGGGATCTTTGTGCCAGATTTGCCGTGGGCCGTAGCCGCTTTTTCGCAGCCAGTGTTCCGTATAGACGACGCGCTCTGGAGCGGCGATCAGCATCTGCATCTGCGGCGGTTTATCCAGCGGCGAACCCGTCTGCACGGCGGACTGCTGCCAGCGGTAGACACTCATGACGTGATCATGCTCAGGCGTGCCCGGATCGACGAGCCTGGCGGTCGCGAAAATCTGCGCACCGCGCACGCTGGCCCAACCGCAGTTATTCGCATGCACGGTGACGCAGATGCGCGGGTCGTTCTGCATGGCTTTCAGTTTCGGACTGCCGGGCTGCGGCAACATGTAGGTCTTCAGGCCGTCGGCAAAATATTCGACCGGGCTGCCGATCGGCCCGTTCTTTCCGACCGTGCACAACACCGCCATCCAGTGCGTCGCGAGTAAATGCTCGATGCGGTCTTCGAGTTCCTGTCGTGGTAGTTGCCGCGTCGGCCACGGCGATTCCTGTAACCATGCTTGAGCAGTCATCCTGGCGTGCCCCAATGAAAAGGTAATGGACCTACTATAACGAATAGTTGCCGGTGCAAATCTAGTCCGAAGACTTGTCACCCAGTGCTGCGCTCGCCGCAGTCTTCAGACTCGGCAGCAGCGATTTGGCGAACCACGGGTTCTTCTTGAGCCAGATATTGTTGCGCGGGCTCGGATGCGGCAGGGGCACGACGTCCGGCGCGTAGTCCCGCCACGCGCGCACCGTCTCCGTCAGGTTTTTGCGCGTATTCGGCAAGTGCCATCGCTGCGCATATTGCCCGATGACCAGCGTCAAACGGACCGCTTTGAGTGCCGCCAGCAGCTGCTCGCGCCATGCCTCGGCGCACTCCGGCCGCGGCGGTAGATCCCCGGATTTCCCGGTGCCCGGGTAACAGAATCCCATCGGCAGGATCGCAACCTGCCGCGGGTCGTAGAACGCGTCCCGCGAGATACCGAGCCATTCGCGCAAGCGGTCGCCGCTCGGGTCGTCGAACGGCACGCCGCTTTCGTGCACGCGCCGACCGGGCGCCTGTCCCGCGATCAGGATTTTCGCGCGGGTATCAACCTGCAGAACGGGCCGCGGTCCCAGCGGCAGGTGCTCCGCGCAGATCCGGCACGCGGCGACCGAATCGACCAGTTCGGCGAACGCCGCACCACCCGGTCGCTTACGCTTCATCCCGCGAGCGCCGCAGTTCGTGCGGCGTGCACCCGTAATGCCGTTTGAATGTGCGGCTGAGCGTTCGTGCGGACGCGAACCCGGTCGCGTCTGCAACCTGCTCCAGCGGCGTCGCCGAGTGCTTGATCAGGCTATGCGCCTTCATGATGCGCCAGTCCGTGATGTAGGCCATCGGCGCGACGCCGACGACGTCCTGAAAACGTCGCACCAGTGTAGCCTTCGACATGCCGGCCCGTTCGCCGAGCGCCGACAGCGACCAGTCGAATTCCGGTTCCTGGTGAATCAGCATAAGCGCGCGATGCACCCGCCGGTCGCGCAGCGCCGCAAGGAATCCCTTCGCGCCCTCGTTGTCGCTGACGTAGTGATTGAGCAGTTGCAAAAACAACACTTCGGTCAAGCGATCGGCGATGCGGTTGCTGCGCCCGTCGTTACCGCGCATTTCAGCATCGATCAGCGTGACGACGGACCAGATCGGCCCGGCCTCTTCGATATTCGAGAAGTGCATGACTTCCGGTAGCGCATCGACGATCGGGTGCGACGCGCCCTGTTCGAAGTTGACCATGCCGCAGATCAGCCGATTCGTAATCGCCCCCTGTTGAAAGAGCGGGTTGCCGAGCTCGCACGCCTCGCCGGCGCGGACGCTGGGGACGAGGTCGCGCCCGGGCCGGTCGGCGATCCAGTGTGCACTTCCGTTCGGCAGCATGATGATGTCGGTCTCTCCGGCCCGCACGTCGGCGTGGCCGTCCGCACCGACGAAGCACTCGCCGGACAGCACGATATGGAAGCGCGGGGTCCCGTCGCTGGTCAGCGACATGCCCCACGGCGCGGCGAGGTCCGAGCGAAAGAACACGGAGCCCCGGAAACGCAGGGTTTCGAGGATATCCCCGAGCACGTCGAACGCGCGCTCCTGATTGAGTCGCTCAGGCACCGATTTGATCCTGTGGGCTACGTGGAATCGCAGGGCTGACTCCTATCATATGCCGCACCAGAAACACGCGCAGCGAAAAATGCGCAGTCAACCGACAGGAGAGGCGTCATGTTCAGGAATATCGTCACATTGGCAATGCTGCTCGCCGCGACGGGCGCGGCGGCCGAGGAGTACTTCACGATTACGGATGGCGAGCTGGAACGCCCGACCGGCTATCGCGAGTGGGTCTACGTCGGCACGCCGCTGACGCCCAACGATCTCAACGACGGGAAGGCGGCGTTTCCGGAGTTTCACAACGTCTACATCGATCCGGATAGCTGGGCACACTGGAAGAAGACCGGTGAGTTTCGCGAGGGCACGATACTGATCAAGGAACTCGTCGGCGTCGGCGCGAAGGCCGCGGTCAGCGGTGCCGGCTATTTCCAGGGCGACTTTGTGGGCCTGGAAGCGACGATCAAGAGCAAGAAATACTTTGCCGACGAGCCGGGCAACTGGGCTTACTTCAGTTTCTCGACGCCGGACCTCAAGACGTTGACCACCAGCGCAGAGCAATTCCCCACCGAATCGTGCAACGGCTGTCACGCGGCGGCTGCGGCCGACGACTTCGTGTTCACGCAATACTACCCGGTACTGCGCGCCGGCAAGGCAGCGGGCGAGCAGGCCGTGGGCGGCAAGCGCTCTGACCTGACTGCGGGGAAGTAACCATGCGTCGCACATACACAATTGGATCCGTGCTGGCAGCGGTGGTCGGCCTCGTAACAGCGGTGGCTATTGCTGATGAGCGATCTGCCGACAACAATTCTGCGGACGGGAAATTCTCGCCGTACGTGAACGCCCAGGGCGACATCAGTTTCCCGACGGACTTCCAGACGACGATGGTGCACATCGGGTCCTGGTACGTGCCCGCCGGCGGCGCGAGCGGCTTCCACGGCGTGTACACCGAAAAGGCAAGCGTCGAGGCGTATCGCAAGACCGGCGAGTTTCCCGACGGCGCGACGCTCGTGAAGCAGTTGCGGGCGTCGGAGTCCGGCGATTACACGACCGGGCCGGGCGTCAGCCACGCAACCGCGACCCTCAAGCAGTGGTTCGTCATGGTCAAGGATGCGCAAGGCCGTTTCGCGGACAACCCGTTGTGGGGCGACGGCTGGGGCTGGGCGCTGTTCAAGCCGGACAGCGAAGGCACGAATGTGGCGACGAACTACCAGTCCGACTGCCTGGGTTGCCATGTTCCGGCCAAGGCGAACGACTGGGTCTACACCGAGGCGTATCCGGTCCTGAAGTAGGTTTCGGCGTTACGCGTCGGAGTTCTTCACGGCCGCGTTGGCGACGAAGCTAACTGCCGCGCGCCAGGAAGGCATCAAGTTCGTTCGCGAACGCCTGCCGGTCGCCTTGGCTGATCGCCGGCGGCCCGCCGGTATTGATACCGCTGGCCCGCATCGTGTCCATGAAGTCGCGCATGTTCAGACGTTCGCGAATGGTTTCCGGCGAGTAACGCTCGCCGCGCGGGTTGAGCGCGTGGGCGCCGAGCTCGAGAATTTCGGCGGCGAGCGGGATGTCCGCAGTGATGACGAGATCACCGGGCTCGGCGCGTTTGACGATCTCGTTGTCCGCCACGTCGAAGCCGGCCGCGACCTGCAGCGTCCTGATGACGCGCGAGCGCGGCACGGTCAGCGGCTGGTTCGCCACCAGCGTCAGTTGGGTGCCCGTGCGCTCGGCGGCGCGGAACAGGATCTCCTTGATCACCACCGGGCACGCATCGGCGTCGACCCAGATCTTCAATCGGGGATCTTCTCGATGTCAGCCGGCCAGGTCGGCGACGAACGCATCGAACGTCCGCAGCGGATGGCCGACCGCATCTTCCGAGGCCGCAACCGCGTCCGCATCGGCGACACCGCCGTGTTGCTGTTGGCCGACGAACATTTTCTTCAACGAGTCGAGCAGCCAGGGCGGCATGAATGCTTCGACCGGCTTGCCCCATTGGTCGACATCGTCGCCGCCGTAAACGACTTTCCGACCGAAATGCTTGGCGTAGACTTCGGCGGCCCCGGGCCCGCTGATGGTGTCCGGCCCGTGCAGGCGATAGT
This sequence comes from Gammaproteobacteria bacterium, assembly GCA_051008895.1. GTDB lineage: Bacteria > Pseudomonadota > Gammaproteobacteria > Steroidobacterales > SMWD01. Next base: position 496 of record JBPCXI010000111.1, on the reverse strand, counting down.
CGGCGCCGGCGTGGCCGTCTTCGGTCAGCACGCGCACTGCGCAGTCGGCGATGTCGCGGGTGTCGATGCGGTTGCTGCCGATCGAACCGATCGGCATGGCATAGACGCCGTGTTCCTTGATGACCGGGATGATCGACAGGTCCGTCTGCATGAAGAAATTCGGTCGCAGGAACGTGAAGTCGGCGCCGCTGCTGCGGATCGATTCTTCAATCGGTAGCTTGGCGCGGTAATGCGGTACGGCCGGTTCCTTCGCGGGACTACCGACCGACAGAAACACGATATGTTTTACGCCCGCCGCGACGGCCGCCTTGACTGCGGTCACACCGCGAGCCGCTTCCGATTCGCCATTCGACGTAATTAAAAACAGCTTGTCGACCCCGGCACACGCTGCGTCCAGCCCCGCGCCGGATTCGAGGTCGCCGATGACGCCTTCAACGCCGTCCGGCAGCTTGGCGAGATTTTCTTCCGAGCGACTCAGCGCCCGCACCGACTGGCC
>JBPCXI010000110.1:0-4432 GCA_051008895.1 Gammaproteobacteria bacterium | reverse complement strand
CGAAGTGCGATTCGTTCCGCGCGCTGTTCAGCGAGTACGGCCTGATTCGCCTGCGCACGCTCGCCGAGGTTCGCTGGGTGCAGTTTCTCGCCGACCGGCCGGAGATCGACGATTTCGGACCGCTGTCCCCGGTCGTCAACACCTACCTCGACGCGCTGGCCAATGACTTCGGTACGAGTCACGCAAGACGCGTCAAGGAGATCGAGGCGACGACAAATCACGACGTCAAAGCGGTCGAGTACCTGATTGCGGAGCAGCTCAAAGACGATGCGGACCTCGAGAAGATCCGGCCGTTCGTCCATTTCGCCTGCACTTCCGAGGACATCAACAATATCGCCTACGCGCTGATGCTGCGCGAGGGGCGCGACACGATCATCAGACCGGCAGTGCGCAGCGTCATCGAGCGCTTGCGCGCGCTGGTCAGCGCGACTGCGGACCAGCCGATGCTGTCGCGCACGCACGGCCAGAGTGCGACGCCGACCACGCTCGGCAAAGAGCTGGCGAACGTCATCGCCAGGCTCGAACGCCAGCTGACCCTGCTCGACCAGGTGCCGACGCTGGCCAAGATGAATGGCGCCGTCGGCAACTTCAATGCGCACGTCGTCGCCTACCCGGATACCGACTGGCTGGCCCTGAGCCGCGACTTCATAGAGTCGCTCGGACTCAGCTGGAACGAATACACCACACAGATCGAACCGCATGACTGGATCGCGGAATACTGCGACGCGCTGGCGCGCATCAACACCGTGCTGATCGATGCGAGCCGCGACATCTGGGGCTATATCTCAATTGGCTATTTTCGCCAGCGGCGCGTCGATTCCGAGGTCGGTTCGTCGACGATGCCGCACAAGATCAACCCGATCGACTTCGAGAACGCCGAGGGCAACCTCGGCGTCGCGAACGCGCTGCTGCGGCACTTTGGCGAGAAACTGCCGGTGTCGCGCTGGCAGCGCGACCTGACCGACTCGACGGTATTGCGCAATCTCGGCGTCGGCATCGGCCACGGCATCCTGGCCTGCGAATCCCTGCTGAAGGGCATCGCCAAGCTGGAGCCCGATGCCCGGCGGATGGAGGCCGATCTCGATGCCAATCTCGAGGTGCTCGGCGAGGCGGTGCAGACCGTCATGCGCCGCTATGGCCACAGCGATGCGTACGAGCAGCTCAAGGCGTTGACGCGCGGCGAGAAAATCACCGCCGACGCGCTGGCGCAGTTCATCGCCGGACTCGACGTGCCTGACGACGCCCGCCGGCGGCTGGCGGAGTTGTCGCCTGCGGACTATGTCGGGCTTGCCGCACAGCTTGCCGCGGCGATCGCCCGTCCGACGCGCGACTGAGCGGCGCTATCCGTTTACGTGACGCAGTCCGCAGTGTCTGCAGCGCAACTCGACATAAACTATATGGTCGAAATCGCACGACCATCGTAGCGGTCGCGCACGCGCTGGCATGAACACTGATGAGCTGGGAGGCAGCCAGAGCCGATGGATGAAACGCGCACGCAAAGTCGGCGCTGGGTGCTGGCCTCGAAAGCCGATTCCCTCAATGCGGTCGTCGAGATTGCCGGTCTCGCGAATCGCTGGATTTCGATTTACACGCCCGATCTCGAGGAAGGCATCTACGACCAGGATGCATTCCTGGACGTCGCCAAACGACTCGTGCTGGCGAAGCGCTACGCGCGCATTCGCGTGCTCATCTCCGAGCCACACCGGCTGGTGCGCAGCGGGCATAAATTTGTCACGCTCGGCCGGCGGTTGAATACCTACATCGAATTTCGCAACGTGCACGAAGACTTCCGCGAGCATCGTGAAGCGTTCCTGATCGCGGACAAACACGCGTTGATGTATCGGGTCGACGGACGCCGCTGGGAAGGCATCGCAGACACGCATGAGCCACCGGTCGCGAAACGTTATCTCGACCAGTTCGACGAAATCTGGGACCGGTCGGCGGTCCAACAGGAACTGCGCGAATTGCGCGTCTGACGGTCGCCTGGAGCAGAATACCTAGCGGAAATTGCGTATAGCGGGAAACGACCAATTGGTCGAACATAACCCTGCTATCTCCCCCTACCGGGTCTCCCCCTTGACCCGCAAGATAGTCGCCCTCGGTCGCTACGTGCGGGTGAGGGCTTTTTTTTGCGCCGAGACCACCGATAATTCACGCATGAGCACCCGATCCGGCGACAAGATCATTTGCGCGCTGTCCGGCGGCGTCGATTCCGCGGTCGCGGCGCGGCTGCTGCTGGACCAGGGCCACGCCGTCGAAGGCCTGCACATGACTAACTGGGACGACGACGACGGGTACTGCACGGCCGCGCGTGACCTCGCGGATGCGCGGCAGATTTGCGCCGACCTCGGCATCGTGCTGCATCACGTGAATTTTGCGCGCGAGTATCGCGACCAGGTCTTCGCGGCGTTCCTCAAGGACTACCGCAGCGGCCTTACGCCAAATCCGGACGTGCTCTGCAACCGCGAGATCAAGTTCGGCGTGCTGCTCGACTACGCCAAACGCCTCGGCGGCCGGCGGCTCGCGACCGGCCACTACGCGCGCGCGACCGCGGACGGCAGGCTGCGCAAGGGCGCGGACCCCGACAAGGATCAGAGCTACTTCCTGCACCAGGTCTCGCGCGAAGCGTTGGCCGACGCGGTGTTCCCGCTCGGCGAGAGGCAAAAAAGCGACGTTCGCCGGATGGCGAACGAGGCCGGGCTCGCGGTTTACGACAAACCCGACAGCACCGGCATCTGCTTCATCGGCGAGCGGCCGTTTCGCGCGTTTCTGAGTCGCTACATTCCGGAACTGCCCGGCGACATCGAGGCGCCGGACGGTCTGGTCGTCGGCGCCCATCACGGGCTGGCCTACTACACGCTCGGCCAGCGGCAGGGGCTCGGCATCGGCGGCGTCAAGGGCCGCGGCGACGCGCCGTGGTTCGTTGCCGGCAAGGATGAGGCGCGCAACGTGTTGATCGCGGTGCAGGGCCGCGAGCATCCGGCACTGTGGTCGGCCGGCCTCGAAACGGGTCCGCCGCACTGGATCGGCGCTGCGCCCATGGCGCTGAGCGACGGGCGCGAGTTCGCGTGCCATGTGAAGACCCGCTATCGGCAGCCCGACGTGGCTGGCGTCGCGGTCCGCTGCGGGGAGCGCCTGCGGATTCGGTTCGATGCACCGCAATGGGCCGTGACCCCCGGTCAGTATGCGGTGCTCTATGCCGGCGACGAGTGTCTCGGGGGCGGCCAGATCACCGCCGCGCTCGACGCGGACGCGGTTACGGCCGCGCCGGTGGCCGATACCCTGACGGCTCCGTTATAATCTCGCGCCTCATTTGCAGCTGGCCAGCGCCCCGCACCGATAACAACGGGCCCGGCCGGATACGCCGCCCCCCGGGGCGCATCACACGGAGATTAATTTATGTCGCAAGTCCGTGACGCGAAGACCGCCTTGTCTGTCGGCGGAACCGATTACCAGATTTTCGCCCTGGACACGGTAACCGACGGGCACGTCGACCGCCTGCCCTTCTCGCTGAAGATCCTGCTCGAGAACCTGCTGCGGCACGCCGACACGATCGACGTGACGCCCGACGACATCGCCGCGCTCGCGCACTGGGATCCGCAGGCGGCGCCGAGCCAGGAAATTGCGTTCACGCCCGGTCGCGTGGTGATGCAGGACTTCACCGGCGTGCCCGCGATCGTCGACCTCGCCGCCATGCGGGACGCCGTCGTCAAGCTCGGCGGTCAGGCCGACAAGATCAATCCGTTGTCGCCGGCCGAACTCGTCATCGACCACTCGGTGCAGATCGACAAGTACGGCACGCCGCAAGCGCTCGCACAAAACACCGCGATCGAGTTTCAGCGCAACGAGGAACGCTACCAGTTCCTGCGCTGGGGGCAGAACGCGTTCCGAAATTTCGTTGTCGTGCCGCCGAACACCGGCATCGTGCACCAGGTCAATCTCGAGTACCTCGCGCGCGTGGTATTCGACGCGGAGCGGAACGGCGAACGTGTTGCCTACCCGGACACGCTGGTCGGCACCGATTCGCATACGACGATGATCAATGGCCTCGGCGTACTCGGCTGGGGCGTCGGCGGCATCGAAGCCGAGGCCGCGATGCTCGGACAGCCCGTCTCGATGCTCATTCCGCAGGTCGTCGGCTTCCGCCTCGAGGGCGAGCTCGCCCCCGGCGCAACCGCCACGGACCTGGTCCTGACGGTCAACCAACGCCTGCGCGAGATCAACGTCGTCGGCAAGTTCGTCGAGTTCTTCGGTCCCGGGCTCCGCAACCTGACGTTGGCCGACCGCGCCACGCTCGCCAACATGGCGCCGGAGTACGGCGCCACGATGGGCTTCTTCCCGATCGACGAGAAGACGCTCGAGTACCTCCGCTTCTCCGGACGCTCCGACGAGCAGGTGGCACTCGTCGAGGCCTACAGCCGGGCCCAGGGGC
>JBPCXI010000109.1:0-7048 GCA_051008895.1 Gammaproteobacteria bacterium | reverse complement strand
CGCCGGCCGGCACCACCGGTATGTCGAGACCCTCATCCTTAAGGAACTGGATGACCTCGATGACGATGTCGCGCAGGTTGTGTTCACGCCAGTCGTCGCCGAAGCCGAGATGCCCGCAGGCCAGTGGGCCCTCGACGATCAAGTAGTCCGGATTCCGGTCGACGCGCTTGGAGCTGCGCAGGAAGATCTTCAGCGCGCGCACGCTCGACACGCTGATGCCGATGTCGACGTCGCGGAAACGCGGCTGATCCGCTATCAGTTTCAGGCTGCCGTTGTGCAGGCCCGCCGACAGCGTCACGCCGTCGATGCCGCCCTCGAGCGCCGCGCACAGCCGCGCCCGCAGCGTGTCGCCCGGCGCGCCCATGTTCAGCTTTTCCATCACGTTGATCCAGATCGCGCCGTCGCCGCGTTTCTGTTCCATCGCGGACCGCACGACCTGCAGCTGCGCGCGCCTGAGTTCCTCGAGATCGAATTTGACCTTGGTCTTGTCGAACGTATCGCGACTCTCGCGATGCTTCGTCGATTTCGTCTTGGTGTATTTGGTGTCGAACTTCTTGTCCGACACGAACGGGTTCATCGCATCGGAGATATGGCCGATGCCGCCGAGCCGACAGGCCTCGAGCGCGAGTTCCGCAGTCGAGATATTGACGCCCATGCCGCCGACGATGATCGGAACGTATTCCTTACCCCGGAGCTTGAGGCGATAGTTGTCGACGCAGTCGTCGCGGAGCTGACCGGTTTGCATCGGGCAATTATATACGATGCGGCAATTCGCCGGGCTGCGCGCCCGGCGCCCCCGAGGCCCCTCGGAGTCGGCCTCGGAATCGGCCCGGAGTTAGCTAGTAGCGCCGTTCGACCGCAAATTGCGCGAGCCGCGTGAGCGAGGCTTTGTAAACGCTGTCGGGCACGCGGGCCAGCGCCTCGATCGCGCGGTCGGAGGCTTCTCCGGCGCGTTGCATCGTGTACGCGATCGCGCCGCTGTTGTGGACCGCTTCGATAATCGCGTCGATGTCGTCGCGGCCGCCATTCTCGATGGCGTCGCGAATCGTCAGCTGCTGTTGCGGGGAGCAGCGCTTCAGCGCATGGATCAGGGGCAACGTCGGCTTGCCTTCGGCGAGGTCGTCGCCGACGTTCTTGCCGAGCTGATCGTTGTTCGAGTCGTAGTCGAGCGCGTCGTCGACAAGCTGGAACGCGGTGCCGAGTTCGCGCCCGTATTCGATGAACGCGTCGTCGATCGCGCGGCTCTGGTTCGCGAGGATCGAGCCGATGAGCACGCCGGCCTCGAACAGCTTCGCGGTCTTACGATAGATCACCTCGAGGTACTGCTCTTCGGTCGTGTCCGGGTTGCGGCAATTCATCAGCTGCAACACCTCGCCCTCGGCGATCGTGTTCGTCGCATCGGCCAGCACGTCCATGATGCGCATCTGGCCGATCTCGACCATCAGCTGGAAGGAGCGCGAGTACAGGAAATCGCCGACGAGCACGCTGGCCTCGTTGCCGAACACGCTGTTGGCCGTGTTCTGGCCGCGGCGCAGGTCGGATGCGTCGACGACGTCGTCGTGCAGCAGTGTCGCGGTATGAATGAATTCGATGATCGCGGCGGCCGTCACGTGCTGATCGCCGCCGTAGCCGCACGCGCGTGCCGCAAGCAACACGAGCAGCGGGCGCAGCCGTTTGCCGCCGCTATTAATAATGTAGTGCGATACGCTGTTGACGAGTGCGACGTCGCTGTGCAGCTGACGCGCGATCTCGCGATTCACCGCGGGCCAGTCGTCGCCGAGCTGAACGCGAATCGCATCGAGGTCGAACGGCTGGGAATCGGGTTGGACCAGTTGCATTGCACTGATAATAATGCCCTCTGTGAGAGTCTGGTTACAACTGGTTGCCGCATCAGTACTTTCCGTAATCTGCGCCGGAAACGCCGCGGCGTATGGCCCGACCGGGCACCGCATCGTCGGCGATATCGCGGAGTCGTACCTGTGCCGGCAGGCGCGCGCCACGGTCGACGACCTGCTCGACGGCGAGTCGCTGGCGGAGGCGGGCACCTGGGCGGACAGGATTCGCAGCGACCCGGATTGGCGCCACGCCGGTCCCTGGCATTACATCAACGTCGCCGACGATGTCCCGGTCCAGCGGGCGGAACGGAGCGACGAGGGCGACGTGCTGCAGGCGATCGCGCGTTTTCACGCCGAGCTCGCGGATCCCGCGGTCCCGGAGCGCTATCGCGCCGAGGCGCTCAAATTCCTGGTGCATTTCATTGCCGACCTGCACCAGCCGCTGCACGTCGGGCGCGCGCAGGACCGAGGGGGCAACCGCATCGTCGTGCTGCTGGGCGGCGAGCGGTCGAACCTGCATCGCCTGTGGGACGCCCAGGCGCTGCTGAAGGCCGACCGGCGGACCCGCAGCTACCGGGTCAAGGACCAGACCCGCGCGATCCGGGCGCTGACGGCGCGGGATGTCGCGCGGCTGCAGGCCACCCCGGTGCTCGACTGGGCCGCGGAGTCGAAAAACCTTCGGCCTTATGTATACGCGACCGTGCCGCGCGGGGCCGATTCCTTCCGCCCGGACGCCGATTACCTGGCCCGGGCGCGGGAGATATCGATGCTGCGCCTCGGCCAGGCCGGTGTTCGCGTCGCCGGGACCCTCAACGGGCTGTTCTGCGCCGGTCCCCCGGAAGGGTCATGAGGGCCGCTAAGCCGTTGATTATTGGCGACCGAGTCTTTAGAATTCCCGCTCTTTTCCGGCCGTAAAGCGGCCGAATCCGGAGATCGAGATGTACGCCGTATTCAAGACGGGTGGCAAGCAATACCGAGCCGAGAAAGGCGATACCCTGAAGATCGAGAAGATCGACGGCGCCGAAGGCGATGCAATCGAGTTTGACCAGGTGCTGTTGGTCGGCGAGGGCGACAACGTCAAAATTGGCACGCCGCTGGTCTCCGGGGGCAAGGTCAAGGCCAAGGTCCTGATTCAGGGCAAGGATCGCAAGATCGACGTGATCAAGTTCCGCCGTCGGCAGAACTACCGCCGCACGCACGGGCATCGGCAGCAGATCACGCTGGTCGAGATCACCGGCATCACCGGCGCGCCGCGCAAGCAAGCGGCCGCCAGCGAGGACTAACGAAATGGCACATAAAAAAGCAGGCGGCAGTTCCCGCAACGGACGCGACTCCGAGTCCAAACGTCTCGGCGTGAAGAAGTTCGGCGACCAGGCCGTACTGGCCGGCAACATCATCGTGCGCCAGCGTGGCACCAAGTATCACGCGGGCACGAACGTCGGCATCGGCCGCGACCATACGTTGTTCGCGACCGCGGACGGGCGCGTGAAGTTCAACCGCAAGGGGCCGAAGAAACGGCTGTTCGTGAGCGTAGAGCCGAACGCCTGATACGTCACGCAAGTCTCACCAGAAAAACCCCGCGCATGCGGGGTTTTTTGATGTCCGGGATGGACGAACGCCGCGGAGGACATGGATTTCCGAGAGCGGCGATACTATAAAACCATGAAATTCGTCGACGAAGCCCTGATCAAGGTACAGGCCGGCAACGGCGGACCGGGCTGTGTCAGCTTTCGCCGGGAAAAATACATTCCGCGCGGCGGCCCGGACGGCGGTGACGGCGGCGCGGGCGGCAGCGTTTATCTGATCGGCGACGAGGGCGTCAACACGCTCGCCGATTTCCAGGCGAAGCGAAAGTTTCGGGCCGTCCACGGTGTCGGTGGGGCCGGCAAAGATCGCACCGGCGCCGGCGGCGCCAGCATCGACATTCCGGTGCCGTGCGGCACGCGCGTGTTCACGGTCGATACCGGCGAGTTCATGGGCGAGGTCGTCGCGCACGACGAGAAACTTCTCGTAGCGGCCGGCGGAGAAGGCGGCAAGGGCAACACCCGCTTCAAGACCAGCACGAATCGCGCGCCGCGACAGACGACGCCCGGCACGCCCGGGGAATCGCGCACAGTGCGCCTAGAGCTGACGGTGCTGGCGGACGTCGGCCTGCTCGGCCTGCCGAACGCGGGCAAATCGACGCTGGTTCGCCAGGTCTCGGCCGCCCGGCCGAAGGTCGCCGACTACCCGTTTACGACGCTGTATCCGAACCTCGGCGTCGTGTCGCTCGAGGAATACCGTAGCTTCGTGATGGCCGACATTCCGGGGCTGATCGAGGGTGCGGCCGACGGTGCGGGGCTCGGCATTCGCTTCCTGAAACACCTGCGGCGCACGCGCGTATTGCTGCATCTCGTCGACGTATTGCCGCTCGGCGAAGACGACGATCCCGTCGCGGACTACCGGGCCATCGTGAACGAACTCGAGCGTTTCAGCGCGGATCTCGCCGGGCGCGAGCGCTGGCTCGTGCTGAACAAGACCGATCTGCTCGACGCAGCTGACCTCGCGGCCCTGCGCGCACGCATCGTCGACGAAATCGGCTGGGGCGGGCGGATTTACGAAATCAGCGCGCTAACGGGCGCCGGCACGCGCGAACTGGTCGGCGACCTGATGAATCGGCTGGAGGAAATTGACGCGGCGGCGAAGGCCGAGGAATGAATGGGGTCAGACCCTGGCCATGCACGGCCTCAAGGACGGTGATATTACGGGGTCAGACCCCGGTCCGTTACGAGCTCAGGCCTTTGATCGCCTTGTTCAGGCGGCTCTTGTGGCGTGCGGCCTTGTTCTTCTGGATCAGGCCTTTGCCGGCGATCCGGTCGATCTCGGGCACTGCAACCTTGTAGCTTTCCGCGGCGCCTTTGGCGTCGCCGGCTTCGATGGCCTTGACCACGTTCTTGATCGCGGTGCGCATCCGGGATCTTAGCCCGACATTGTGCTGGCGGCGGACTTCCGCCTGCTTGGCACGCTTGGCTGCAGATTTGATGTTTGCCACTCGATCCGGTCCTCAATTATTGTTGCTGCGGCTCCGACCCCGTCGGGGCCGTGAGAGCCGCGTATTCTTAGGTTTTGAGGGCCGGTTGTCAATAGGCCGGCCCCCCGCAACCCGTTGAATTCTAATGGTGTCCGGCGCCATTTATTCCGCGCGCGTTAATCCCTAGACTGGCGGCCAGATGGTCGACGAATCACCACAGCCCGCGACACCGGCGCCCAGGCTCCTCAAGTCCACGTCGCTCGTAGGCGGCATGACGATGCTGTCGCGTGTGCTGGGCCTGGTCCGCGATATCGTGTTTGCCCGCTTTTTCGGCGCCGGCATCGTGATGGACGCGTTCTTCGTCGCGTTCAAGATCCCGAACATCTTCCGCCGTTTTTTCGCCGAGGGCGCTTTCTCGCAGGGCTTCGTGCCGGTGTTTGCCGAGTACGATGAGAAGCGGTCGCCGGAGGAGGTCAGGGAACTCGTCGATCGCGTCGCCGGCACGCTCGGCCTCGCGCTGTTCGTATTCACGGCCATCGGCGTGATCGCGGCGCCGGTGTTGATCTCGCTGTTCGGCATGGGCTGGCTGTGGTCGCCGGTGCCCGGAGACGCCGACAAGTTCGCGCTCGCCGTCGACATGTTGCGCTGGACGTTTCCGTACCTGTTTTTCGTGTCCCTGGTAGCGCTGGCCGGCAGCATACTCAACACCTACCACCGCTTCGCCGCGCCGGCGTTCGTGCCGGTGTTGCTGAACGTCGTGCTGATCACGTTCGCGGCATTCGTTGCGCCGTATTTCGCGCGGCCCGGCATCGCGCTCGCCATCGGCGTGTTCGTGGCCGGTCTCATGCAGCTGCTGTTCCTGCTGCCGTTTCTCGCCCGCTTGAAGGTGCTGCCAAGGCCGCGCTGGGGCGCGTCACACGAAGGCGTGCGGCGCATAATGAAGTTGATGGTGCCGGCGATCTTCGGCTCATCGGTCGCGCAGATCAATATCCTGTTCGACACGTTGATCGCATCCTTCCTCGTTACCGGCAGCATCAGCTGGCTGTATTACTCGGATCGGCTGATGGAGTTTCCGCTCGGCGTGTTCGGCATCGCGCTCGCGACGGTAATCCTGCCGAACCTGTCGCGCCAGCACGCGTCCGCATCGCACGACAGGTTCTCGGCGATGCTGGACTGGGCGATGCGGCTGACGCTGCTGATCGCGCTGCCGGCGACGGTCGGGCTGAGCGTGCTGGCCGGCCCGATTCTCGGGACCATTTTTTTCGGCGGGCAGTTCACCGCGGCAGACGTCGCGATGGCAACGCCGAGCCTGATTGCCTACGCGTGCGGCCTGACCGGGTTCATCTTCGTCAAAGTGCTGGCGCCGGGTTTCTTCGCGCGTCAGGACACCGTGACGCCGGTGCGCATCGGTATCATCGCGCTGGTTGCGAACATGGCGCTGAACGTCGCGATCGTAGTGCCGTGGGTTCGCGCCGGGCTGGCGGCTCCGCATGCCGGCCTCGCGATCGCAACCGCCGCGTCCGCGTTCCTGCACGCCGGCCTGCTCGGGCGCGCGCTGCTTCGGCAGGGCGTGCTGCAGCCGCGCGCGGGCTGGCAGCGGTTCCTGCTGCAGGTCGTGGTTGCCTCCGCGGTCATGGCGATGTTGCTGCTCAACTTCACGCCGCCGACCGCCGCGTGGCTCGAGGCGGGCGTCTGGACGCGCTGCGCATGGCTCGCCGCCGCGGTCATCGGGGGGGTCATCGCCTACGGCGCGGCGCTGCTGGCTGTCGGCGTACGCCCGTCGGCACTGCGCATGCAATCTTCGGGGCAATCTTCGGGGCAATCTTCGGGGCAAACTCCCGGGTAATCGCCCGGGCCGCGCTTATAATTTATCGGTTCATCTGGTCACGGGATTTCAACCGCAATGCGATTAATGCGTCGGCCTGCGAGCGGTGCCACCGGCCTGCCGGATGCCTGCGTCGCGACCATCGGCACGTTCGACGGCGTGCACGTCGGCCACCGCCGGATACTCGAGCGCGTCCGCGCCGAGGCGGCGGCGCGCGCGTTGCCGACGGTTGTGTTGTCGTTCGAGCCGACGCCGCGCGAGTTCTTCAGTCGCGGCACGCCGCCGGCGCGCCTGACGCGGTTTCGCGAGAAGTTCGCGAAGCTGGATGCGCTCGGCATCGACTGGTTCTTCTGCCCGCCGTTCGATCGCAACATGGAG
>JBPCXI010000108.1:0-3687 GCA_051008895.1 Gammaproteobacteria bacterium | reverse complement strand
GCCCTAACCGAGACTCATACAATATGGCCACAGTGAATCAGCTCGTCCGCAAGGGACGAAAGACCAAAGCCGAGAAAAGTAACGTCCCGGCATTGCAGAGCAGTCCGCAGAAGCGCGGCGTCTGCACACGTGTGTACACGACGACGCCGAAGAAGCCGAACTCGGCGCTCCGTAAGGTCGCACGTGTGCGCCTGACCAACGGCTTCGAGGTCACGAGCTACATCGGTGGTGAGGGCCATAACCTGCAGGAGCACTCGGTCATCCTGATTCGCGGCGGCCGTGTCAAGGATTTGCCCGGTGTTCGTTATCACACGGTGCGCGGCACGCTGGACTGTTCCGGCGTCGGCGACCGGCGGCAGGGCCGTTCCAAATACGGCGCGAAACGGCCGAAGACCTAAACTCGAGATTCACTATGTCCAGACGTACACAGGCGCCGAAGCGCCATATCCTTCCCGATCCGAAGCACGACAGCGAGCTGCTCGCCAAGTTCATCAACATGCTGATGAAGAGCGGCAAGAAGTCGGTTGCCGAGAGCATCGTCTATGACGCGCTCGAGACGATGTCGGAGCGCTCTGGCCAGACCGAGCATCAGACCGTCGAGATGTTCGAGATCGCGCTGGATAACATCAAGCCGATGGTCGAGGTGAAATCCCGCCGCGTCGGCGGCGCGACCTACCAGGTGCCTATCGAGGTTCGTCCCGCGCGTCGCCGGACACTCGCGATGCGCTGGGCGATCGACGCGGCGCGCAAGCGCAACGAAAAGACAATGGCACAGCGACTGGCGGGCGAGCTGCTCGACGCCGCCGATAATCGCGGTGCCGCGGTCAAGAAACGCGAAGACACGCATCGTATGGCGGAGGCCAACAAGGCCTTTTCTCATTACCGCTGGTAACGACTTTCCGGCTTTGACACCGATACTGCAGGAACGCGTACCGTGGCTCGTACAACGCCAATCGAACGTTATCGCAATATCGGCATCATGGCGCACATCGATGCTGGCAAGACGACGACCACCGAACGCATCCTGTTCTACACCGGCGTTTCGCACAAGCTAGGCGAAGTCCACGACGGTGCGGCCGTCATGGACTGGATGGAGCAGGAACAGGAGCGCGGCATCACGATCACGTCCGCGGCGACGACCTGCTTCTGGTCCGGCATGGACCAGCAATGGCCGGAACATCGAATCAATATCATCGATACGCCCGGGCACGTCGATTTCACGATCGAAGTCGAGCGCTCGCTGCGCGTGCTTGACAGCGCGGTCGCGGTATTTTGTGCGGTCGGCGGCGTCGAGCCGCAATCGGAGACGGTCTGGCGGCAGGCCAACAAATACCACGTGCCGCGCATGGCTTTCGTCAACAAGATGGACCGCGCGGGCGCGGACTTCCTGCGTGTTGTCGGCCAGATTCGCGAGCGTCTCGGCGGCAACCCGGTGCCCGTGCAGCTGCCGATCGGCGCCGAGGAGAAGTTCGCGGGCGTCATCGATCTGATTCGCATGAAGGCGATTCACTGGGATGACGACAAGCAGGGCGTCGACTACGAGCTGCGCGACATCCCGGACGATATGATCGGCACCGCGCAGGAATGGCGCGACAAGTTGGTCGAAGCCGCGGCCGAGGGCGACGAAGCGCTGCTCGACAAGTATCTCGAGTCGGGTGAACTCAGCGAGGATGAGATCAAGCGCGGTCTCAGAATTCGTACGCTCAATAATGATGTGGTGCTTGCGCTGTGTGGCTCGGCATTCAAGAACAAAGGCGTACAGGCGATGCTCGACGCAGTGATCGAGTTCATGCCGTCGCCGATCGACGTGCCTGCGATCCGCGGCATTCTCGACGACGAGAGCGAAGACGAGCGCCGGCCGGACGACGACGCGCCGTTCGCCGCGCTCGCGTTCAAGATCGCGACCGACCCGTTCGTTGGCAACCTGACTTTCTTCCGCGTCTACTCCGGCGTACTGAATTCGGGCGACACGGTCTATAACCCGGTCAAGAGCAAGAAAGAGCGCATCGGCCGCCTCCTGCAGATGCACTCTAACGATCGTGAGGAAATCAAAGAGGTTCGCGCGGGCGATATTGCGGCCGCGGTCGGGTTGAAGGATGTGACGACGGGCGACAGCCTCGTCGATCCGAAGAACGTGATCACCCTGGAGCGGATGGAGTTTCCTGAGCCCGTCATCTCGGTGGCGGTCGAGCCGAAGACCAAGGCCGACCAGGAAAAAATGGGAATTGCGCTGCAAAAGCTTGCGAAGGAAGACCCGTCGTTCCGCGTGCACACCGACGAAGAGTCGGGACAAACGATCATCTCCGGCATGGGTGAACTGCACCTCGACATCATCGTCGACCGGATGAAGCGTGAATTTAGCGTTGACGCGAACGTCGGCAAGCCGCAGGTTGCGTACCGCGAGACAATTCGTTCGACCGTCGAACAGGAAGGCAAGTTCGTGCGCCAGTCCGGCGGCCGCGGCCAGTACGGTCACGTGTGGCTGAAGATCGAGCCGCAGAAAGCGGGCACCGGATACGAGTTCGTTAACGAAATCGTCGGTGGTGCCGTGCCGCGAGAGTACATCCCGGCAGTCGACAAGGGCGTGCAGGAACAGTTGCAAAACGGCGTTATAGCCGGCTACCCGGTTGTCGACGTCAAGGTCACTTTATACGACGGCTCGTATCACGATGTCGATTCGAGCGAGATGGCATCCAAGATTGCAGGGTCGATGTGTTTCAGGGAAGGCGCGGCGAAGGCAAAGCCGGCACTGCTCGAGCCGATGATGAAGGTCGAGATCGTGACGCCCGATGACTACATGGGCGATGTGAACGGTGACCTGAACCGGCGCCGCGGTGTGCTGCAAGGCATGGACGAATCGCCGGCCGGCAAGATTGTCAGGGCGGAAGTGCCGCTGGCCGAAATGTTCGGTTACGCGACGGACCTGCGCTCGATGTCGCAGGGCCGCGCGACCTACTCGATGGAGTTCGGCCATTATTCCGAGGTGCCGACCAGCGTCGCGGAGTCAGTTATCAACCGGGACTGATTTATCGGTGATTTTTTTTTTGGGGGTCGAACCGCAATTTCGATCCTGAGTTGAAGAAATAGTAGAAGAGTCGGCGGTCGAAATTGCGGTTCGACCCCAATTCCGGAGAGGCAGATGTCCAAGGAAAAATTTGAACGTACAAAGCCGCACGTAAACGTGGGGACGATTGGTCACGTAGACCATGGCAAGACGACGCTGACGGCGGCGTTGACGAAGGTCATGGCGGCGAAGCACGGCGGCGACCTGAAGGCGTTCGACGAGATCGACAACGCCCCGGAAGAGCGCGAGCGTGGTATCACGATTGCGACGGCGCACGTGGAGTACGAGAGCGACAACCGCCACTACGCGCACGTTGACTGTCCGGGACACGCGGACTACGTGAAGAACATGATCACGGGTGCAGCGCAGATGGACGGCGCGATCCTGGTATGCAGCGCGGCAGACGGGCCGATGCCGCAGACGCGCGAGCACATCCTGTTGGCGCGCCAGGTCGGCGTGCCGTACATCGTGGTGTACCTGAACAAGGCGGACATGGTTGACGACGAAGAGCTGCTGGAACTGGTGGAGATGGAGGTCAGGGACCTGTTGTCGACCTACGAGTTTCCGGGCGACGACACGCCGATCATCACCGGCTCTGCGCTCAAGGCGCTGGAAGGTGACGA
>JBPCXI010000107.1:0-7999 GCA_051008895.1 Gammaproteobacteria bacterium | reverse complement strand
TCGAGGTGCAGGCTCGCGATGCGGATCTGCGGTGAATTCAGCTGGTTCACGAGCGACTCGTCGATGTTCGTGATCAGGTTACCGAAGTGGTCGATGGTCACGACGCTGCCGTGGATCTCGTCGTTGCCGACCGACGGTTCCTCGAGCAACGACGGCACCAGCTCTTTGGTTTGTGGCCCGATAGTGGCCGGTTTGATCGTACCCGTCGCGATGCCGGCCGCGAGCGGCGCGAAGATATCGCGCCCGTGAAACGTCGCGCTCGGCAGCGGCCAGTTTTGGGACTGCAGCCAATCGTCCGACAGGCGCCACGCGGCGGATTTCGAGCCGTCACCGACGACGGCGGCAAGCAGCCCGTTGTCCGGCGCGAGGAAAATGTGGCCATCGTGCTCGACCGCGACGATGTTGCGCTCGGTGCCGACGCCGGGGTCGACGACGGCAACGTGCACGCTGCCGGTCGGAAAATAGCGGTAGGAACGTGCGAGCCAGAATCCCGCCTCGGCCGGCCAGTGCACCAGGATTTCATGCGTGAGGTCGACGATGTGCGCGGTCGGCGCGCGTTGCAGGATCACGCCCTTCATGACCGCGACGAACGGACCCTTGTGCCCGAAGTCTGTCGTCAGTGTGATGATCGGGTTCATGTGGTGTTCGCAGTATCGTTGGTCGAATCGTCTTCATCGTGCCGGTTCGGCGGCCAGCTCCGCGCCCAGTAGATGAACGGCGTATCGAACGCCGCGATCGCGAGCTTGAAGCCGTATTTCACGATGCCGAGCTGCAGCGCGGTCGCGAGGTCGACGACGCCCCACCAGACGACGAAAGAATACAGCAACGTATCGACCGTCTGCGACGCCATTGTCGACAGGTTGTTGCGCAACCACAGGTGGCGTCCTGCGGTCTTCTCCTTGATTTTGTGGAAGAGCCAGACGTCGAAACTCTGGCTGACGAGATACGCGAACAGTGAGCCGAATACGAACCGCGGCGTGAAGTTGAGTATCGTGCCGAATGCATCATGGACGTCACGAGAGAACTCGGCCGACGCGGGCCGGTCGGACGGCTGGAACAGCATCCCGAGGCTCAGCATCACCACTATGATGACGCTGACGCTGAAACCGATCCGCACCGCGCGATTGGCCTCTGCTCTGCCGTATTTCTCGCTGAGCAGGTCGGTGGCGAAGAAGATGCTCGAGTAGAAGATAACCCCGAGGCTCGTCTGCATGCCGAGGATGACCGTCAGCTTCGGCCCCTGCAGGTTGGAGAGCAGGATCGACAAGACAATCGCCGCCAGCAGCCCGCGCTTGCCGAAAAAATGGAACAGCAGCACGGTCAGGCCGAGGTCCGCACACAGCGTCGTCAGCCACAGCGCGTTCTGGTTCGCGATGAAAAACGCCTGCAGGCTGTCCGGAAAAATCGACACGTGAATCGACCGGGCAGCCGCACTTACGTCCGTCAGCCGGCGGCGGGGGCCTCGGTTCCCGAACCGGATCGTTTGCGTTCACGGCGCGCACGGAACCTGCGCGACACGTTCGCCTGAATCATCAGCAGGCTCGGCGTAAGCAGCAGCGTCAGGATCGTCGCGAAGATGAGGCCGCCGGCGATCGCCGACGCCATCTCGCGCCACCACTGGGCGCCGGGCCCGCCGAGGTAAACGTCCCTGCGCACCAGGTCAACATTCAGCGACATCGCCATCGGCAACAGGCCGAGGACCGTCGTCACCGTCGTCAACATGACCGGTCGCAGGCGCTGTGCACAGGTGCGCACGATGGCCTCGCGGGCGCGCATCCCGCTCTCGTGTATCTTGTTATAGGTGTCGATCAGCACGATGTTGTTGTTGACGACGATGCCCGCCAGCGCAATCGCGCCGATGCCGCAGTTGACCAGGCTGAACGTATGGCCGGTGATCATGAGTCCGAACAATATGCCGCCAGTCGAGAATATGACCGCGGTCAGGATCAGTAGTGCCTGGAATATGCTGTTGAACTGCGTGACGAGGATGATCGTCATCAGGCCCATTGCCATCAGCGCGGCCTTGGACAGGAAGTCCGCCGTCTCGGCCTGGTCGCGGGCGCCGCCCTTGAAATCGAGGGTGACGCCCGGGTCGATGTTCAGCTCGGGCAGGCGTTTTTGCAGCTGTTCGAGTATCGGGCCGATCGTCACGCCCTTCTCGAGGTCGGCCTGCACGAGCATAGTGCGCCGCATATCCGTGCGCATGATCGTTGTCGTCGCTTCCGCCGGCTCGCGCGTCACGAACGTGCTGATAGGCACGTTACCGCGTTGGGTCGGGATGCGCAGTTCGCCGAGCTGGTCGAGGCTGCGCGCATCGCTCGGGAAGCGCACGCGAATGTCGATCTCCTCGTCCGCATCGTCGGGCCGATAGTCGCCGAGCTTGATGCCGTTCGTCACGAGCTGGATGATACTGCCGACGAGGGTCACGTCCGCGCCGAATTTCGCGGCCTCGGCGCGGTCAACGATCAGCCGCCACTCGATGCCGGGTATCGGTCGCGTGTCCTCGGCGTTGACGACTCCGGGGTAGGTCTCGATTTCCGCGCGAATCGTATCGACTGCATGCTTCAACGCCGGTAGCGAGATTCCTGATGCTTCGATCTTGATCGGTTTGCCCTCTGCCGGGTGCTGACTCTCGAGGCGCGCTTCGATAACGAGTCCCGGAATGTCGCCGAGGCGTTCGCGCACGTCCGCGATAATGTCGTTCGCCGGTCGGCGTTCCCGCCAGTCGACAAAGTTCAGTCGAATCGAGCCGATCTCGTCCGGTGCGCCGCCCTGGTTCTTCTTGCCCGAGCGAACATAGATACTCTGGACGCCATCGATGCCGTAGACGCGCTCCTCGACCAGTCGGACGTAGCGATCTTTCTCCGAGATCGACAGGTCGCCGAGTGCTCGTATGTCGATGCTGCCCTGGTTCGGTTCGACCTCCGGCCACATCGAGATGCCGCGGCCCAGGAGGCCGTATGTCGCATAGATGCCGATCAGCAACGCGGTAATCGCGGCGACGACCAGCCACGGCCTGCGCAACGCAGACTGCATCAGGCGGATGTAACGACCCGTGTAGCCGCCGATCGAGTTCAGGTCGCCGGTCTCCGCCGCGAGCAGGTCGTGGCGGATGCGCTCGTTGAAGTGGCCCGGCTTGCCGATCAGGGTTCCCAGCGTTGGCACGAAGATCAGCGCCATCAGCAGAGAGGCCGACAACGTGTAGATGAGCATCAGCGGTAGATACACCATGAAATTGCCGGTGATGCCGGGCCAGAAGATCAGCGGCACGAAAGCGGCCAGGGTTGTCGCTGTTGATGCGATAATCGGCCACGCCATGCGCTTCGCCGCATCGGCATATGCGACCCGGCGATGAATGCCTTCCGCCATCTTGCGGTCCGCCAGCTCGGTAACGACGATCGCGCCGTCGACGAGCATGCCGACCGCCATGATCGCGCCGAACAGCACGACCATGTTGATACCGACCCCGCTGAGATTCAGAAAGAAGAACGCCGCGCAAAATGATCCTGGAATCGCGATACCAACGAGCAGGCTGTTCTGAATGCCGAGTATGCTGATAAGGACGATGAACACGAGCACGACTGCCGTGACGACATTGTTGACGAGGTTCGAGATGTTCTTCTTGATCCAGTAGGACTTGTCACGCGTGAAAGTCAGTTGGATACCGACCGGCCAATATGGCGCGAGTTCGTCAATCGCCTCCTGGACGTCCTGCGTCGTCGTCAGCACATTAGCGCCCGTGCGTTGCACAACCTCGAGCCCGATCGACGGTTCGCCGTTCAGTCGCGCATAGCTGTCGGCGTCCTTGAATGTTCTGCGCACCGACGCGATGTCCTTGAACCGCACGACTCGCCCTTCGTCAGCCTTGATCGGCAGATTCAGAATGTCGTCGGGTGTCTCGATGACGCCTGGCACCTTGACCGCGAAGCGACCCTGTTCCGCCTGTAATGCGCCCGCCGCGACGAGTCGATTATTGCGATCGACGAAGCTCAGCACGTCGCCGGGCGACAGCCCGTAACTTTCCATCGCTAACGGATCAATGATGATCTCGAGCAGCTCTTCGCGTGCACCGACGATGACGACTTCCAGCACTCCGCTGACGGCCTCGACCCGGTCCTTGATGGTGTCCGCGACCGCGTACAACGTGCGCTCAGGCGCATTGCCGGTCAGCGTCATGACCAGCATCGGATCAAAGCGTGAGAACTTGATTTCATCGACGCGCGGTTCTTCGGCGTCCGCCGGGAGCTTGGCCTTGGCAATGTCGACGCGTTCGCGCACGTCGATCAGCGCCTGGTCGATATCGACCTCCGGCTGAAACTCGAGGCTGATCGAGATGCGGCCTTCCATCGCCGAGGAGACGATTTCCTTGACGCCGGCGATCGAGCGGATTTCCTGCTCGATTGGCCGTACGAGAAGCCGTTCGGCATCCTCGGGTGAGACGCCCTCAAGCGATACTGCGACGTTGATGAACGGGAACGCGACGTCCGGCTCGGCCTCTTTCGGCATGCTCTGGTAGGAAACGATGCCCGCAACGACGATGATGATGAATCCCAGCATCACTGTTCGCGTGCGATCGACAGCGACGTCGATGACGGATTTCATCGCACTTGCTCCGCGGTTCCCTGGGACTCTGATTCAGCGAGCGCAGTGTCCGGTTGTGCGAATACCGGATCGACCGCCTGTCCCGTCTTCACGTAACCCTGGCCGACCGTAATGATCTTCGCGGTTTCCGGCAGACCGGAGACCCAGACACCGTCCTGCTCGGACATTGACAGAACGACCGGATAGAACTCGACTCGATCGTACGCGTCGATGACCTTGACGCCGATATCGCCCGCCGAGTTTAGCGTTAGTAACGAAGGTGAGACCTTATGCGCGAGCGTTTTGCCGCCGGGCAAATTCATTTCGGCGGTTACGCCCGCCGGAAGGCTGCCGTCCGGATTCGCCACCTCCAGTTCTACGTTGAATGTTCGCGTCGACTCGTCCGCGACCGGCGAGATGTAGCGGATACGGCCCGCGACTTCCTGGCCGGTCGCCAGTTTCGCCTGGCCGTCATCGTCCAGGTGCACGAAGCGCGCGTCCTGTTCCGCGATCGTACCGGTTACGATGATGCTCGTGTTGTCGACGAATGTGGCGATCTTGTCGCCGGATCGAACGAAGTCACCGATCTCGACATCCCGCTCCTGCAGCACACCATCGAAAGGCGCGCGCACGACCATGTACTCGAGATCCAGATTGGCGCGCGTCAGTTCTGCTTTGGCGCTCTCCAGTTTGGCCACGGATTCCGCTATCTGCGTCTCGGAGACGTAACCATCTTGCTGCAGCTTGAGTTGCGCCTCATAGCTCGTGCGCGCCTCGCGCACGGCTGCGTCGGCCTGTGCCATGCGGGCACGGCGATCACGCATGTCGAGGCGCAGTATGACCTCGCCCGCGCGCACACGTCTCCCGCGGATCGCTTCGACCGCTTCGACGCGGCCCTCGGTCTCCGAACTCATCTCGACGGTTCGCGCCGGCGCCGTTTGCCCGTAAACCGAGATCATGCGCGTTACGGGTTTTGCGACCTGCGATACGATCTGTACGCGAGGAACGCTTTCCGCGTCGCCGATGCTCGTGCTTCCCGGCATGAGCTCGGGCGGTTTGCGCTCGCCCAAGTAACCGGATGCCAGCCAGGCCATGACCACTGCGGCGACCGCGACGGCCAGAAGCCACGGGCGTTTCGAAATTACGGTACCTATACTCATAGTCTTGTCTCGATATTATTCGCGGTGCCGGCGCCGCTGGTTTCGCGCGATCGCTCGCCGGGGCGCGAGCCCTCCGTGCCGGTGAGCATGTCGCGATTTTCTTCGATGTACTGCGCCATCGCATGCGCGATAGCCTTGCCGAATCCGAGTACGAAGCGCGTGCCGGCCGGCGCGTCGTTGCCGAAGCCTTTTTCTATGGAATCGAGCCTCGTCACGCCATTGCCAAGTGTCTCATGCCAGCCGCTGAGCATTTGCTCCAGGCGCTGCGGTTCGAGGAAGTCTGCGAAATACATCGCGACGAGATACTCCGACCGCAGCTTGTGCTCCGGATCGGCCTCCTGCAGCGCCTCCTTGAAGGCCTGACGCCCCGCGTCGGTAATGCTGTAGACCTTGCGATCCGGTTTTTTCTCCTGCGCCATTTCCCGGCAGTTCACGAGCCCTTTCGCCGCGAGATCGGCAAGACTCGGGTAGATCGAGCCGTAACCGGCGGGGTAGAAGTGCTTGAACGTCGATTCGAACTGCTTCTTCAGGTCGTAGCCGCTGGCTTCGCCTTTGCACAGCAGGCCGAGGCACAGTGTCTTGATATCCATGGTCGATATGTCTCAAATGGGACGGGGCAGGGCGACGGGCCGATATATACAGTGAGGCACATATATCGAGGCGATAGTTTCCGGGATTCCGCCGGTTTTCGCTACCGGGCGCACCGGCCGACACCTGTGTACGGTGCAGCTTGGATTCAATAATTTCCATAGAAATCATAGATTAATAGCGATAAATTTGATCCGGAATCGTTATGTAACTTTTTGTAACACGCGCCCGTGTGGGCCACGGCGATTCGGCGTAAACTGATTGTCGAACTTGATGAGTACGCTGCGCACATTGCTGCTGGCGGTCACTTGCGCCGCCACGATCCCCGTTCAGGCTGCCGACAGCGCGTCCGCCTCTATTCTGGGTGCCAACGAGTCGCTGGCTGCCGGGTCCAGGGCCCTGCTGCTCGGCGAATACGAGACGGGCGTGCGGCTGACGGAGAAGGGGCTGAAACTCGTCAGCCACCGGCACGAGCGCGCGCGTGCCCTCAGCAATCTGTGCGCCGGCTACACCGGACTGCGTCAGCACGACAAGGCGCTCGCGGCCTGCGATGCGGCGCTGAAGCTGAATTCGCAGAACTGGCGCATTTACAATAACCGGTCGCTCGCGCTGCTCGGTCTCGGGCGCGTCGTCGAGGCCCGGCAGGTTCTCGCCGCGGCGCTCGCGCTGAAGCCCGAATCCCCCGGCCTGGCGAAAACCCGCGCGTGGTTCGACCAGCACGCGCCGTCGACGCTGGTTGCGCAGGCGCGCTGAGCGCCCGTTCTCACGGCTCTCGTTTAGGGAGTTCTACTTACTCACGCGGCCGGCGACGCGATGCTAGTATCGCGGTCGACGAGTGTCCGCGGGTCGCCGCGGTCCCGTTTTTTCCGCTTTTCGAAACGAGGAAGCAAGATGTCTGACAAGAATGTCTCCCGCAGAACTTTTATCCAGTCGCTCGCCGTCGCATTGCCGGCCGGCGCGGTCGTATTGCGAAACGATGCCTACGCCGCCGATTTGCCGCGGCTCGATCCCAACGATCCGACGGCGAAAGCGCTCGTCTACGTGCACGACGCGGCGGACGTCGATACGTCGAATCCGTTGGCTGCTCGCTTCGAAGCCGGGCAGAATTGCGCCAACTGCGCGCAGATCCAGGGTGAAGACGGCGCCGAATGGCGGCCGTGCGGCATCTTCCCGGGCAAGTTGGTCGCCGCCGCGGGCTGGTGCAGCGTGTGGGTTGCGATGCCTTAACGTCATTGCGCGGGCGGGGTCTGACCCGCGCCCCAACTTACCATCATGCGAGTTTACGGCATCGCCGGCTTCAAGAATTCCGGCAAGACGACGCTGGTCGTCGAATTGGTGCAGGAGCTGACCGCCCGCGGACTCAGAGTTGCGACGGTCAAGCATGCGCATCACGAGTTCGACATCGATCAGCCGGGCAAGGACAGCTATAAACATCGCGCCGCTGGCGCGGCAGAAGTGATCGTCGCGTCGCGCCGGCGGTGGGCGCATATCCGTGAGCTCGGCGACACCGACGAACCGCGCCTCGAAGACCTGCTGCCGCACCTGGACAACATCGATCTCGTTCTCGTCGAGGGTTACAAGCACGGCGAGCATCGCAAGCTCGAGGTGCGGCGCGCCGGGCTGGATCATCCGGCCCTTGCCGAAGAGTCCGATACGATTCGCGCGGTCGT
>JBPCXI010000106.1:0-2574 GCA_051008895.1 Gammaproteobacteria bacterium | reverse complement strand
GCTCTGGGTTGGTTCGACGCGATACGCGAAGAGTGCGGAGGTCGTCGCCGACCGCCCGGTCGCCCCATTCGGCGGCTCGACTTGCGCGGACGTGCCGACAGGGATCGGTACCTGCGACCACCTGTGGCAGCAGTTCGTACCGGACAATACGCTGGCGAGCGAGTACCTCGCGGCGCCGCTCGCCGAGCGCGCGGGCAGCCTGTACCGCGTCATCGCGACTGAGGACGACACGCTCGTATTTCTGAACGGGGCTTACCGCGCGCGCCTCGACCGCGGCCAGAACCTCGAAACGGCGTTGCCAGGCAGCGTTGCGATTCGTGGCTCCAAACCCATTGTCGCCGTCCAGTACGCAACGGGCTATGAGTTCGACGAAGGCACTGTACCGGGCACCGAGCCGGACCCGTTCATGCTTAACCTGGCCCCGGTCGATACTTTCCTTTCGAACTACACGGTAATCGTGCCGAGTGGCGATGGTGTGTTCCGCGACCAGCCCGACGATATTGTTCGGCCGCCCATCGATCGTCACTACCTCGCGATCGTGATTCCGGCAAGTGCCGCGAACTCACTCGTCCTCGACGGCGTGCCGGTCGACACGACCGGATTCGAGACCGTCCCCGAATCCGATCATCTCGCGGGCAACATCCCGATCACACCCGGTGCGCACCAGCTGTCGGCCGACGAGCAGTTCGGCGTCACAGTCTATGGATGGGGTGTGTTTGAGAGCTACGGTTTCTATGCCGGGCTCGTGTTCCCCGATGGCACGGCGACGCTCAACCTCGACGTGACCGGCCCGACGGGGCCGCTTGTCGCGGGCTCGCAGGAGGCCTGTTTCGATCTCGTCACGACCGATGCGGGCGGAGCCCGAGTGCCGCGCGCGCGTTACGCACTGACTGTGGACGGCAACTTCCCGCTGTCGAACGTCGGCTTCACGGACGAAATTGGTGAAGCGCGGTACTGCTACACGCAACCGGGTCCGACTATCGACACCGTGACCATTGTGGTCAACGGCGACTCGGAGACCCTTAACGTCACATGGCTGCCGGATACCGATCCGGCGACGAACGGCGCGCCGCGCATTATCTCGCTCCCCGAAGTCGTGCTCTACGAGCAGACCTTTGCCTATCCGCTGCTGGCCGCGGATCCGGATGGCGACGCCATAACCTGGAATATCGTCGATGCCCCGGCGGGTGCCGCGATCTCGTCGGAAACGCTGTTCTGGACGCCGCCGATACCGGCCGACCGCCAGCCGACGACGCACGAGATCGAGGTTCAGGCCGACGACGGCAACGGCGGCACGGATAACCAGCGCTTCGTACTCAAGGTCTACTACCCGGCGATCTTCACCGAGCCGCTGCCGCAGACGCGGCAGTTCCAGCTCTTCAGCGGCTTCTACGAGCGCTCCATGAATCATCTTGGCGGCGACCCGAACCTGCTCGTGGCCGAGATGATCGAAGGTGAGGGCACAATCAGCTTCGGCGGGTTCGGCGGCGACCCGCGCTACTATATTGACGGCCGCGCGCAGCTGATCGCGCTCGATAAGTATGAATTCAGCGATAGTCACAACCGCACTTGCCGTGCGCCGTCACCAACGTTGGGTCAGTTTGCGCTGCGGGCGGTCTGGCAAGAGCCGACTAGCGAAACGATCGATGCTGCGGTGGCGGGTCCGGTTGTCGACACCAATGGTGACGGTTTTGTCAACGACACGGACGACATCTACGCGGCGTTTGCAGAGCGCGATTCGATCACGTTGTACAACATCACGACACGCGAAGAAGAATGGCGAGTACCTGTTCGCGGCCACGCGCGCGGCGCTTACGCGGCTATGGCTAACGTCGACACGGACATCGAAACTGAACTCCTGTTCGTCCATAACATCGATGCCGAAACCACCAGGCGCCTGACGGCCTACAACGCCGACGGTTCGGTCGCGTGGCGAAGCAGCCACGATCCGCTCGTCGGCGACTACTCGTCAGGCGACCGGATGCCGATCCTGCCCGTCGACCTCGACTTCGACGGCGTCACGGAGATCCTCTACGGCCCCTACGTCTACGACAACAACGGCAACGTGCTCTGGCAGTTTGACAATTCTCGCATTGGCCAGCGCTCGAGCCAGGGTATGCCGCTCGCGATTGACCTTGACAGTGACGGCCGTCGCGAGATCCTGTTTCAGGACGAGGTGCGTGATGCTGATGGCAACGTACTGTGGTCACTGCCGTACGCGAAAGACGTGCGCCGGCCGCAGGTGTACTACGCGGCGGGCGACCTGACTGCCGATCCCGGCCTCGAAGTCGTCGCCAGTATCGCGACGCCTGACGGTGTTTTCCACGAGGCGTTCACGGCCACGGGTGCGCGCCTCTGGTCGAACCCGATCGAGGATATCGGGCACGCCCTTCCGGTCGTTCTGGATATCGACCGGGATGGCAACGTCGAGGTCTTCCTGTCCGCGGCGAAGACGATAGTCAATCGCGATGGCGAGATATTTAGCACCGACACCGGCGTTGGCAGCAATGTCATTCCGTCGCTGATGGACTTCGACCGCGACGGCGTGCCGGAGGTATTTCAGTACGATAACTC
>JBPCXI010000105.1:0-57122 GCA_051008895.1 Gammaproteobacteria bacterium | reverse complement strand
GGTTTATGCAATCGGTGGCGCCGACATGCCCGTGGTAATTTCCATGTTAAACAGCTACTCGGGCTGGGCGGCGGCGGCGGCGGGTTTCATGCTGTCTAACGATCTATTGATCGTGACCGGTGCGCTGGTCGGTTCCAGCGGCGCCATTCTCAGCTATATCATGTGCCGCGCGATGAATCGCAAGTTTCTCGCCGTCATTGCAGGCGGCTTCGGCACCACGAGCGGCTCAGGCGGCGGCGGTGGCGGAGAAGACCAGGGCGAAGTCGCACCTATCGATGCAGCCGAAACGGCCGAGCTCCTCAAGGGCGCCAAAGAAGTCATGATCATTCCGGGTTACGGCATGGCCGTCGCGCAGGCGCAGCACATCGTGCATGAAATAACGCGCAAACTGCGGGATGCCGGCGTCAATGTACGCTTCGGCATTCACCCCGTTGCAGGCCGCATGCCCGGGCACATGAATGTGCTGCTCGCCGAGGCGAAGGTGCCTTACGACATCGTGTTCGAGATGGACGAGATCAACGACGATTTCCCCGACGTCGACGTGTCGATCATCATCGGCGCGAACGACATCGTGAACCCGTCTGCGCTGACCGACCCGAACAGCCCGATCGCCGGCATGCCGGTGCTCGAGTGCTGGAAGGGCGACACGACGATCGTGCTCAAGCGCAGCATGGCGACCGGCTACGCCGGTGTGCAGAATCCGCTGTTCTTTCTCGATAACACGCGCATGCTGTTCGGCGATGCCAGGGAAAGCCTGGACCAAGTGCTGGGATCTTTGTAGCCGGCCAGCTACCGCTGCAGCGGGGGACGGCTCGCAGCCATAAGGTTATCCAGCTTCCGTTGCGCCCTTTTCCGATCCGCAAGATCGCGAGGCTCCAGCATCTCGCAGTCGTCCTTGATCATTTGAGCGATATCCACGGGATAGTGTCGGCAATCGTCGGGGCGATCGTTATAGATGCTGCAGCTGTACCTGTTTTGATCTGGCAGTTTCTGCAGCCACGGGCATTTTTCCATTTGCTTGCCGGTGACCGGGTCTACCCAGATCTTGCCGTCGCTGACGTAACGTGCGATGTCTGGCCTGCAGGTTTCCCACCACTCAATATCGCCGGCTGACACCGACAGGCCGCTGCCACCGTAGTTCGTGCAGCATTTCCCGCACTGATTACAGTCTTTCACTGTTGGTGACTCATCCTATCCGCGTGTGGATGCAATTACCGTATACCCGATTTCGGCCCGAAGCGAGCGCCTAATCTGTCTTGCGTCGCATCCAGCCGAGCAGACCGAGTGCCGAGCCAAACAGCCAAGCGGCTGCAGGAACCGGAACAACCTGGAAAGTCATCAGCTCACCAGAGGGGATTCCAACCTCAATGCCGTTACCGATTTTGACAAGATCGCCAAAGCTCATGCCGGTACCCGTGACGCCCGTTAAGCCAAAGTCATAATCTGCGATCGAACCCACCGGCCCCCCCGACATGTCGTCACCACCAATAGTCTGGCTGACAGACGTACCCGGACCCCAGGTTGTCGTAGACTCGTCAATAAAGTTAGGCCCAAAGCTGTAGTTACCACAACCGCTCGCGCCCACTGTTGCCAGAAACGTCCCTTCGTAACAGATGAAGGATGTAGCAGATGCCGTAGCCGCAGCGGTATCGATCGACAAATCTACAATTGAGTCACCCGCAACGGAACTAGCGGCAGGGTTGTTAGCGTAATACAGCGCGGCATTGTATGTTCCGGTTGAGGTCAGGGACGTCCCATCCCAATCCCAGACAGCGTTGCTTGGCGCAAGAAGGCCGGAACCATCAGTTATTTTGATATTGACGAAACCACTCGCGGCTGTAAATTCGTGTTTTACCAATAACACCTGAACCGCGTTCGCAGATGAAAATACCGCCAGCAGCGCTATCCCCAAAATTACTTTGCCAATATTCATCGTTATTCTCCCTGACCTACGGGAACGCTCGCCCCTTGCGGACGAGTGAATGCAATTTACTTTTTAGTATCAGCCCTCTCGGTGTTGCGTCATCGGTGAGGGCTTAGTTCCAACTGTAACAGAGGTACAGAATCAGAGACGCGTCGCTTGACATAAACACATGCTGAACCGAATCTGTGCGGAGTGTCCGCTTTGGGTCGAAAAAGGACATTCGCTGCAGCAGTGGGACATCAGTTCCGGCAATTTTCGACACAAAAAACCCCGCGGGTGCGGGGTCTGCTTGTTCGAAGTCTAAGAGATCGCTTACGTCGCGCAACGACGTCGCCAACCCAGCAATCCCAGCGCGCTCGCGAACAGCCAGGCGGCCGCCGGCAGCGGGACAACCGTCAGGCTGCCGCCGACCAGGATGGCAGGTAACGCATTCGCGTCGGCGTCGCCGAGTGTCACGCCAGTCAGATTCAGCGCGGAGGTGCCGGGGCCGACCGCATCGAAAGTCAGGATCGCGAGCGTAAAGGCGCCGGCCTGACCACCGTCGAGGATCGCGGGTGAATCCAGCGACGACTCGATAATCTGCGCCGCACCGGACGTGCCCGTGTTCGAGGCCTGGAAACTCGGTGTGCTCAGCGCCAACTGGTTGCCGAGGCCGGGGTCGCCATACGACACGCTCGTAAACGAAATCACCGCCGGATCGTAGGTCAGCGTGAAGTCGTAAACGCCGAGCGATGGCGCGCCGTTCGCCGTCAGTCCCGACACGGTGATCGCGACCTGCGCTGTCCCGGACGGGCCGACGCTCTGGTTCGCCGGTGAGACGCTCAGCGTCGCGGCCTGCACGGCGCCGGCGACGTAGAGCAGCGCGGCGAGGATGTACCTGATGTTTTGCGTCATGGACTTGGTCCCTATTCTTTTCACTTAGTTCTTTTCACTTAGTTTTTTTCATTGGGTTCGATTCTTACCACGTGAACCCGCAGCCGTATGCATCGCACAGGAACGACAGCCGGCGCAGATCGAGCACATTGATCGTGCCGTTCTCGTCAATATCGAGCGGGTCGTACGGCTCGTCCGCCGGTGTGTTGAGCCGGACGAATACCTCGTTCAGATCCAGGTAGTCGACGACGCCGTCACCGTTGCCGTCGCCTACGCGATTCAGAATCGTGATGTCGACCGTCGACGTCGCATCGGCGTTGTCGTCGTCGGTCACGGTCACCTGGAACGACAT
Source organism: Gammaproteobacteria bacterium (assembly GCA_051008895.1). GTDB lineage: Bacteria > Pseudomonadota > Gammaproteobacteria > Steroidobacterales > SMWD01. Next base: position 53,973 of record JBPCXI010000105.1, on the reverse strand, counting down.
CGTCTGCGGCGTCGCCGGCGGCGGGAAACTCGGCGTCGCGCTGGTCAAGTCATCGAGGTCAACCGGGTCACCGGACAGTTGCATCCACGCATACACGTCGATCTGCCCGTCAACGTCGACGCTGTTCGTCGCGTCCAGCGTTACGTCCGGACCGAGTGCGGGACTCGACGCATCCGGGCCCGCATCCGCTACCGGGCTGTAGTTGCCATCGGGCTGGCGCTGCGGAAACTGCAGGCCGACCGCCGTCTCCGACATGGCCAGCACGCGTGGCGTGAGCCACGCCATCGTCTCGGCCACCATCGCTCGCTCGGTCGCGACGAAACCATGCGCGTTACCGCCCTGCGCGCCGACGATGTACCCGGGCGGTTGCGGCAGCGACGTGAAGGTTACGTCGGTCCCGGCCGCCAGCCCCGCATTCAATACCTGTTGCGACATGATGGCGGGCGTAAAGCCGTCGCCGGTCGTCAACATCAACAGCGCCGGTATTTGCAGATTGGTGATTTCGCGCACGACGACCGACAACGAGTCAGGCCCCCAGAAACTCAGGAAATTGTTCGGCGAGCGAAACACCTGCTGGCCGAATATCGTGTCCCAGCCGATGACGACGTCGCCCTGTCCGCCGGCAACGAGCTGCTGGGCAAGCACGACGTTGTCGTCGTAGCAAATGATCGGGCACGCACTGAACAACAGGTCGCGCGCCGTCGCGCGGCCGTCTGCGACCGTGCCGTAAAGCCCGACGGCCGAGACACGCTGATCACCCGACAGGATCGGGTAGAGGGCAGCGTTCTGGGTACCCTGGCTGTGTCCGGTCACAAACACTTCGTCGATACCTATGGCCGACAGCAGGTTTACACCGGGACCGATGTCGAGAGTCGTAGGCTCGAACAGCACCGCACCACCGCCGCCCGTCGAGCCCCAGTCGCGTCGGTTCAGCGCCAGCACGGTGAAACCGCGCGGCGCGCCGTACAGACCCCACAGCTTGGGCACACTGTTCGCGAACGAACCCATCGCGCCGTGGCTGACGACGACGGCGAGTTTGCGCACGCCGATGCCCGGACCGGCATCGTCGAATGGTCGGTATAGCTCGCCGTCGAGCGGCGTGCCGTCGTCGGCGAACAGCGTCACCGGAATAATCTCGACGTCGACGTTCACCACGCTTTCGCAACTGGAGGCTGCCGAATCGACGCCGGTCGTGCCGTCGCAGGAATCGATGCCGGCGCCGCCTTCGAGCACGTCGTCGTCCGCGTCACCGAACAGCATATCGTCGCCCGCGCCGCCGAAGACCTGGTCGTCCCCGTCGCCGCCGCCGAGCTGGTCGTTGCCCTCGCCACCGCAGATCGTGTCGTTCCCACCCATGCCGTTGACGATGTCGTTGCCGCCACCGGCGTCGATCACGTCATCGCCGGCCGTACCGTTGATCGTCTCGCCCGCGGCGGTGCCGCTGATCGTCGGCGTCAACGCATTGCACTGCTGGGCCTGAGCATTTGCGCCCAAGAGCAGTAAACAGCAAACCAGCGCTGCGAATTCCTTCATGATCGTGCGTCTCCGGGTTGTTGTGGCTTGGCACGCCGCGCGCGCCGCTCGTTTTCCCTAACTTGCGGTCTGGGCGAGGCGCTGTCAATCGACGTGCCGCAGGGCGTCCGAGCCGCGATTGCGGTCGGCCTGTGCCGCCGCGACTGCACGTTATGACAAATGGTCGGCAGCGCCAACGAGTCGATTTATGAGGCTGCGCCTTGCGTAAACGCAATTGATTTCGACTTTATTTTTATTTCAGGTTTGGTCTGTTATTTTGACTATGCGGGTCATCCGATGACGCACATCCGGCCGGCCCCCTAACGCGCATACCAACGCATCGCCATACTTAAGGGGGGCGAATGTCGACTCATTTCGCAACGAGATTGCTGCTCGCCGCCGTCGCCGTGCTGTTAGCCTTCGCGGCTACCGCTGCGCCGATTCAGTACAAGTTCACCGGGACGGCATACGGCTCGCTCGACGGAGCGTCGTTCGCGCAAACGGATTTCGAACTCACACTGCTTGCCGAGACAACGCAAACGTGGATCTGGAGCGGCTCGACGCCGGGTTACCCGATCTACCATGTGTTGTCGCACGCGGGGGACGCAATTCTCAGCCTGGACGGCGTCGGCGACGTCATATTCGCGCAGGACCTGCTGATGACAGCACAGAGTGGGGACATCTACGGCTGCATGCACTGCATCGGCATCCTCGACCCGAAGGTCGTAGGTAATCCCTATATCTGGCTCGTCGACAATCCGGGCTTCGACGGCTACGACCTGACGACTAGCATCCAGGGCCCGAACGCCAACACCTGGGCGACCAGTACTTTCGGCGTGCCACTGCTGACCCAATCGGGCCCGCTGGAGATCAACACGTTCAACGAGACCTTTTCGGCAACGCTGATCCCGTTGCCCGCCGCATTCTGGCTGTTCGGCTCGGCGCTCGGCGCCGTCGGCTGGATCAGGCGCCGCCGCGCAATGAGCTGACAAACGCGGCCGGATCGTTGCCGGCCTCGAGCTGCTCGACCAGCGCCGAACCGACGATCACGCCGTCGGCATGCGGTGCGAGCGCCGCGACCTGGTCCGGACCGCGAATGCCGAAGCCGGCGCAGACCGGAATGTCGGCAATCTCGCGCACCGAATCGAGATATGCCGGCACCGCGGCCGGCACCGCGGCGCCGCCGCCGGTTACGCCGGTGACCGTGACTGCATATACGAACCCCTTGCCCGCCGCGCACAGCTCGCGCATGCGTTCGGCCGGCGTCGCCGGCGTTACGAGCTGAATCAGCGCGAGTTCCTCCTCGTCGAGCGCGGCGCGCATGTCGCCGGCCTCCTCGAGCGGCAGGTCCGGCACGATGAAGCCGCAGACCCCGGCGCGCACACTGGCCGCCGCGAGATTCTCGTAGCCGTACACGAACAACGGGTTCAGGTAACTCATCAACACGATCGGCGCGCCGATGTTGCCGGCTGCCTCGAGCTGCTCGAGGATCCAGCGCAGGCTGACGCCGCTCGCGATCGCGGCGTGACTCGCGCGCTGGATCGTCACGCCGTCGGCCATCGGGTCGGAGAACGGCACGCCGACCTCGACGACCTCGGCAACCGCGGCAATCGCGCGCAACGTGTCGATGAACCCGTCCTTGTCCGGATAACCGGCGGTGATGTACGGCACCAGGCCGACGCGGCCCGCCGCGTTCGCCCCGCGCAACGCGGCAGTGATCCTGTCGTGCGGATTCACGTCGCGTCCCGCTCGCGGTGCTCGTCGCGGGCCCTCTTCAATTCTTTCCTAAGCGTCGGCATGTCCTTGTCGCCGCGTCCGGACAGGCCGATCAGGATCCGTTTGCCGGGATGGTCCTGCGCCCAGCGGCGCGCGCCGACCAGCGCGTGTGCCGACTCGAGCGCCGGTAGTATGCCCTCAGCGGCGCAGCACTCCCTGACCGCCTCGAGCGCCTCGACGTCGGTCGCCGACGTGTATTCGACCCGCCCGATTTCTTTCAGCAACGCATGCTCCGGACCGACGCCCGGGTAGTCGAGCCCGGCAGACACCGAATGCGTCTCCTGCACCTGTCCGTCCGCATCCTGCAGCAGGATCGAATAACAACCGTGCACGATGCCCGGCGTGCCGGTCGACAGCGTCGCCGAGTTGTCGCCGAGCCCGGTGCCGCGCCCGCCGGCCTCGACGCCGAGCAGCGTGACCTTCTCGTCGCCGAGGAACGGGTGGAAAATTCCGATCGCGTTCGATCCGCCGCCCACGCAGGCGACAACCGCGTCCGGCAGGCCGCCGCCGCGCTCCGCCATCTGCTTGCGCGCCTCGCGGCCGATCACCGTCTGCAGCTCGCGCACGAGATACGGGTACGGGTGCGGCCCGAGCGCCGACCCGAGCAGGTAGTAACTGCCTTCCGGATCCGCGACCCAGTCGCGGAATGCCTCGTCGATCGCCGCGCGCAAGGTTCGGTCACCAGTCTCGACCGCGACGACGTCTGCGCCGAGCTGATACATGCGATCGACGTTCGGCGCCTGCCGTTCGACGTCGACCGCGCCCATGTAAACGATGCACGGAATGCCGACCCGCGCGCATGCCGCCGCGGTCGCGACCCCGTGCTGCCCCGCGCCGGTCTCGGCGATCACGCGCTGCGCGCCGAGCCTTTTGGCGAGCAGCGCCTGGCCGAGCGCGTTGTTGATCTTGTGCGCGCCGGTGTGCGTCAGGTCTTCGCGCTTCAGCCACACTTCCGCGCCCCAGCGCTCCGACAGTCCGCGCGCCGGCGTCAGCGGCGTCGGTCGTCCCGCCCACTGCTCGAGTTCGCGCGCGAGCTCCGCCTCGAACTCGGGGTCGTGCAGAAATTTCTCCACCCCCTCCTCGAGGCGCCGCAGTGCCGGCATCAGCGTTTCCGGCGCGTAGCGCCCGCCGAACGGACCGAACCGCCCGTGCTCGTCGGGAAGTTTGCCGCCGAGCAGGCGCGTCAACAGCGCGCGCCCGTCGATCTCGGATATTTCAGGTTGCATTCAATTCTCCAGCACCCGCACCGCGGCGACGAACGCCGCAATCTTTTCCGGATCTTTCACGCCGCGGCTGCGTTCGACACCGCTGCTGACATCCACGCCCCAGGGCCGCACCTTGACGATCGCATCGCCCACGTTGTTCGCATCGAGTCCGCCCGCCAGCATCAGCCGCGTCGCCGCCGACAGTCGGGCTGCCGCATCCCAGTCCGCGCGCTGCCCCGCGCCGCTGACCGGCGCCTCGAACAACGCGCGGTCTTCGCGGTACAGGCCCTCGATGTCGAGCCCGGGCGCGTCGCGATAGACCGGCATGCGCTGCGCCGGCGAGACTTCGTCGAGCGCGGCGAAATCCGCAGCTTCGGTCTGCAGCCAGTCGGGCGCGAAGCCCGTGGCGACGTCGTGCCATTCGGCCGGCGACGGGTGGCGCATCACCGCAACCCGGACCACCGAGTCCGGCACGTCGCGCGCAATCTCGATCGCGGTATCGACCGACACGCGTCGCGGCGATTCGGCAAACACGAAGCCAAGCGCGTCGGCCCCGGCGGCAACCGCGGCGGCAACATCGGCCGCGGTGGTCAGCCCACATATCTTTACGAAGGTACCCACGCGTTCGGATTCAGCCCGACGGCGCGGCTGCGCGTCCCGCTTCGAGCATCGCGCTCGCGGTCGCGGTCGGATCTCCGGCGCGCATCAGCGCAGTGCCGACGAGCGCAAGATCGTAGCCCATCGCCGCGACCTCGGCCGCGTGCTCCGGCGTCGTCACACCGCTCTCGGCGATCCACGGCAAGCCCGGCGGCAGGTGCTCGGCGAGTTGCGTGAAACGGGGAAAGTCGACGACGAGCGTCCGCAGATTGCGGCAGTTGACGCCGATGAGAATCCGGCAGCGCTCCGCATCAAACGGGGAACCGGCGGCGTCGATGATCGGCGCACACAGGTCGATGTCCGCCTCGTCGAACGCTTCGACGAGCGCGAACATGCCGAGATCCAGCGCCGTTTGCAGCATGTCGCGTAACGCGGGCGCGTCGAACATCGCAGCGACCAGCAGTACGCCGGACGCACCGTGCGCTCGCGCCTCGACGACCTGGTAAGGCGTGATCAGAAAGTCCTTGCGCATCACCGGCACCGTGCCGACCTCCGCGACGACAGCTTCGAGGTGCGCGAGCTCGCCGGCGAAACGTTCGGGCTCGGTCAGCACCGAGATCGCCGCCGCGCCCGCATCAGCATAACGTCTGCCCTGCACGGCCGGCGACAGTTCGGCGCCGGCCAGCGCGCCGGCGGACGGCGAACTTTTCTTCACCTCGGCGATCAGGTCGAAACCGTCGTGGGACAGAATCAGCGGCCCCGGCCCCGGTTGCGAGTCCGCGATCCGCGCAATCTCCGCATCGTCCCGGTCGGCGCGCGCGGCTGCGCTTCGCGCGCGGCTCGCCTCCGCCATGCCCGTGAGAAAATCCATCGTCTACGACCCGCCGGACGCGGCGGAGAATGCGCGCAGCCGGTCCAGCATGGCCGCCGCGCGGCCGTCGTCGAGCGCGGCCCGCGCGCGTTCGATGCCCGCGTTCACATCGGCCGAGGTCCCGGTCAGCTCCATGACGAGTCCGGCGTTGAGTAACAGCGCGTCGCGATGCGGCCCGCGGTCGTCGCCGCGCAACACGGATTCCAGTGCCCGCGCGTTGTGCGCAGCATCGCCGCCGACCAGGTCTTCCGGCCGGCAACGATCCAGACCGTAGTCGCGCGGATCGCGTTGCGTCTCGGTCACCGTGCCGTCGTTAACGTCAAACATCGTGAACGGTCCGCACGGCGTCGCCTCGTCCCAGCCCGGCTCGCCGTGCACGACGAACGCCCGCGCGAGATTCATGCCGGCCATGCTGTCGGCCATCAGCTTCGCGGTCGCGACGTCGAACGCCCCGATCAGCATGTACTGTGGCCGCGCCGGGTTGGTCAGCGGACCGAGGATATTGAATACGGTGCGCACACCCATCGCGACGCGGACCGGGGCAACGGCTTTCATCGCCGGATGGAAATTCGGCGCGAACAGGAACGTGAAGCCGCATTCGTCGAGGCAACGCATTGCTTCGTCAGGCCCGTCCGGCAGGCGCATGCCGAGTGCCTCGAGCACGTCGGAGCTGCCGGACTTTGACGACACCGATCGATTGCCATGCTTGACGACCGGCACGCCACAGGCCGCGGTTAACAGGCCGCTGCCGGTCGAAATGTTCACGCTGCCGGAGCCGTCGCCGCCGGTGCCGGCGACTTCGGCCGCATTCGATGCCGCCGCCGGCAGCCGGGTCTCGCGCGCGAGCGAACGCATCGCGGTCGCGAAACCACGCACTTCGTCCGGCGTCTCGCCTTTCGCGCGCAGCGCGATCAGCAACCCCGCCGCCAGCGCCTGCGGCAGCGTCTCGTCAGTCAGCAGGCGCATCAGCTCGCCTGCTTCCGCCTCCGACAGGTCTTCGCGATTCACCAGTCGGTTCAGCGCGGATTTCGGCTCAATGCTCATTTCGAGTCGTCGCCTCCCAGTGTCAGGAAGTTTCGCATTAATTCGTCGCCCTCGGGCGTCAGCACGCTCTCGGGATGGAACTGCACGCCTTCGATCGGGAGCTCCCGGTGCCGCACACCCATGATCTCGCCGCGTTTCGTGCGCGCGGTGACTTCGAGCGCCGTGGGCATGGTTGCGTCCTCGGCGCACAGCGAATGATACCGCCCCGCTTCGAACGGCCGACTCAGTCCGGTGAAAATTGTCCTGCCGTCATGTTCGACCATCGACGTCTTGCCATGCATCAGGCGCTCGGCCGACACGATCTCGCCGCCGAAATGCTGCACCAGGCTCTGGTGCCCCAGGCAAACGCCGAATATCGGCACCCGCCGCTCGAAGGCGGCGATCATAGCCAGCGACAGCCCGGCACCGTCGGGCCGGCCCGGCCCCGGCGATATACACAAGTGCGTCGGTTCAAGCCGCAACGCGTCATCCACGGTCAACTCGTCGTTGCGATAAACATCGACGTCGGCGCCGAGGACGAGAAATGCCTGCACCAGGTTGTAGGTAAAAGAATCGTAGTTGTCGATCAGCAGTAATCGCGCACTCACAATCCTTCCTCCGCGATCGCGAGCGCGCGGCGGAGGATCGCACTCTTCGCCAGCACTTCTTCATACTCGGTCTGCGGCACGCTGTCGGCAACGATTCCGGCACCCGCCTGGTAGCTGTATTCGTCCGCACCGAATACCAGCGTTCGAATCGCGATCGCATGATCCATGTCGCCGCCCTTGCCGAAATAGCCGACGGTACCCGCGTACACGCCGCGGCCGGAGGGTTCCATCTCGTCGATCAATTCCATTGCCCGTACCTTCGGTGCACCGACCAGCGTGCCGGCCGGGAACGCCGCCGCGAACAGATCGAACGCATCCTTACCTGCCGCGAGCTCGCCCTGCACGCCGCTGACGATATGCATGACGTGACTGTAACGTTCGATCGACCGATATGGATCGACGTAGACGGAACCGGCCGCCGCGACGCGTCCGAGGTCGTTGCGCGCGAGGTCCACGAGCATCACGTGCTCCGCGTTCTCTTTCTCGTCCGCGAGCAGCGATTTTTCATGCGCGAGATCCTCGGCGTTGTCCTTGCCGCGCGGCCGCGTGCCGGCGATCGGGCGCAGCGCAGCACGGCCCTGATGGCATTTCACGAGGGCTTCGGGCGACGAGCCGACGATCTGCAGGTCGCCGAGATCCAGGTAAAACATATACGGGGACGGATTCAGCAGTCGCAGTGCGCGATACGTCTCGAAAGGCGACAACTGGTGGGTGCCGGAGAAGCGCACCGACAACACGATCTGGTAAACGTCGCCGCTCCCGATGTAACGCTTGCTGCGCTCGACCGCGTCCATGAAGTCATGCTTCGACAGGCTCTGCACCGGCTCCGAGTAGCCCCTGGCGGCACGGGTTTCCGGTACCGGCCCGCGGAGCAGCGCGATGACCTCGCCGCGAAGCCGCTCGCGTTCGGCGTCGCTGCCGGTATGCAACAACGCCATGCGGCGCGTCAGATGATCGAATACCAGTAGCGATTCTGCCGCGATATAGCCCGCTTTCGGCGACGCGGGGATCGCGTGTCCGACGGGCAAATTGTCGAGGCGCTCGAAGTAGCGGACCAGGTCGTAGCCGGCCATACCGACAAGGCCGCCGGTGAACGGCAGATCGTCGACGACCGGCGCGAGTTCCGGCGTACCCGCCAGCACCTCACGTAGCGTGTCCAGCAATGCCGACGTACTCTGCGGCAGCGCGCGCATTTCGCCGTTGACGCGCATGCCGTCGTCGTCGAGACGGAATTCGGAAATCGAGCCGAAGCCGAGGAACGAATAGCGCGCGAGATACGCACCACCCTCGACGCTCTCGAGCAAATAGCGCGGCTGCAGCGGGCCAAGCTTGAGATACGTCGAGACCGGAGTATCTAGGTCCGCGCTGATGTCGAATGGTGCTTCCATAAATCCTGTTACTACGAGCACAAAAAAAACCCATCGCCGCCGAGCGGAGATGGGTTTTCGTGCTGGTCTGTCGTGACGCGCTAGCCCGTAACCCTCTCCGCAGAGAAGGTCCACCACCAGTTTCCGTTATTGGCCGCGCGAATCATGGCGCGCAGTATCCACGGCGAGGCCCCCTGCCGTCAAGCCCGGCGGGCAACGATTTCGGCCCCCGGGCTTCGGCCATCCGGCCGCCCGGCCGTGGCCCGCTACAGATCGTAGAGAAACGGCAGGATGATCGTGAAGGCGAGCCACATGATCAATGTCAGCGGGATGCCGATGCGCAGGAAATCGGTAAAGCGGTAGCCGCCCGCGCTCATAATCAAGAGGTTGGTGTGATAACCGATCGGCGTCGCGAAACTCATGTTCGCACCGAAGATGACCGCGAGGATGAACGGCTCGACCGGCGCACCGAGTTGCTGCGCAATGCTGATCGCGACCGGCGTACCGATAACCGCCGCTGCGTTGTTGGAAACGACATTGGTCATGATCGTCATCAGCAGTATCAAACCGGACAGGATCATCGGCACCGGCAGCGGCTGCGTGAAAAAGACGAATACCTGCGCGATGAAATCCGCACCACCCGTTTCCATCAGTGCGAAACCGAGCGACAGGCTCGCGACGATGATCATGATGACCGGAATGTTCAGCGACTCGCCGGCATCGCGCCAGCTAAGGCAGTTCGTCAACAGCATCAACGCCACGCCGCATAGTGCACTTATCGAGATCGGCATGACGCCGGTAGCGGCGAACGCGACGACGCCGATGATGATGCCGAGTGCGACCGGTGCGCGCTTCGTATGCGGCAAGTCCGTCGTGGCGTCCAGCACGAGTACGGAACCGCTCTCGCGCAGGGTGCGAATTGCGTCGCGTGCGCCCTGCACGAGCAGCACGTCGCCGGCGCGCAGCCGGATCGTACCGAGATCGCCGCTGACGTCCTGCATCGACCGCGCCCGGTGAATCGCGAGCGGAAACAGCCCGTAACGACTGCCAAACTGCGCGGCGTTCAACGTGCGGTGATGCAGCGGCGACCCACGCGTGATCACGATCTCGGCCAGCTGCTGACCTTCGGTCTCGAGCGGAAACTCCTCACTGATCGGATGATCATCGTCGCTGGCGTTATACAGCGTCGCGCCGAGCGCCTGCTCGAACTCTTTCAGGCGTTCCGCAGAGTCCTTGACGTAAAGGCGGTCGCCCGGCTGTAGCGTTACCGATGGCAGTTTCGCGACGAACAGCGTATCGCTGCGCTGGATGCGATCGACCCGCATACGGTTTTCGGTCTTCGCACGAATTTCCGACAGCGTCTTGCCCGGGGCGAAGCCATCTTCGTTGATATACAGCACCGCACTGAAAAGCCTCGGCGCGGCGTCACCGAGTAGTGCTTTGCGTTCGGGCAGCATCCGTGGGGCGATGAGCCACAGGAATATCAGACCGGCGCCGCCGGCGATCACCACCGGCATTGTGAAGTCGAACATTTCGAAACGACGCTGCCCGAGATCGGCCGCGATACCGACGACGAGCAGGTTCGTCGACGTGCCGATCGTCGTCGCCATGCCGCCGATCAGAGTCGCGAGCCCCATCGGCATCAGGATTCGCGACGGCGGGCGGCCCGCGCGCAGGCATACCGCAACGAGCACCGGCAATAGCATGACGACAATCGGCGTGTTATTCAGGAATGCGCTCGCGGCCGCGCCGACGAGCAGCGTCAGAAATAGCGCGAGAATCGGCTTGTCGGTCCAGCTTCTCGACATGATCGTTGCGAGTGGCTGCAACGCACCGGTGGTTTCGAGGCCGCGGCCGACGATCAGCAGCGCGCAGATCGTAACGAGCGCTTCGTGCCCGAAGTTGAAGAAGAAATCCGACGACTGGATGTTCCGGTACGGCAGAAAATAGAACCACACCACCAGCAGGACCAGGACGCCGAGACCCGTCGTCTCGAGAGGTATACGGTCTTTAGTAAACAGAAACATCGCCAGCCCGGTCAGGCATATGACGAAGACCGCATGCATGTTTGGCAGCTCAGGCAAGACTCGACCTTAAAGTTGACGGCCCGATCGGCCCGAATAGTCGCGGTAAGGATACCGGTAAACAGTGACGGATTCCTCATTGCGGTAATCCGCAATGAGGAAAGGGCGGATATCGCTTCCATCCGGACCCGAACGGTCTTAAGATTCGTTAAATAAGCGTCATCAAATCGTCTCGCAACCGGGTGCAAACCGGGGTCCGCGAGCCGTTTATCTCAGCAACCCAACTCCCGCCATACCGACACATCATGTCAGCCAGCAATCCGACCGAAGCGACGGGGTTGCACCCGACCGCAAGACCGGCTGAGAAGCGCCGCGACATCCAATTCTCTAAAAAGGACGAGGCGCTCCGTCAGGACGTGCACGACCTCGGCGAGATAATCGGCGAACTGCTGAAGGAACAGGGCGGCGAAGCGCTCTTCGACCTGGTCGAGGCCGCGCGCAAGACCGCAATCGATCGGCGCGAGGGCGATGCGCGCGCCGGCGCGCATCTCGATTCACTCGTCAAGTCTTTGTCCGCATCGGCATCCCGAAATTTCGTGCGCGCGTTCTCGACCTACTTTCAGGTCGTCAATGCTGCTGAGCAGGTGCATCGTATTCGGCGTTGGCGCGATTACCTGAAGGACGATTCGATCCGCCAGCCGGGAAGCTTCGAAGAGGCGATCTTCGGGCTGAAGGATCACGGATTTAACCTGCAGGAAGTCTACGACCTGTTGTGCAAGCTCGACATCGAGCCGGTGTTCACGGCGGACAACATTGAGCCGACCAGGCGCACGATATTGCGGAAGCAGCAGAACATCGTGCGGCGCCTGGTCGAGATTCAGAACCCGGTGCTGACGCCGCAGGAAAGAAACGCAAACTACGAGAGCATTCGCAGCGATGTCACGACGATCTGGCAGACCGAGGAACACCCTCCCGGCGAGCGCACCGTCTTCGACGAACTGGAACAGGTGCTGTTTTTCCTGACCGACGTGATCTACCGGGCGATACCGCCGTTCTACGATCGGGTCCGCGACGCGCTCGTCGATGCGTTCGGTGAAGAGGCGCGCAGCCTGAGGATCCCGCAGGTCCTCAAATTCGCGTCCTGGATCGGCGGCGACATGGAGGTGCGACGGGACATTACCGCACGCACGATGCGCGAGACGCTTGCCCGGCAGCGCTCGCTCGCCCTCGACCTGTATTTCAACGAATGCCGCGTACTGGCCGGCAAATTGAGCCAGAGCAGCACCCGCGTCGATACGTCGGCAGACATACTCGAGCGCATCGAGTACTACAGCGGGCACTTTCCGAATGCCGCCGGTCAGGTGCCGCTGCGCCACCGCGACATGCCGTATCGAACGTTTCTGAAGCTCATTTCCGAACGTCTGCAATCGACGTACGACGACGATGTTTTTCCGTACGAATCGCCGGACGAGTTCGGGCGCGATATCCAGCTGATCACCGATAGTCTCAGGCTCAATAAGGGTCATCACGCCGGATTGTTCAGCTGCCGTCGCCTGCTACGCAGAATCGAAACCTTTGGCTTTCATTTCCTGACGCTGGACGTGCGCCAGAACGCGCTGGTCAATCGCGAGGTCGTTGGCCAATTGCTCGGCGAAAACGATTGGTGCGATCAGCCGGCAGAGGAACGCGCGCAGCGGATACAGAACGCGCTCGAGACCAACGAGTCCCCGGCGATGGATCCTGACAACAAGTCGAAGCGAACGCTGGCGATCTTCCACGCAATTTCTTTCTGCCGGCGACGCTACGGCAAGGATTCGATCGGGCCTTACATCATCAGCATGGCCCACGGTGTCGACGACATGCTGTCGGTGCTACTGCTCGCGCGTTGGGCGGAACTCGGCAAGAAAGACGGGCGCGTGCCGGTCGACATCGCGCCGTACTTCGAGACCGAGGAAGATCTCGCGGACTGTGCCGACACCATGCAGCAACTGCTCGACAATGATATTTACCGCGAACATCTGGAACAGCGCGGCAACGATCAGATGATCGTGGTCCGCTACTCCGACAGCGAGAAGGACGCGGGCCTCGCCTCGGCCCGCTGGTCGCTGCAGCAGGCGCAATCGGCGCTGGTCACCACGATGGACGCGAGCAATGTGGACTTCAACCTGTTTCACGGCCGCGGCGGAACGATCAGCCGCGGCGGCGGCCGCACGCATGCGGCGGTGCTGGGCTCGCCGGCCGGCGCGGTGCGCGGGCGCCTGCGCGCGACCGAGCAGGGTGAACTCGTAAACGTGAAATTCGGCGTGCGCGCGATCGCGCTGCGAACGCTCGATCAGACAATGGCGGCGGTCGCGAAGGCCACCGCGGAGCCGCGCAAGGAATCGCCGAAGGAGCGCGGGCAGTGGCACCGGATGATGGAAGTCATCGCGGCTGCCAGCAAGCAGCGTTACCAGGCGCTGATCTACGAGCCACCCGATTTCTTCGACTACTTCCGGCTCGCGACGCCGGTCGATGCGATCGAGCGGATTCGCCACGGCGTGTTGCCGGACCTGCCGACCAATACGGGGCTCGTCGCGAATCTGCGCGCCGTGCCCTGGGACTATTCGTGGACGCAGAGCCGGCACATGCTGCCCGGCTGGTACGGTTTCGGCTCCGGCCTGACTAAAGCAATAGACGAGTTCGGGCTCGAGGCCGTCAGCGACATGGCCGAGGGTTGGTATTTCTTCCGCGCGCTGATGTACGACGTCGAGACGGTGCTCGCAAAATCGGACCTGAACATCGCCGCGCGCTATTCGGCACTCGCGGGCGATCTGCATGAGAAATTCTACCCGTCGATGCGCACCGAATTCGATCTGAGCGTCGAGCAGATACTACGGATCAAGAAGCAGCAGGTGCTGCTGGAACGCCAAGCGACGTTGCGCCGCGCGATTCGGCTGCGCAACCCGTACATCGACCCGATGAGTCTGTTGCAGGTCGACCTGCTCCACCGCTGGCGCGAGAGCAACCGCGAGGACGAAGACCTGTTCTCGGCACTGATCGCCAGCATCAACGGCATCGCGCGCGGTCTCCAGGACTCCGGCTGATGCGCGCCGTGTTCCTGGACTTCGACACGGTCGGACCAGGCGACATCGACACGGCGCCGCTGCGCCAGCACCTTCCCGAACTCGAACTCTGCGCACATACGCCGGCCGCGCAGGTCGCCGAACGGCTTGCGGATGCCGAGGTCGTTCTGATCAACAAGGTCCGGCTCGACGCCGACACACTCGCGGGAACACGCAAATTGCGGCTCGTGTGCCTGGCCGCGACCGGCACCGACAACGTCGACCTCGCCGCGGCGGCGAAACACGGCATCGCGGTCTGCAATATCCGCGACTACTGCACGCCTTCGGTCGTGCAGCACGTGTTCACGCTGATCCTCGCGCTGACCAACCACGTGCTCGAATATCGCGAGTTACTGCGCGGCCGCGCATGGGCGGACAGCCCGCAGTTTTGCCTGCTCGACTATCCGATTCGCGAACTCGCCGGCAAAACACTCGGCATCGTTGGCCTGGGCGCGCTCGGAAGCGGCGTCGCAAATGTCGGCGCGGCGTTCGGCATGAACGTCGTCGCCGCAAGCCGGCCGTACCGGTCGGGCAAGGGCCGCCCGGCCGATGCAACGCACGGCATCGTGCGCGTGTCATTCGAAGAACTGCTCGCAAGCTCACACGTCGTCAGCCTGCATTGCCCGCTGACGGCCGAGACCGAGAACCTGATCGATGCCGAGACGCTGATCCGGATGCGCGATGACGCGCTGCTGATCAACACCGCGCGCGGCGGACTCGTCGATTCCGCGGCACTGGTCGCCGCATTACGGGAGGGGTCGATCGCCGGCGCGGGCATCGACGTGCTGCGCCAGGAACCGCCGGTCGATCCCGAACCGCTGGTCGACGTCGATCTGCCAAACCTTATAGTGACGCCACACATCGCGTGGGCCGGGCGCGAAGCCCGACAGAGAGCGATCGATGAGATGGCGGCAAACGTCGCCGCGTTCCTGCGCGGCGAGTTAAGAAATCGCGTCGACTAGACGTCGCGTCGCCGCAGCCAGCCGAGCAACCCGAGCGCAGAGCCGAACAGCCAGGCCGCGGCCGGCACGGGCACCGGGCTGACGGTCCACGAGCCGACGTGGTTCGGCGCGAATGTCTCAACGCGCGCCAAGCCGCTGAACGTGCAATCGTTACCGTCATTGCTCTGACAGTAGCCGGTCTGGTCGTCGACGAAGCCACTGAAGTCCCGGGTCCGCATCTGCTGCAGCTCGCCGGTCAACACCTGACCGATCGTGTCGGACCAGACGACGAAGTTCCAGGAGTCGATCACGCCGGCGCCGTCGGTGCTGACCTGCAGCGGATTGGGGAAATTCCAGCCGGCGTCCAGACTCGTGATCGTCGCGTTGCCGTCGGAAATGGACCAGGACACAGGTGCGATGGTGCCGAACGCCTTATTGGCCCCGAGATCTTCTATGACGATCTCGGCGGTGATGTTCGTTATCGCGCACGGGCCCGCGCCGGTGGGATCGCACGGGATCGCGACGTTAGAAAAATTCGTGTACGGCGCGGTATTCGTCGAAAAGTCGGTCCCGGAATACGAGTACTTCATCAGCGCCGCCTGCGCGGGGGCGCCGATCAGCCCGATCGACAGGCACAGCAGTCCGCTTGCGATTTGCGCGCGCGCAGGCCGAAAAGATAATCCCGGCATGGCAGTCTTCCCCTTACATGCGCCTACCGCAACGGTGTGCGACGGCGAACGTGCAACTAGATTATGTTATATCCAGGCCGAAACGAGATTGCGTCATCGGTCAGCCTTTCAATTAACATACGCCGCGCACGAAATTCATGCAACCGACGCCGGGTGTCAGCCTTCGACCTGCACGCCCTTCCAGAACGCGATTCGGCCGCGGATGTTGTTCGCCGCGTCTTTGGTATCCGGGTAGTACCAGGCGGCGTCAGCATTCGTTTCGTTGCCGATCACGATGCTGTAGTAGTGCGCCGTTCCTTTCCATGGGCAAACCGACGTCGTGTCGCTCTTCACGAGATATTGTTCCGCAACATCTTCGGGCGGGAAGTAGTGATTGCCCTCCACGACCTCGGTTCGGTCGGAATTCGCGATCACCGTGTCTTGCCATATCGCTTTCATTGCTTTCACTCTCCGCGGGCATCCGGGTCGATGACGCCGGCGGCCCAGTTAATGACATCGCGGACGCGAGGGGACGCGAGTTCGCGCGCACCTTCAAGCGTAACCCAGCGATACTCGTTGTGCTCGGCACGGCCGAGCGTCTCGATGACCGGCAGTTCGACCTGCTCCCGTCGCGTCACGCCGATGTAGTATCGCGCAATCTTGTCGCGGTTGTATGGCCCGGTTTCCACGTAGGTTTCGCCCCAGCGAAACTCGATATCGTCGAGCGTCGTCTCCTCTGCGATTTCCCGGATCGCCGCCTCGAGCGGCGTCTCGCCATCCTCGACGACGCCTTTCGGAAAATCCCAATGGTGGAATGCCCGCAGCATCAGAAACAGCAAACCGCCCGGCGTCCGCCGCACAACTACCGCGCCGGAGGATAAACGCATCGGGCGGGAGTCCGTCATCTGCCAGCGCTCGCCGGTCGCCTCAGCCGTCGCGCAGGACTACGACCGGCGGTTCGTTGACCGCCCGCCGGGTCGCAAGCGTGCCGGTCAGTCCGACGACGACGCCGCCGATGACCAGGCCCGCGAGCCAGAGCCACGGGTCGATCGTGTAGTCGAGCTTGAAGACCTGCTCGGCCATGACGAAACCGACAGCGGTTGCGCCGAATGCCGCGAGCGCCCCGGCGAGCCCGCCGAGAACAACGAACTCGACCGCGATTCCCTGCAGTATCGTGCGGCGCTGCGTGCCGAGCGTATGCAGCAATGCACTCTCGAAACGACGCTCGTCACGCGTCGCCTGAATCGCGGCCAGCAACACGATGATGCCGGCGAGCAATGTAAACAGGAACACGTACTGCACCGACATCGAGGCCCTGTCGATGACCATGCGCACCTGCCCGAGTATCACTTCGAGATCGAATACGGTAACGCCCGGGTACGCGCGCACGAACGAGTTCAGCACGAGCCGCCTCTGCGTGGGTACATAGACGCTCGCGATGATTGTCTGCGGCAATTCCGCCGACAGGCCAGGCGACAACATCACATAAAAGTTTGGCGCGAGCGAGTCCCATTCGATCGAGCGCGCGCTCGTTACCGGCGCATCGAATTCTTCGCCGCCGATGTCGAAGCCGACCGTATCGCCGATGCTCAGCCCCATAGCCTCGAAGATGTCGGCCGCCAGCGATACCTGAATCTCGCCCGCATAGTCTTCACCCCACCACTCGCCGGCGGTGACCACATTCGACTCGGGCAGCGAAGCCCGCCACGTCAAATTCGTCTCCTGGCGAGTGAAACGTCGGCCGCGAGGGTTGGCAAACTCGATATCGTCGACGGGCTCGCCGTTGATGCGGACGATCCGGCCGCGAATGAACGGCAGGTAGTCCGGCGTCGCATCGAGTTCGTCCGCGAAGAATTGCTGAATGCCGGGCCACTGCTCCGGGTCGATATTGATCAGGAAGTAATTCGGTGCGTTGTCCGGCAGCGTCGCGCGCCAGTCCTTGAGAATATCGTTGCGCACGACGGTAAGCAGCAGCAGCACCATCAGGCTCAGCGCGAACGCGACGATCTGCACGACGCTCTCCTTGCCGCGCCGTGAAACGTTCGCGAGCCCATACCGCCAGGCGACGCCGGCCGCGCCGCGGAACCTGGCCACGCTCCTGACCAGGAGCCAGCCGACGACCACCGACAGCACTGCAACCACGCCGAGACCGCCGGCTATATATACGACCAGGGTCAGATCGCGGACGATCGTCCAGATCATCAGCAGCAGCATGCCAATCGCGATGCCGTACGTTGCGCCCGACGACAGCTGCGGCGGCGGCAGGTCATGCCGCAATACGCGAATCGGCGCCGTGTTCTTGAGCTGCAGCAGATGCGGCAGCGCAAACCCGATCGTGATCGTCGCCGCCGTAATTAACCCCAGGATCCCTGCCGTTGGCGACGTCGGCGGCAACGCGACCTTCAGCACGTCGGCAGCGAGGGCTATCAGCGCATACTGGGCAAAGAATCCGATCGCGGAACCGATGATTGCGGTGCCGAGAATCACGCACGCAAGTTGCGTCAGCGTGCTGTTCTGCACGAACGACTGCGTCGCACCGACGCTCTTCAACAGCGCAATCGTATCGAGGTGACGCAGCGCATACCGACGTGCCGCCATCGCGGTCGCAACCGCGGCGAGAATGACGGTCACGAGCGACGCCAGCGTCAGGAAGCGCTGCGCGCGCTGGATCGCCGAGGTGATCTGCTCGCCGGCGTCCTCGAGGCCGCGGACACGCCATGCATCGTCTTTACTTTCCTTGACGCGCTTGCGAAAAGCGTCAATCGAGCCCTCGGCCCCGGCGAAGAGCTCGCGGTAGGTCGCGCGGCTGCCCGGCCGGATCACGTCGAATGACGGCACGTCCGCGAGGTTGACCATCATGCCCGGCGCCAGCTGCGTCATGCCCCCCGTCATCTGGTTGGGCTGGTACTCGAGCACGCGAGCAATAGCCAGTTCGCGCTGGCCGACGACCACGCGGTCGCCGACGGCGAGACCGGTGCGGCCCAGCAGGCTCGGTTCTGCCCACGCTTCGCCAGGCTTCGGCACCTCGGCAACGGTCGTCGCGTCGCCGAACATGACGTCGGCGACGATCAGCTCGCCGCGCAGCGGGTAGCCGTCGGTCACCGCGGTAATCATCGTCAGCGCGTTGCTCTCGTTCGCCTCATCGGCCGGCAGCACCATCGTCAGGAACGACATCGACTGCGCGGTAGCGAGTCCGGCCTCCTCGGCATTGTCGATCAACGACGGCTCGATCGGCGCCGGAGAGCTGACGACCATGTCGGCCGCAAGCACGGCGCCGGCCTGGAGCTGAATGGCCCGTCCGACCCGGTCGGTAAAGAAGCCGACGGCCGTCATCGCCGCGACCGCAACGACGATGGCAGTCAGCAGGACCGACAGCTCGCCGGCCCGCAGATCCCGGAGCAGCGACTTGATTGCGAATGACCAGCTGCTCATAGGTCGATTCTGCCGGCGTCCACTCTGCCTGCAACCATCTTGCCCGCCTCGAGCTCTATGATGCGATCGCAGCGCGCGGCCAGTTCCCGGTCGTGCGTCACCAGGACGAGCGTCGTGCTGGACTGCTTGTTGAGATCGAACAACAGGTTCACGACTCGGTCGCCGCTGGCGGCGTCGAGATTGCCGGTCGGCTCGTCGGCAAACAAAACCTCCGGCCCGGTCACGAACGCCCGCGCGATCGCCACGCGCTGTTTCTCGCCGCCGGACAGCTGTTTCGGATAGTGCGTCGTGCGCTCCGCGAGGCCGACACTCACCAGCGCGGCTTTGGCGCGCTTGCTGGCGGACGCGTCGCCGGCCAGTTCGAGCGGCAACATCACGTTCTCGAGCGCGGTCAGCGACGGCACCAGGTGAAACGACTGGAATACAAATCCAACGTGCTCGCCACGCACTCGCGCGCGCCCGTCTTCATCCATCGCCGTCAGGTCCTCGTCGCATAGCCGCACGGAACCCGATGTCGGTCGATCCAGGCCGGCCAGCAGGGCCAGCAGCGTCGTCTTGCCGGCGCCGGAAGGGCCGACGAGTGCGACGGACTCCCCGGCTCGGACATCCATATTTATGTCGTCGAGGATGGTCAGCGAACCTTCGGGGCTGCTAACCTTCTTGCCGAGTCCCGAGGTACTGAGCACGACGTTGTTTACGATGTCTTCTTTCATACGATCCATAATCGCTTATACGCTGGCAGTGCTGTTAGTGGTTTCGTCCGGTTGCCAGGCGGATACGGCGGCCAATGCGCCAATAGCGGCCAATTCGGCAATGGCGGAAACCCCGGACACGATCGCCAGCGCCGCGGTTGCGCCCACAGCGGACACCGCGAATTCCAAAATACTCATCGTCGGCGACAGCCTGAGCGCGGGTTACGGCCTCGAACCCGAGGAATCCTGGGTCGCGCTGCTGCAGAACCGCCTGACCGCAGAAGGTTACGGGCAGACGGTGGTGAATGCCAGCATCAGCGGCGACACGACCGGCGGCGGCCTGCGGCGCCTGCCGCGCGCCCTCGAGGCGCACCAGCCGGGCATCGTGGTCATCGAACTCGGGGGCAACGACGGGCTGCGCGGCACGCCGGTCACGGTGATTCGGCAGAACGTTGCGGGGATGATCGGACTCGCACAGGATGCCGGCGCGCGGGTCGTAATCGCCGGCATGGTGATGCCGCCGAACTATGGCCAGAAATACACGGATGCGTTCGCCGCCGTATTCACCGATCTTGCCGACGACTACGATGCAGCCCTCGTGCCGTTCTTCATGGACGGCGTCGCGCTCGATTCGACGAAAATGCAGCCCGATCAGATCCACCCGAACGCGGACGGACAGCCGATACTGCTGGACAACATCTGGCCGGTGCTGCGCGAATTGCTCTAGTCGAGGCGCCACGCCAGCGCGTAGTCCCATTCGAACGGCTCCTGGCCGGATCCCGTCTCCACACGCAGCGAATAGTCGCGATTCGCGACGAGCCGCGCCGTGATGTGCTCCGAATTGTCGACCCGGCTGCGCGACGCAACGATATCGAGCGGCTCACCATCGCCGTCGAGTTCGTAGAGGGCGAGATCGAGATCTGACACCGCCGTCGGCGTGTCGAAACGCAGACGCCGCCCGCTCGACGCGCGCGCGTTCCAGACCAGCGCTACGGTCAGTTCGCGCTCTCGCGGCGCAGCGGCAACACGGTAGCTGGCGGACGAGTTGCTCGCGCCGCCGCCGCCGAACGACGGATCGAAATCGAAGCCGCGGGCCGGGAAATCGGCACGACTGCCGCTGCGATCCTCGATGCTGTCGTGCTCGGCGGCCGTTACGATCTGGAAGCTGGTGTAAACGTCCAGCGCGCCCGCGCCGTAACGCGTGTCCAAACCGTTGACGGTGCGCTGTCCGTCCGCCCGGTAGTCGGCGATGCCGGCGCTATCGCCCCGCTGCGGCGTGGCCCGGTTCGCGCCGGCCATCAGCGCGGCCTTGATGACCTCGCCGCGTTCCGCGTTGACGAACCTCGCCCCGGCACGCGACGGCAACGCGGCACTGGTCGACGACGCACTGGTCGACGCTGTACTGGCCGACCGTGCACCGTCGATCAGCACAGCGACCGCCGATGCGACGCGCGCTGTCGCGCTGCTAGGATTCACTTCCGGTACGACGATGTCGGGTCGGATACGTCCGTCCGGATAGTCGTCCCAGCCGACGATTGGCGATTCGGTGGCATACGCGCCGTCGATGTGACTGACCGACACGGCGTTCCATGCGGCACTGAGCAGCGGGCTGTCCGGATCGCCGTTGAAACCGACGACCTGGATGAACTCATCGGACTCGATGAGCCAGTCGAGACGCCGCAAAATCTCGACGCTGCGGCGTGCCGGCAGCTCGGGATGATCGGCATTGCCGACCCAGCTGTGGCTAGCGATTCGTGCCGTGCTCGGCTCCGGTAACCGCGCGCTGCCCATATTGAGTACGCTGCCGATCCAGGTCATCGACTCGAACGCCTTTACATCGACGATGCCGGGTGACGTTGACGACGCGTTACCGAACAGCCTCCGGGCCATGGCCGTCGCATGGCTCGACGGCGGTTCCAGCACAGTCGGCGTCACCTCGATACTCGCGTCGAGAAACTCGATGTCGGCGACGTCCGGCGCGAACCGGGTCCCGACGCTGCCCTCGACGAGATGCACCGCGATGCCCGCGCCGTCAGGCGTGGCGTCGCCCAGTTCGGCTCGCAACCGTTCATAACCGAACGGGTCGTCGTCGGCTCCTTTTTGCGTGCAGCTGACGAGGACCAGGCAGATTGCGGTCATCGCCAGTAGCCCGATCTTTTTCCGCAATAAACTTTTCCTGCCTGACGTCCGGAAAAGTTTTTGCGGAAAAAATCGGGCGCCACCCGCGGTGGCAAATCTACCCGGCACTGAAGACCTCTGCGATGGTGGTCTGGATACCCTCCGCGGCGGCTTTCGGGTCGTCGGCGTCGCGTATCGGGCGACCGACGACGATGTGGTCGGCGCCGTCGCGGAAGGCCTGCTCGACGGTGACGACACGCTTCTGGTCGTCGCTCGGCCGGTTCTCGACCGGCCTGATGCAGGGCGTCACGACTAGCAGACGGTTGTCGACTTCCCGCCGCATCGCCGGCAATTCGAGTCCCGACGCGACGACGCCGTCGCAACCCGCCTCGAGTGCGCGCCGCGCCCGCGACAGCACCAGCTCGCCGACGTCGCACTTGAAGCCGAGGTCGTCGAGATCGCCGCGATCGAGGCTGGTCAGCGCCGTTACCGCGAGCACCTTGACGTCACCCTTCGCGGCCGCCGCCGCTTCCATGATGCCCTGGTTGCCGTGCACGGTCGCGAATGTAACGCCGCGACTGGCCAGGCGAGCGACGGCGCGACCGACCGTTGCGGGCACGTCGAAGAACTTGAGGTCGACGAATACTTTCTTGTCGCGCGCGACCATCCAGTCGATCAGGCTGAAATAGCCGCCGGCCATCATCAACTCCAGCCCGAGCTTGTAGAACGTCACCGAGTCACCCAGGCGTTCCGCGAGTTCCCGAGCCTGATCGGTCTCCGGTACGTCCATGGCGAAAATCAACCGGTCCCTGTTGCGAATTGAGTCAGTCACTTCTGTCATCCCATCATTTCGTTGTTAGCACTCGGATCCACGTGGCGCCGGTACGCGGAATACGCATAACGGTCGGTCATGCCGGCAACATAGTCGGCGACTGCCCGGGCCCGACCCGCCTGGCCGAGCTCCTGTTCCCAGTCGGTCGCGCGCCGCGCGTGATTCTTCGGCATTGCGTGCACGTCGGCCATGTAGCACTCGAACAGCTGCGTCACCATTTCGTCGGCCCTGCGCGTCATGGCCAGTACCCGCTCGTGGCGATACAGTCCGTCGTGCAGGAAGCGCTTCAGCGCGCGATGCCGCTCGAGCATCGGCCGACTCATCGCAATCAGCGGGCGACCCGCGGCGCGTGCGCCGTCGATGTCGCCGGGGCTCGCCTCGTGCAGCAAATTCGCCGACGTATCGACGAGATCCGTCACGACCTCGTTGACCATCGCGCGCACGGTCTCGTGGATCATCTCGCGGCGAGAGATTCTATCACCGGCCGGGTTCGTCCTGCCGGCCAGCTGCTCGTAGTTCTCGCCGAACAGCTCGATCCCGGCGAGCTCCGACTCGGTCAGCAGGCCGGCGCGCAGGCCGTCGTCGACGTCGTGATTGTTGTAAGCGATCTCATCCGCGACGTTCGCGAGCTGCGCTTCCAGGCCCGGCTCCTGACGGTCCAGGAACCGCTGCCCGACATCGCCGAGCGCGCGTGCATTGCGTTTCGAGCAGTGCTTCAGAATGCCCTCGCGCGTCTCGAACGTCAGGTTCAGGCCCCGAAAATCGGCATACCTCTCTTCGAGCTCATCGACGACGCGTAACGACTGCAGATTGTGTTCGAACCCGCCGTGCGGCTGCATGCAACGATTGAGCGCATCCTGACCGGCGTGGCCGAACGGCGTGTGCCCGAGGTCGTGCGCGAGACAGATCGCCTCGACGAGCTGCTCGTTCAGTCCGAGGCAGCGCGCGACGGTGCGGCCGATCTGTGCGACTTCGAGCGAATGCGTCAGACGTGTCCGGTAGTGGTCGCCCTCGTGATTCACGAACACCTGCGTTTTGTAGACGAGGCGACGGAACGCGGTCGAATGAATGATCCGGTCGCGATCGCGCTGGTATTCGTTGCGGTACGGATGCGCGGGCTCCGGATGCCGCCGCCCGCGGCTCGTGCGCTCGTGCGCCGCCCACGCAGCGAGACCGGCGTCCGCGCGGTCGGCCGCTGTGGTCAATGCCCGAGCTGCCCGGCGAGCAGCGCCGTCATTTCGTCGGCGGGGAAATCCGCGGTGATCTCGGCGTCGCCGATGCCGCGCAACAGGACGAGCCGGATGCGGCCGGCCACGACCTTCTTGTCGATCGCCATCGCGGCCGTAAACGCGTCGGTCGCAATCCGCGGCGGCGCGACCGGCAGGTTCATGCGTGCAAGCAACGCCTTCGTTCGGTCAACCTCGTCCTGCGAGACACGGCCCAGGTGCGCAGAGAATTCGGCCGCCATGCACATGCCCGCCGCGACCGCTTCGCCGTGCAGCCACTGGCCGTAACCCGCGCACTGCTCGATCGCATGGCCGTAGGTATGACCGAGGTTCAACAGCGCCCGGCGGCCGCGTTCGAATTCGTCCTCTGCGACGATCTCGGCCTTGACCTCGCAGGACCGCCGGATCGCGTATTGCAGTGCGGCCGGGTCGCGCGCAACGAGCGCGTCCGCATTCTGTTCCAGCCAACCGAAGAACGCCGCATCGGCGATCAGGCCATACTTGACGACCTCCGCCAGGCCCGCCGACAGCTCGCGGTCCGGCAGCGTATCGAGTGTGCTCGTGTCGGCGATGACCGCGAGCGGCTGATGGAACGCTCCGATCAGATTCTTGCCGCCGGGATGATTGACGCCGGTCTTGCCGCCGACCGATGAATCGACCTGGGCGAGCAACGTCGTCGGCACCTGCACGAACGCGATGCCGCGTTGGTATGCCGCAGCCGCGAAACCACCGATATCGCCGACGACGCCGCCGCCGAGCGTGATCAGCACCGCGTCGCGCCCGCAGCGCTGCGTGACGAGCCGGTCCAGAATCGTCGCCATCGTCGCCAGCGTCTTGTGCGCCTCGCCGTCGGGCAGCTCGATCGCATCGATACGTCGTTCGCCGAGTGCGGCGCGCAGTTTGTCGAGGTATAGCGGCCCGACGACATCGTTCGTCACGATCATCACGTCCACGTCGCCGATGTACGGATCGAGGAGATCGCGCGTATCCAGCAGGCCGCCGTCGATTAGAATCGGGTAGCTGCGCGCGCCCAGCTCGACGGTCAGCGCGGTCATGGCGTCGCGGCCTCGCTGTCGTCCAGTCGCGCGCGAATCTCGCCCGCAACGTCGGCCACGCTGCGACCGTCCGTCTCGACGATTATCGACGCGATCTCGCGGTACAACGGGTCGCGGCGATCCATGAGGTCGGCGAGGATCCGTTCCGGGTCCCCGGACATCAGCAAAGGGCGGTTCTTGTTGTGGCTCGTGCGCTCGAGTTGCTGCGCGACGGTCGCATGCAGATAGACGACGGTGCCGCGGTCGGCCAAGCGGGTCCGGTTCTCCTCGACCATGACCGCGCCGCCGCCGGTCGCGAGCACGATGTCGTCGGCACCGGTCAGCTCCTCGACGATGTCGGCCTCGCGGCGACGAAAACCGTCCTCGCCTTCTTTCTCGAAGATGTACGGGATATCGACGCCGGTCCTCGCCTCTATCACCGCGTCGCTGTCGCAGAACTCGGCGCCGATGTCGCGCGCGAGGCGCCGCCCCACAGCGGTCTTACCCGCGCCCATCGGCCCGACCAGGAATATGTTGCGCGTTGTCGTCGTCATACTCGATTGCCTCGCGCGCCGCCGCGCGGCCCGCGCCGCAAGTT
Source organism: Gammaproteobacteria bacterium (assembly GCA_051008895.1). Classification (GTDB taxonomy): domain Bacteria; phylum Pseudomonadota; class Gammaproteobacteria; order Steroidobacterales; genus SMWD01. Next base: position 28,348 of record JBPCXI010000105.1, on the reverse strand, counting down.
TACCCCCAAAACGCAACGGGGCCGGCATTCCTGCCGGCCCCGCGTGCTTCGTTGGCGCCTCGTCGCTACGGCAGCGGCAGGCCCGGAGGCGGTATCGTGCAGTCGAGGTCGGTCCCGAACGGGCTGAACTGGTTCGGCGGCGACGCGCTGATGTTCTGCATGTCCGAGGCCAACGCCGGCAGCCTGAAGACCTGCGCCTGGCTCGATTCGCTGCCCGAGACCGTCGACAGCGCCTCGATTTGCGCATCGACCCACAGCGAGAAATTCTGCGGCCAGATCACGCAGACCCGGGCGATGCCCTGGCTGTTGGTGATGACCTCGGCGCTCGTGCCTCCGGAGCCCGCGGTCGTGCAAGGATCGTTGGCCGGCGCGTCCGGCTCGACCGGCGCGACGGTCGCGACGTTCCCGGCTTCCATCTGGCCGGAACCATTGATGGCGTCCTCCCCGGTGCCGATCATGCCACTGACGAGGTCGAGAATGCCGTTGCGGTTGCCGTCCTCATCAACGCACTGCTGCGGCGGTCCGAGCGGCGCCACCTGCGGAATTACCCACGCCGTCGTCGTGAGTAGCAGCTGCCCCTTGTAGTAGTTCAGCGAGCGTAGGCTCACCTGCACCGGCGTGTTCTGCACCGCGTTGCCGACCGAGTCGGTGACGATGATGTTCCATTCCTTCGAGAACGACGCGGTCGTCGGTTCGAAAATATCGTTGCCGGTGCCGATAACGAAGTCGAACTCGCTCTGAGCGACGGTCAGCGACACGTTAGCAGTCACGGCGGTACCGGAGACGGTGGCCGAGATTTGCACGCCGTTCTCCGCTCCCGGCGACTGACCGCCGGTGTAGAACGTCGACGCGCGACCCTGACTGTCGGTAATCGCAGACGCCGCGGTCAGGAAGCCGTTCGTGTCATCGGCAAGGATCAGGAAATTGACGAGCTGATTCTTGACCAGGTTGTCCTGCGCGTCGCGCACAATTGACAGTATCTCGGCGGACTGTCCCGGACCCAGCGTGAACGGTGCGGCCTGCACCGAGATCTGCGTCGGGTTCGTCGCGACGAATTCGATCGGCAGCGTCGTGCTGGTGCCCGTCGCGTTCGATGCGGTAATCGAGCTGGGGCCGGCCGTCGTCGACGAGATAGTCACCGACGCCTGCCCGGCGCCGTTCGTCACGGCGCTCGAGGCACTCAGAGTGCCCCGCGTCGAGTTGAAGTTGATCGTCTGCCCCGCCTGCGCGACGCCGCCGACGGTCCACGTCAGCGTGATCGTTTCGGTCGTCGGTGCGAGCGGGATGTCGGTAACCGGTGCCGACGAGTTCGTCAGCGTGAACTGGTCGTTCGAGACACTGACGGCCTGCGTCGTCGTCTCACCGAGCGCCGTTACCGTCACCGTGTCCGCGCCGGCGGCCGTGGCCGTCAGCGTGAACGTAACCTTGCCGGTGCCGTCGGTAATCAGCGTCGACGCGTTGATCGTGTTGCCGGTCGCCGACGTCACGGTGACCTGCTCGAACGGAATGCCATTGCCCTTTGAGTCGGACAGCACGACCGTGTAGTCGGCCGAATCGTTCTGCGCCAGCGCCGGCGCTCCCTCGACCGTCAGCGTGGTGCCGGTGACGACGATCGGGAGCGTCGCGGACACACCGCTCTGCGCGTCCGTCGCCCTGACGATGATCGTGCGATTGACCGCACCGCCGATGCCGTTCGACAGCTGCGCGGTCAGGATGCCGGCAGCCGCGGTCACCGGGACCGGGTCAGTCGAGTCCACGTCGATGCGCGCGAACGGGTCGCCGCCCGCGTCGAACACGATCGCGACGCCGGATACCGAATTGTTGTTCCCGTCCTTCGCGATCGCGGTCAGCGTCAGCGTGTCGAGACCCGTCTGGTCCGACGGGAACTGGGGTGAACTCGCCAGCAGCGTGATCGTCGTCGCCGAGGGCGTCGCCAGTGGCCCGCCGCCCGGATCGAGAATCGAGTTATCGCTGCTACCACCGCCGCAACCGGCGAGCAACAACAGCGTCGCCAGGATTGCGCTAAAAGAAAAAGCCCGCTTCATACCAAATGTCCTCTACAGAATTCCTTCGTATGGCCTCTATAGCTCAAAATATGTTTGAGCCTTCTTTTAGTATTTTTGGCGTCACGAAAATCAACAGCTCGGACTTGTTCGATTCGACACGAGTCGATCTGAACAATGCGCCGAGCGCCGGGATATCACCAAGGAACGGAACCTTGGTGACGGTCTCCCCCTGTTCCGTCTCGTAGATACCACCCAGTACGACGGTCTGACCGTTATTCACCAGCACCTGGGTCTCGACCGAACGCGTGTCGATACTCGGCACGGATCCGCCGCGCTCGGTCGTTACGACTTCGCCGACGCTGTCCTTGGTCACGACCAGGTCCATGATGATGCGACTGTCCGGAGTGATCTGCGGCGTCACCGTCAGGCTGAGCACCGCTTCCTTGAACTGCGTCGTCGTCGCGCCGCTCGAGGATGCTTCCTGATATGGAATCTCGACACCCTGCTTGATATTGGCCTCTTTCTGGTTGGCCGTGATAACGCGCGGGGACGAAATAACCTCGCCGCGTCCTTCGGCCTGCAGCGCTGATAGTTCGAGGTCGACGAGATAGTCGCTGTCGAGTATCGCGAGCGCGAAACTGCCCGCGGGACTCGCGACCGGCAGGTTCACGTTGAAGCGATCGTCGAGGCTCGGCAGGTCGACCGGGAATGGAGTACCGCCGGCATTGATGTTGTCGGCTGCACTGCCGATGATGCCATTGTTGCCTTCGGCCGAACCGGTCGTGGCGATAAGGCCATTGCCCTTCTCCTTGACGACGGTGGCGCCCCAGCGGATACCGAGATCGCGGCTGAAGTCGTCGTTGACGACGACGATGCGCGACTCGATCAGCACCTGGCGCACCGGGATGTCGAGCGTCGCGACGAGGCGACGGATGTCGGCGATGCGGTCGACCGTATCCTGCAGTAACAGCGTGTTCGTCCGATCGTCGATCCCGACGGAACCGCGATCCGAAATCAGCGCGTTGCCGGCGCCGGAGCCGGAAATCAGATCCGCGAGATCGGATGCCTTGGCATAGTTGACCTGCAGGTACTCGGCCACCAGCGGCTCGAGTTCCTTGATTTCCTTGCGCGATTCGAGGTCCGCACGCTCGCGCGCAGCGATCTCTTCGGCCGGCGCGACGATGATCACGCTGCCGTTCTCACGCATGTCGAGACCCTTGGTCGCCAGCACGATGTCCAGCGCCTGGTCCCACGGCACGCCCTGCAGGCGCAGCGTCACGTTGCCCTGCACGGTGTCGGACACGACGATGTTGCGCCCGCTGACGTCGGCCAGCAGCTGCAGCACCGCGCGCGTCTCGATGTCCTGGAAGTTCAGTGTCAGGCGTTCGCCCTCGTACACGCGGTCCGGGCTGAACAACGTCGGTACCGTTTCCTGCTTTTCTTGCGCGGCGACCGGCGCCACCTCGACGGTGAATACGTCGTCGGTCTGATAGGCGAGATCTTCGAATGGCGGCGTCGCGGTCACGATGATGCGCGAACCACCGCCGACGCGCAGCGAATCGATCGTCTTGACCGGCGTTGCAAAATCGAGCACGTCGAGACGCTTCATCAGGTCATCGGGCAGGCTCGTGCCACCGAAATTGAGCACGACCTGGTCACCGGCTCTACGCACGTCGACCGGCGAGCCGACCTCGGACATCTTCACGGTCAGGCGACCGCCGCCGGATTCCGTGCGGCGAAAATCGACGGCCTGGATGCTGCGGGCCCCCGGCGTCATCGGTTCGCTGGTCGACATCGCTGGCGCGGCCACGGACGCTGCTGCCGCCGGCGCGCTTACGCCGGCAGTACTGGTCATGCCAAGCGTGACCACCACGTTGTTGCCGTCGACGCGCGTCTGGTACGGAACGATCGCATCGAGGTTGAGCACGACGCGCGTGCGGCCGTTGGCCTCGGCAGCGAGAATCGTATCGAGCACGCCGATGCCGACGTCCTTGCGGCGCGATTTCAGGCCAAGGCCGGTGTCCCTGAGGTCGAGCGCGATGCGGGCCGGATCGTCGATCGTGAAGGTAAGCGGCTCGGGCGGGGCGCCGGACAAGACCAGTGTCAATTCGATCTGGTTGCCGGGTAGCGCGCGGACCTCGATGTCCTCGAGGCTGTTCGTCGCGCCCTGGGCAACCGCGGACGTAGCCGTGGCAAGGCTGAATGCGACGATGCACAAAAGCCCGGTCAGCGCCGACCCCATGTAAGACGAGAAAATACCGGACCGCGAACGCGCAGTCTTCGTTTCCCGAATCGGCCTAGCTATGCTCATTATCTAGTACTCCCACACCTTCTTCGAAGGGCGTCCGTCCTCATTGATGCGACGCCGCTGTTCGCGTACGTCGGCTAGTCAATCCCAATTTCCGCGGTTCTCTTAAAGAACCCGCCGATACCATCCGGTACCAATTCTTCGACCTCGATCCCGCCTTCGTCGATCGCCATGATGCGACCGTCGTTCTGCCCAATGTAATTCCCGGGAACGACGCGATGGACCAGTCCGTCCTGTGTCTGCACGAGCCCGTAGGTTCTGCCTTCTCGCGCGAGCGTGCCGACCATCGACAGCGTGTCGAGCGGAAACTGCTCAAGGTATTCCTTGTTGCGATTCTCGATCGGCTTCGGCCCGTCGGTCTTGCCCTCATTCGCGTCGCGTTGGTCCGGAATGAACGGCGACCGTCGATTGTCGGCGCGATAGCGAAAGGTCTCGTACGGCTTAATCTGCGGTAACGGCTCGATCCGGCCGCCCGGACGTTGCTTAACTTCCGCGATGTACTCCTGCAGATCGCTCATGTCACCGCCACAAGCGACGAGAAGCAGCGACAGCAGCGGGGCCGCAAATCTGCGCAGGCGCATAGTTTTTTCTTGCGTGCTCAACACTAGCCCCCTGCTTCTATTTCTTCATCCTGATCGAGGTAACGATACGTCTTCGCCGTCACGTTCATGACGAGCTCGTCGGCCGGCCCCGAGGGATTCTCCGGCTCGATCTCGACGTTGTGCAACGTCACGATTCGCGGCAGCGCCGCGATATCGCTGACGAACTTACCGAACTCGTGGTACGAACCCTTCAGGCGAATCCGGATCGGCTTCTCTGCGTAGAAGTCCTTCTGTAACTCAGCGCTCGGCTGGAACAACTCTTCCTGCAGCCCGGCCGCCAGGCCCGTCTGCGAAATATCGACCAGCAGATTCGGAATCTCTGTCCTGCCCGGCAGCTGACGCAGCATCGTGCCGAAAGACCGCTCGATCTCAGCGAGCTGCGCCTTATAGGCATCGAAGTTTGCCGCTTTCTTCTGCTTTTGCTCGAACGAGCTTCGCAGTTCCTGCTCTTCCTGCTGCGCGCGCTCGAGCCGCGGCATCTGCTTGTCATACACAAGGAAGTAGAAGCCGGCGCCGACCGCGACGACAAAAAACAGGACTACGAACAGCCCGCGAAACAGGAACGGCCAGCGGCCGATGTCGTTGAAATCGAGACTCTGGAGTTCTTCGAGGAAGTTCATTGTATTGCTTCCTCCTCGCCGTCTTCGGTGGCCGCGCTAACCGTGTTGGCGAAGACTTTAAACTCGCTGGCCCGCGCGCCATCGGCCCCGAGCCGACTCTGCTTGACCTCGACCACTTCGAGATCCGGTCGCGTCATCCAGTCCGAGCCGTCGATGTTGCGCATCAGCGCGGATACGCGCGTGTTCGATTCGGCCGCGCCGATAATCTCGAGTCGCTTGCCATTTTGCTTGAGCGAATTCAGGTACACGCCGTTGGGGAGCGTCGTCACCAGCTCTTCGAAAACATGCACGATGCCGGGCCGGCTTCGCTGCAGTTGCTCGATGATTTGCATTCGCGCCAGGAGACGGTCCTTCTGATCCTCGAGACTGAGGATCTCTTCGATCCGGATGTTCAGCGCATCGATCTCGTTCTGCAACATCCGGTTCCGATCGTTCTGGTGGCCGATGATGCTGCCGAACGTCATGTTCGTCAGGAGTACCGCAAGGCCTGCGCCGGCCGCTGCCGCGCCGAGGGCCATATAAAACTGGTTGCGGCGCTGCTCGCGCAGCTCGTCGCGCCATGGCAATAGGTTAATGCGAGGCATATCAGTCGAAACTCCGTAATGCGAGCCCGAAGGCCGTCAGCAGTGCAGTCGCGTCCCCGCGCACACCCTGAGATTTCGCTTTAGAAGAGATCTTCATATAGCCCAGCGGATCGCCGATCTCAGTCGGAATACCGACCTTGCTCGAGATCACGTCGGCGACGCCGGGGATGTTCGCGCAGCCGCCGCAGACCAGGATCTGGTCCGGTTGATCGCGGCCGCCACCGGATGCGAGAAAGAACTGCAGCGAGCGACTGACCTGCTGGGTCATGTCATCGATGAACGGATCGAGGACCTCGGGCTGGTAGTTACTCGGCAACCCGCCTTCCTTCTTCGCACGGCCAGCGTCTTCGAGACTCAGGCCATACGTGCGCATGATTTCTTCGGTGAGCTGCTGGCCGCCAAACGAGAAGTCGCGCGTGTAAACGACACGCATATCCTGCAGCACGCTGAACGTCGTATTACTCGCGCCGAAATCGACGACGGCAATCAGATGATCGACGCCACCGTCGGGCATCTGATGTGCGAGCAGGTGACACGCGTTCTCGAGTGCGAATGGTTCGACGTCGACGACGCGCGCTTTCAGCCCGGCCGCTTCGACCGCCGCGCGCCGCTGATCGACGTTCTCCGTTCGCGTCGCGACGAGCAGTACGTCGTTCATCTCGGGATCGTTCGCCGACGGACCCATGACTTCGTAGTCGAAGCTCACTTCTTCCATCGGGAACGGAATGTATTGGTCTGCCTGAATCTCGACCTGCCCTTCGAGATCGTTCTCGGACAGGTTGCTCGGCATCTGGATCACCTTGGTGATCGCCGCGTCGCCGCTGATTGCGATCGCGACCTCGCTGGCCTTCGATCCCGATCTTTTTACGGCACGGCGAATCGCCTCGCCGACCGCGTCGGCGTCGACGATGGTTTTTTCATTGATGGAATTAGGCGGCGTCGCTTCGGCGGCATAGCACTCCGCACGATACGTCTTACCGACCTGAACCATCTCGAGCAGCTTGATCGACGACGTTGTAATGTCGAGTCCGATCAGTGGCTTAGAACGCGACCCCAACAGCACGTTTTTTCCCTTCTAGTTCCGTGGCTTGCGAAACCAATATCGCTAACCACCTGAGAAACCAGATTTAACTATATATCGACGACGATATAAAGCAAATCAACCTATTTCACACTTTCGCCGGTCCGTCCCACGCGAGTGCGGTCACACCGGCAGCCACCGGATCGAGGGGAAACGCGGAAATACCGCTGAGGAGGGGGCGGATACGACTGCCGGGGCCCAAAGCCCTTACACTCGGCAGCCCCGCTATCCTAGAATCAACCCTCCCGCAACCAGCGCGTTTCAGCGCCTTAGCGGCCCCTGGCGTCCCGTAGACCGGTGGCTTTGCGTCCCCATCTTTCGATGAGTTTGCCCAAAAACCGCCGCCAATATGCATAATCAAACCCCTCTTAGCAAGGGATTACCTTCGCTTTTCAGACATGGACGTTGAATAGAGTGCCGCGCTCCGGCAGCCTCCGACCGCTATGACCAGATTCTTCTCCATCCTCGCGGGCCTTGTGGCCACCGTCGTGTTGCTCGTGCTCGCGATCGTCGCCGGTGCCCACTATTTCCTGGCACCCAGCCTGCCGTCGGCCGAAACCATCCGGGACGTCGAGCTGCAGACCCCGCTGCGCGTCTTTTCGCGGGACGGCCGGCTGATGGCGCAAATCGGCGAGAAGCGCAGAACGCCGGCGCGCTACGAGGATATTCCGCAGATTGTCATCGACGCGTTCCTCGCCGCCGAGGACGATCGGTTCTTCGAGCATCCCGGCTTCGACTACCAGGGCATCATGCGCGCCGCGGCCAACCTGCTCGTGACCGGCTCGCGCAGCCAGGGCGGCAGCACGATCACGCAACAGCTCGCGCGCGCCTATTTCCTGACGCGCGAGCGCTCGTTCATCCGCAAGGCGAAGGAGCTGTTTCTCGCGGTTCAAATCGAGAATGAGTTCACCAAAGAAGAAATCCTGTCGTTGTACCTGAACAAGATCTTCCTCGGTCAACGCGCTTACGGCGTCGGCGCGGCCGCGGAAGTTTACTTTGGCAAGTCTCTCGAGAACCTGAACGTCGCCGAGGCGGCAACGATCGCCGGACTGCCGAAGGCGCCGTCGACGCTGAATCCGGTTAGCAGCGTCGACCGGGCGACGGAGCGCCGCGCGTATGTGCTCAGACGCATGCTGGAACTCGGCTTCGTCGGACCGAAGGCATATGAAGAAGCGCTCGCGTCACCGGTCGAATCGCGACTCTACGGCCCCAAGGTCGAGCTCGAAGCCCCGTACGTCACCGAGATGGTCCGCGCGGAAATGGTGCGTCGCTTCGGCCTGGATGCATACACGAACGGTTACAAAGTGGTCACGACGATCGACTCGCGCCTGCAACTCGCTGCCCAGAATGCGGTCCGCATAGCGCTGCTCGAGTACGACCGCCGGCACGGATTCCGCGGGCCGGTCGCACGTGGCGTACTGGACGAAGTCATGGCCGGCGGGAAAACCGCGGACGCGGAAGGCAACGTCATCGCCGAGATCGAGCCGATCGACGATCCGGTGGCACTCGACGACAACACGCTCGCCAAAGTTCTCGCGGCTTATCCGTCGCGCAAGGACTTATATATGGCGATCGTGCTCGCCACCGGTGAGGACAACTCGGCGCAGATGTATATCAGCGGCGTCGGCCGGGTCACCGTACCGTGGGAAAGCATCCGCTGGCGGCGCTATATCGACGACAACATCATCGGCGGCGAACGGGCCGGTATCGACGAGATGCTCGCGGCCGGCGACCTCGTGTACATGCTCTACACTGCCGACCGCGGCTGGCGGCTCGGGCAGCGACCGCAGGTTCAGGGCGCGTTCGTCGCGCTCGATCCGCTTGATGGCGCGACGTCAGCGTTGATCGGGGGCTTCGATTTCTACGCCAGCAAGTTTAACCGCGCCGTTCAGACTCGCCGGCAACCCGGCTCATCGTTCAAGCCTTTTATTTATTCCGCCGCGCTGGAGAACGGCTTTACCGCGGCAACGCTGGTCAACGATGCGCCCGTCGTGTTCGACGATGCGGCACTGGAAACGGCCTGGCGGCCGGAGAACTACTCCCGCAAGTTCCACGGTCCGACCCGTTTGCGCGAAGCGCTGGTCAAGTCACTGAACCTCGTGTCGGTGCGCATTTTGCGCGGCACCGGCCTCGGCCCGGCAATCTCCCATATCGAATCGTTCGGACTACCTCCCAGCGCGCTCCCGCGCGACTTGTCGCTCGCGCTCGGCAGCGGCGGCGTGTCCCCGTGGGATATTGCGTCGGGCTATGCAACGTTTGCGAGTGGCGGGTACCGCGTGGACCACTACCTGATAGATCGCGTGCTCGACGCGGATAACCAGGTCGCATTCGAAACGACGAAAAACATCGTGTGCCGCGATTGTGCCGATGCCTGGTACGACGAAACGGAGACGGTCGCAGTCGACACGAGCGGCGACACCGGCAGCGACAGGAACGGCCAGCCGATCGATGACACAGCCACGATTCGTTCCGGCGCGATACCGGACACGCGCAGGGCCAGCGAGGTGCCGCAGTACGGCAGCTTCGATTCGATGCAGCAACACGGACTCGCGTGGCGCCCGCAGCGCGAGGATACGCCCGGGTTCCATGGCCTGACCGACAGCCTCGCGCCGCGCGTCATCACGGCTGAGAACGCGTATCTGATTTACGACATGATGCGCGACGTGATCCAGCGCGGCACCGGTCGCCGCGCACGGGCACTCGGCCGCACCGATCTCGCCGGCAAGACCGGCACCTCGAACGATCGTCGCGACGCCTGGTTCAGCGGGTTCAACGGCGACATTGTCGCCACCGCCTGGGTCGGCTTCGACCAGGATCGCTCGCTCGGCGCGGGCGAGGAAGGTGGGCGCACGGCGCTGCCAATCTGGAAAGACTTCATGGCCACGGCGCTCGCGGGCACGCCGTCCGCGCAACTTCAGCGGCCGACCGGAATCATCACCGCACGCATCGTGCCCGAGTCGGGTCTCGTTGCACCGTCCGGTTTCCAGGGCGCGATCTTCGAGCTGTTCCGCGAAGGCCATGTGCCGGAGGTCGACGCGAGCGAGGGCGTCGATATCTTCATGCCGGGCGAGTTCGCGACAAACGACAGCGAGGAAGACATCTTTTGAGTCGCGCGGGCAAATTCCGTTTCGACAATCAGCGCGCCGCGATTGCCAACGAGGCCGCACGCCTGATCCAGGAACAGGGCATGACGGACTTTCGCGCGGCGAAGGATAAGGCGGTCGAGCGGCTCGGGCTGCGTTCGGCCGGACCGCTGCCCAGCAACGGCGAAATCGAGCGAGCGCTCGCCGAGCGCAACCGCATTTTTCGCGGCGACGACCACGACGATCATCTGCAGAATCTTCGTCACGCAGCGTTGTGGATCATGCGCTCGCTAGAGGTTTTCAACGCGCGCCTGGTCGGCGCCGTTTTGAGCGGCAATGCGACACCACACTCGACCATCGACCTGCATGTCTTCAGCGACTCGCCCGAGGCGGTCGGCTCACAGCTGGACGCACTTGGTATCAAGCACCGCAGTGAGCAGTTCCGCCATCAGTTCCGGTTGCGCCAGGGCGAACGTTTCCCCGGATTCAGATTTGCGACCGATGAGCACGAGTACACGGCGACGGTATTCGCGGAGAAGCATCGGCGCGCGGCGCCGCTGAGCCCGGTGGACCGACGGCCAATGCAGCGAGGATCGATCAGCGACATCGAAGCCCTGATAGGCAACCCGATCGATCAGTAGTCAGCGCTTGTCGACGTCGACGTAGTCGCGTGCGGCCGGTCCGATGTACGACTGGCGAGGACGACCGATTCGCCCGTCCGGATCGACGATCATCTCGCGCCAGTGTGATACCCAGCCGACCGTGCGCGCGATCGCGAACATCACGGTGAACATCGATGTCGGCAGGCCGAGTGCGCGATAGATGATGCCCGAATAAAAATCGACGTTCGGGTACAGCTTCTTCTCGACGAAGTACTCATCCTTCAGCGCGATCTCCTCGAGCTTCAGCGCGAGTTCAAACAGTGGCGAGTTGACCTGACCGAGGCTTTTCAGCACCCGGTGACACGCACCGCGAATGATTGTCGCGCGTGGATCGTGATTCTTGTAAACGCGATGCCCGAAACCCATCAGGCGGAACGAATCGTCCTTGTCCTTCGCCTTCGCGACGTACTTCTCGATGCGATCGACCGAGCCGATCTCTTCGAGCATGTTGAGCACCGCCTCGTTGGCGCCTCCGTGCGCGGGGCCCCAAAGCGCGGCAATGCCGGCTGCGATCGCCGAATACGGGTTGGTGCCCGAGCTGCCCGCCATGCGCACCGTCGACGTGCTGCAGTTCTGTTCGTGGTCCGCGTGCAGAATGAACAGCAGGTCGATGACCTCGGCCGCGACCGGATCGATTTCGTAATCGGATGCAGGCACGGCGAAGAACATGTGCAACAGGTTTTCCGCGTAATTCAGGTCGTTGCGCGGATAGACGAACGGCTGGCCGAGTGAGTGCTTGTACGCCGCCGCCGCGATCGTCGGAATCTTCGCGATGATCCGGTGCGCGAAAATATCGCGATGACGCGGGTCGAGAATGTCGGTCGTGTCGTGATAAAACGCGGAGGCCGAGCCGACCACACCGGAGACCATCGCCATCGGGTGCGCGTCGTGGTGAAACCCGTTGAAAAGCCGCAGCATCGTCTCGTTGATCATCGTGTGCGTGCGGATCGTCTTGTCGAACTCGGCCAACTGGCTGCCGGTCGGCAATTCGCCGTAGAGCAACAGGTAGCAGACCTCCAGGAAAGAGCTCTTCTCCGCCAGCTGCTCGACCGGATAGCCGCGGTACATCAACAGCCCTTTCGCGCCGTCGATGTACGTGATCCGGCTCTCGCAACTCGCCGTCGACGCAAACCCGGGATCGTAGGTAAAAGCGCCTGTCTCACCGTACAGGGAACGAATGTCGAATACGTCCGGGCCTACCGTGCCCGAGCTGGCAGGCAAATCAACCTGTTTACCAGTTTCGGAATCCCGCAGTGAAAAGGTCTTTTTACTCATACTTGGAATCAGCTCCCATCTGACACAACAACCCCCCGCTCTTGAGTGACTCAAACGCCCGTAAGATCGCCTGAACCCGGGCGGACAGCAGAGGACCGCCGCTGGATGACCTGAGGCCGTCCCGAGGGGGCCCCGGAGGAAGCATCCGGAGGAAGGGGGCCCGTATTATAGGGGACGCGCGACCTGCGTGCACAGAATCGCCGGTCCGGTAACATAAGTTGCCGGGTTCAAATAGGTTTTTTGTTGCGCATCCGCGCTGATGTGCGCGAACGAAGCCGGCCGAAATTAGCTGAGGCCGTATTTGCGGCGGAACTTGTCGACGCGACCCGCGGTGTCGACGATCTTCTGCGTGCCGGTGTAGAACGGGTGACAGGCTGAACACACGTCGATGTGCAGCTCGTCCGACAGCGTCGACTTCGTCTGAAATTCGTTGCCGCAGCTGCAGATAACCTTTATTTCGTTGTACTTCGGATGCGTGTCGGGCTTCATGTCGTCGTGACCTGCTGTGCTTGCCTCGCCACGGGTTGGCGGCGGGAGGGCGCGGAAGAATAGCGCTTGCGGACCAAACTGGCAAGCCGGGCTCGTTATCCACAAATCCTGTGGATAACTCTGTGGATGACGGGCCGATTGCAGCGGCTAACGGTTGACATCACAGGAAAAACTCGAACTTTGCGCAAGATTTAACCATTTAGCGTTTTTACTTTTTAATCAATGGCTTATGGGTATTATTTTGCAAGTATCTTGATGAACTGTCCCATATCTCCATGAAATTTCGACGAACGAGCACGCTTGTGCATAAATCGCGCCAACCTCAGCGCGCGTCGAGCAGCTCGCGCAGCCGCGCGATCGCCTTGCCGCGGTGGCTGCGGGCGTTCTTCGTCGCCGGATCGAGCTCGGCCGACGTGCAGCGCGCGGCACTGTCGAAGAACAGCGGATCGTAGCCGAAGCCATTGCCCCCGCGCGGCGTGAGCGCGATGAACCCGTCCCAACGACCGTCCGCGATGATCGGGTCCTCGTCGTCCGGCCCAGCGATGTAGACCACGACGGCCCGAAAGCGCGCACGGCGCGCGTCGCCGCTGACGCCGGCGAGTTCGTCGAGCAGCTTGCGATTGTTCGCCTCGTCGTCGCCGTCCTCGCCCGCGTAACGCGCGGACCTGACGCCGGGTGCGCCGCCGAGCGCGTCGACCTCGATGCCGGAGTCGTCGGCGATGGCGGGCAGACCCGCCACTGCCGCCGCGTGGCGCGCCTTGAGCAGCGCATTCTCCGCGAACGTCGTGCCGGTTTCTTCCACGCTGTCGATGTCGAACTCCGACTGCGGCACCAGCGTCAGCCGGTCTGCGAGCAGCGCCTGGAATTCTTTGAGCTTGCCCGGATTACCGGACGCGAATACGACGCGCGGCGCCGTCATGGCCGCGGACACGGGCCGCCAATCATCACAGCGCGTCGTCCTGCGCCATCTGAATTCGCGCGATGCCTGATGCAGCGAGATCGAGTAACGCGTCGAGTTCGTCGCGCCGGAACGGATGCCCTTCGGCCGTGCCCTGCACCTCGACGAACGCGGTCGCATCCTTCATCACGACATTCATGTCAGTCTCGGCCGACGAATCCTCGTCGTAGTCCAGGTCGAGCACCGGGATGCCCTGCCAGATCCCGACCGACACCGCAGCGACGCGGCCATGCAGCGGGTTGCGCGGTATCTTGCGCGCGGCCAACCGATTGTCGATTGCATTCGACAGCGCAACGTAGGCGCCGGAGATTGCGGCCGTGCGCGTGCCGCCATCGGCCTGCAACACGTCGCAATCGAGCGTGATCGTCACTTCACCAAGCGCTTCGAGATCCATGACGGCGCGCAGCGAGCGACCGATCAAGCGCTGGATCTCGAGCGTGCGGCCGGATTGTTTGCCGCGCGATGCCTCGCGTGCGGATCGCGTGTGCGTCGCGCCCGGAAGCATGCCGTATTCGGCCGTGACCCAACCGCTGCCCTTGCCGCGCAGAAACCGCGGCACACCCTCTTCGACACTCGCGGTGCAAAGCACGCGCGTGTCACCGAACTCCGCCAGTACCGAGCCCTCAGCATGCCGCGTGTAGCCGGGTGTGAACCTCACCGCCCGCAGCTCGTCGGTTGCCCTGCCGCTCGGGCGCGTTCCGGACATCAGTCAGGCGTCCCAGCGCAATGCGATCGCGGACGAGTTGTCGGCGAACTGACCACCGTTGCTGACCGCGAGTTCGCCCATACTCTTCAATCCTTCTTCCAGCGGGCCATCGTGTTCCGTGAGCCGGACGATCTCCTCGTCCTCGAGTCCGGACCAGAATCCGTCACTGCAGGCGACCAGCAGGTCGCCGGATTGCAGCTTCTTCTGATTCGTCACGGTCATGCCGGGCAGGATCGGGTCACCGCCGAGGCAACACTCGACGAAGTTTCGCATCGGGTGATCGGCAATCTCGTCTTCGGTGATCAGGCCTTCCTGCAGCAACAGTTCGACGTGGCTGTGATCGCGCGTCCGTTCGGAGATCGCGGACTTGCGCAGCAGGTAGATCCGACTGTCGCCAACGTGGGCCCAGTAGGCCGACGCGTCCTGGACCAGGCACACGACGCACGTTGCGCGCGGGCGCTGCTCAACGCTGAGATCGGCGCCGAGCTTCACGAGATTGTCGTGCGCGCGCCCGATGGCCATGTGCAGAAAGCCCTGCGGATCGAATAATGGCTGTGGGGCCTTCTTAAACGCGTCGCCTATTGTCTGCGCAGCAACCTCGGCGGCCTTCGCCCCGTCCGCGTGACCGCCCATGCCGTCGATAACGATCAGCAGCACCGATTCCTGCCCCTTTACGATGCGGACACGATCCTGATTCTCCTCGCGGCCTCCGATGAGGCTGAGTTCAGCGCTTTCGAACTGCAAACTGATATTCCCGAAATTTGAGTCTCGACGCGGCACCGGCGGCCGGCCGTTCAGCGGCCGAGTCTAGTCTATCCACCCGGAACCGGCCCGGATTTTGCCATAAACCCGCTACGCGTCGTGGCATCATACGCTCCCGGGACCGGCATTCCCGTTTCTTTTCGATGGGCAAGTAAACTGGCAATGGCGATGGGACAACTCAACAGCATGACCGGCTTCGGCCGGGTCGAAGCGCGGGCGCCGGACGGACAACTCGAAGTCGAGATTCGCTCGGTCAATCATCGCTATCTTGATCTGCAGATTCGGCTCCCTGACGGATTCCGTTCTATCGAAGCGGAGCTGCGCGAGTTAATCGGGCAGCAAATCAAGCGCGGCAAGGTCGACGCGACCGTGAGTTTTTCGCCCGGTGAGGACACAGGCCACGCGCCGCAACTGAACATGGCCCGCGCGGACGAAGTGATCGGCCAGCTCAAGTCCATCGCGGATCGCATGGAGTCACCCGCAGCGGACAGCCCGATGGCGGTGCTGCGAATGCCCGGGGTGCTGGAAGACCATCCGATCGACATCGACGCCAATCTCGACTCGATCAAGGATGCGGTTGCAGCCGCAGTCGAGCAACTGCGGACCAGCCGCGCGGCCGAGGGTCGCAAGGTGCAAGCGATGCTCGAAGAACGCTGCGTCGACGTCGAGAAGATCGTCGCGGCAGTGAAAGAGCGCATACCGACCGTATTGACTGAGATACGCAAACGCCTCGAGCAACGGATCGAGACGCTGCAGGCACAAATCGATCAGGACCGCATGGAACAGGAACTCGCGATCATCGCGCAGAAACTCGACGTCGCGGAAGAACTCGACCGACTTACCGCACACGTGTCCGAGGTTCGCTCGACGTTCGCTACCGGCAAGCCGGTCGGCCGCCGGCTCGACTTTCTGATGCAGGAGCTGAACCGCGAGGCCAACACGCTCGGCTCGAAATCCGCCGATACGGAAACGACGCAGGCCGCGGTCGATCTCAAGGTACTGATCGAACAGATGCGCGAGCAGGTGCAGAACGTCGAATAAAAAAAGCCCGCCGAAGCGGGCTTTTCACGACGGACTCGACCAGCGCTATTGCTTGCGGCGTCGTGCCCAGCCGAGCGCCCCAAGCGCCGAGCCGAACAGCCAGACCGCGGCCGGAACGGGCACGACCGTGAAGGTAAAGTCGTACCCTTGGGTAAAGGGAACGATATTACTGACAGTTACCGTTGAACCCGGCGTAATCCCGGATATCGTGGTCGTCATACCGTCGTATAACAGCAAACTCTCCTGAGGAGTGAACGCCACATCGTCTCCGCCGATCGTCCGGCTGAACGCCGTTCCGGGACCGTAGCTGACGGTCGACTCGTTGACAAAGTTCCCGCCGAAGTTGTAGTTGCCGCAAAGACCGGCGCCAATGGCGGGTCCGAAGTTTCCGTCAATGCAGGCATACTGCGTCGCTCCCGCCGCCAGACCGCCGCCGATAGACAGATCATTGATGGCTTGAGTAAACAGCTGAGTGACCGGACTAATCTGGTATAGGCCGCTATATTGGCCGTTACCCGTGACGACACCGGTGGCTGTATCAACGGTCCAGGTCGCCGTTGAAGCCGTTGTGACCGCAGCTAGATTCCCGTTGTTCCCAAATTCGCCGCTGGCGCCGACGAGTTGCAGATCGAGCACAGCGCCTTGCGCGGATGTGCCGCCCAAAGCTAATGCGACCGCGGCGGCCAAAGTATGTGTGTTTTTCATTCTCGCTCCCCCAATAGTTGTATGTGCCCGGTAATCGGACACGGCACGGCGTGCGCCGCTGAGCCCGAATACGAGCGCGAGCCAAGAAGTTTCGTGGCTTTCCCTTATTTCTTACTATCGTCGACCAGCGAGGTTGCGTCATCGGTAGGTCGACTCCCCAGTTCTAGCACCCTTATTAATGTTTACGCAAGGCAGCATTCCGCGCTCGCCACGCCGATTGCGGTATTCAGTGACTTACGCGGCGTTCGGGAGAATTCGCCTCAGGTGTCGTCAACGGCGTCGCGCGACGTGACGTCGAATCGACGGGTGCGCCGGCTGGGTTAGACTTCGCATTCGGCAAGTCTGCAGGAGTCGTCGGTTGAGCAAGGAATCCGTGCGCGGGAATTTATTCGTGTTTACCGCGCCGTCGGGCGCCGGCAAGACCACGCTGGTGCGACGGGTCATGGACGAGCGACCGGACCTGACGTTCTCGATTTCGTATACAACGCGGCAACAACGCCACGGCGAGGTCGACGGCCGCGACTACCAATTCCTGACCCGCGCGAAGTTTCGCACGATGCGCGACGCGGGCGATTTCCTCGAACACGCCGTGGTCTTCGGCAACTACTACGGCACCGGCCGCGACCAGGTCGAGACCTTGCGCGAAGCAGGCCGCGACGTGCTGCTGGAGATCGACTGGCAGGGCGCGCGCCAGGTGCGCGCGAACCAGCCCGACAGTTGCAGCATCTTCATCCTGCCGCCGTCGGTCGAGGAACTCGAACGGCGGCTGCGTGGCCGCGAGACCGATTCGGCAGAAGTCATCGCGCGCCGGCTCGGCGAGGCCGTCGACGACATGTCGCACTGGTCCGAGTTCGATCACGTCGTCGTCAACGACGACCTCGACGAGGCCGCCGGATTGCTGTTAGGCATCATCGACGGCGACGCCACCGAGACGTCGACGCAAGACGCAGCCGTGCGTGCCCGCATCCAGGCACTGCTGGATTGAAATCAACGCCCGTTCCGGCTAGGCTACGCGGCCCATCCAACGATGCTGGTGCAGCCCAATGGCCCGGATTACCGTCGAAGACTGCCTCGATAACGTCGACAACCTGTTCGACCTGGTCATGCTCGCCGCGCGGCGCGCGCGCAGACTCGCGAACGGCGCCGAGCCGCTGGTCGAATGGGAGAACGACAAGCCGACCGTCGTCGCGCTGCGGGAGATCGCCGAGGGGCTGATCAACCAGGAGATCCTCGACGAGATCGAGCAGCCGGACGAGGACCTTTTGACGAGCGAGGAAGCCGAACGCCTGCTCGCCGAGGCACCGCTGCCGCCGCTGCAGCGCGACCCGGAGCCGCCGCTGCTCTGACGAGCCGCCCGGCACGACGACAAATCAGTTAAAAACGAGGGCCGGCATTCGCTGGCCCTCGTCGTTACTGCGGTAGAATCAGCTGATGGACTATGCCGCCACACTGCTGAACCACTTGCCGCAGACCCGCCGCGGCACGGGCTTCAAGGCGCTCCTGTCCAAACTCAAGTATCTGCCGCCGCCGCAGCTCGACATCATCGTAGAAGCCTACGAATTCGGCTCCGTCGCGCACGAGGGCCAGCGACGCTATTCGGGTGAGCTTTACATAACTCATCCTGTCGCCGTCGCCGGCATCCTCGCCGACCTGCACCTGGACTACCAGAGCATCGCCGCCGCGATCATGCACGACGTCATCGAAGACACGCCGACGGCGAAGGAGCAGATCGAGGCGAAATTCGGCGCAGAAATCGCCAGCATCGTCGACGGCGTAAGCAAGCTGGACCAGCTCAGCTTCAACAGCCGGGCCGACGCGCAGGTTGCGAGCTTCCGCAAGATGATGCTCGCGATGGTCGAGGATATTCGTGTGATCCTGCTGAAACTGGCGGACCGGCTGCACAACATGCAGACGCTCGAAGCGCTGCCCCGCGACAAGCAGAAGCGCATAGCGATCGAGACGCTCGAAATCTACGCGCCAATCGCAAACCGGCTCGGCGTTTACACGCTGAAGACAGAACTCGAGGAACACGGTTTCCGCTTCGCGTATCCGTACAGATACAGAGTCCTCGAACGCGCGATCGCGCGTACCCAGGGCAATCAGCGCCAACTCGTCCGCAAGATTACCGACCGTCTGAAGAAATCTCTGGGTAATGCGGGCATCGACGTCGAGGTTACGGGACGCCAGAAGCACATCTACAGCATCTATCGGAAGATGCGCGAGAAGCACCGCTCGCTCAGTGAGATTGCGGACATGTTCGGCTTCCGCCTGATCATGAACAGCCCCGACGACTGTTACCGCGCGCTCGGCATCGTGCACAAGTGTTACAAACCGATGCCCGGGCGCTTCAAGGATTTCATCGCGATCCCACGCGTGAACGGCTATGAATCGCTGCATACGACGCTGCTCGGACCGAACGGCATACCGATCGAGGTGCAGATTCGCACCGATGAGATGAATCGCGTCGCGGAAACCGGGATCGCGGCGCACTGGCAATACAAGGCGACCGACAAAGAAGTAATCCCGCCGCAAACGCGCGCGCGCGAGTGGCTCGCGAGCATCGACGAGATGCAGTCGGCGGCGAACTCCGAGGAGTTCATGGAACACGTCAAGGTCGACCTGTTCCCCGATAACGTCTACGTCTTCACGCCGAAGGGAGACATCCTGCGACTACCGCGCGGCGCGACCTGCATCGACTTCGCATACGCGGTGCATACGGACGTCGGCAACCGCTGCGTCGCCGCCAAGATCGATCGCCGGCTCGTGCCGCTGCGCACAGTGCTGAAGAACGGCCAGACAGTCGAGGTTATCACCGCGAAATCCGCGCACCCTGACCCGCGGTGGGTCAGCTTCGTCGCCACCGCGAAAGCGCGCTACAGCATCCGGCAATACCTGAAGAACCTGCAGGCAGACGCGGCTCGCGATCTCGGCCGACGATTGCTCAATCAGTCTTTGCGGGACGCCGGTTCGTCGCTGCGCAAGCTGAGCCGGTCGCGGATGCAGGAAGGCCTCGACGAGTTGGGGCTCGCGGATACCAACGAACTGTTCGTGCAGCTCGGCCTCGGGCAGCGGCTCGCACCGCTGGTCACCAAGCTGCTGCTGCTGGAAGACGCCGGCGCAGGCGCGGATGACGACGACAAGAAGACACCGATGGTCATTGCCGGCACCGAGAGCCTGGTCGTCAGCTACGCGCGATGCTGTCACCCGATCCCTGGTGACGACGTCATGGGCTACCTGAGCGCCGGGCGCGGCGTCATCGTGCATCGCAACGCTTGCGGCAACCTCAGCGAGTTTCGCAAGCAGCCGGACAAGTGGATCGCAGTGAACTGGGAACAGGACGTCGAGCGCGAGTTCTCGTCCGAAATCATGGTCGAAGTGACGAACAGGCCCGGCGTTCTCGCCGAAATCGCGGCACGCATCGCCGATACGGGTTCGAACATCGAGCAGGTATCGGTCGACGAACGCATCGAGGATATCGCCGATCTCAGATTCCTGATCCTCGTCCGCGACCGGGTGCACCTGGCCAACGTCATACGCGGCATTCGCGCGATGTCGGTGGTCAACAAAGTTACGCGCACCTGCGCGTGATCAACGGAGGCGAAGTTGGACAGAGTTATTATTCACACGAACGCGGCGCCGGCGGCGATCGGCACCTATTCGCAGGCCGTGCGCGCCGGTGACACGGTCTACGTTTCGGGGCAGATTCCGCTGGATCCCGACACCGGCGCACTCGTCGACGGCGACATCGCGGTGCAGGTCACTCGCGTTTTCGACAATCTCGCGGCGGTGGCGGCAGGTGCCGGCATGTCATTGCAGAACGCGGTGAAAATTACTGTGTACCTGACGGACCTCGGCAACTTCGCAACGGTCAACGAGATCATGTCCCGCTATTTCGAGCAGCCCTATCCGGCGCGCGCGGCGCTCGGCGTTCGCGCCCTGCCGAAAGGAGCCGAGGTAGAGGCCGACGCGATCCTGGTTGCGTAACCGGGACGCCGCACGTCCGTGAGTTCGTCCGCCCCGGCCGGCAAAGTCGCGACGGACGCGCTGACGAGCCTGCGTGGCGTCGGCCCCGCGCTCGCCGAGAAGCTGCGGCGACTGAACGTCGAGCGAGCGAGCGACCTGCTGTTCCTGCTGCCGCAACGTTATGAAGACCGGACCCGGCTGACGCCCCTCGGTGCGTTGCTGCCAGGCCAGCGCGCCGTCGTCGAGGGCGAGGTCGAGCTGACCGAGGTCGTGTACAGGCGCCGGCGCACATTGCTGGTCAGGATCGCCGACGGTACCGGCCTGCTCACGCTGCGGTTCTTCTATTTCTCCGGCGCGCAGCAGAAATCGCTCGCGCGCGGCAAGCGCGTGCGTTGTTACGGCGAAGCGCGCAAGGGTCCGGGCGGACTCGAAATAATCCACCCGGAATATACGTTGCTGCGTGACGAAGACCCGCAGGCACTCGACGAAGAGCTGACGCCGATCTATCCGACGACCGAAGGCTTACAACAGTTTCGGCTGCGCGGTCTCGTCAATCAGGCGCTGGACAAATACCTGCCCGACGCGGTCGACCTGCTACCCGCCGACGTCATCGCGGAACAGGGGCTGCCGAGCCTGGCCGAGGCGATCGGCTACCTGCATCGGCCGCCGCCGGACGCAGACATTCACGCGCTGTCGACAGGCACGCACCCGTGCCAGCGCAGGCTCGCGCTCGAGGAGATGCTCGCGCATCACCTGAGCCTGCGGCGCGTGCGCGAACAGAACCGGCGCATACCCGGCATTCGCATACCGGTCGGCGGCGCCCTGCGCGACCGTTTTCTCGCGCAACTCGGCTTCACGCTGACCGGCGATCAGCAAGCGGCGCTCGCCGACGTCGAAACCGATTTGCGTGCCGACCATCCAATGATGCGGCTGGTGCAAGGGGACGTCGGCTGCGGCAAGACCGTCGTCGCCGCCGGCGCGGCGCTCGCGGCGATCGAGCACGGCTACCAGGTTGCGATCATGGCGCCGACCGAACTGCTTGCCGAACAGCATCGCGACAGTTTCGCCGCCTGGTTCACGCCGCTGGGCATCAGCGTTGCATGGCTGTCGGGCAGCCTGAAGAAAAAAGCGCGCGACAACGCGAATGCGGCGATCGCTTCCGGCGAAGCCGCGGTGATTGTCGGCACGCACGCACTGTTCCAGAGTGGCGTCGAGTACCGCAATCTCGCGCTCGTCATCGTCGACGAGCAACACCGCTTCGGCGTGCACCAGCGGTTGCAGTTGATGGACAAAGGGCGGGACGGCGGCGCGACGCCGCACCAGCTCGTGATGACCGCGACGCCAATTCCGCGCACGCTCGCGATGACGCTGTACGCCGATCTCGACACATCGATCATTCGCGAGTTGCCGCCGGGGCGACAGCCGATCCGGACCGTCGCGCTGCCGGAAGAGCGCAGGCCGGACATCGTCGCGCGCGTCCGCGACGCGTGCCAGGCCGGCCGCCGCGCCTACTGGGTGTGCCCGCTCGTCGAAGACTCCGACCTAATCGAATCGCAGGCGGCGGAATCCACGCACGCGACGCTGAAGGAGGCGTTGAGCGAAATTAGCGTCGGGCTGATTCACGGGCGGATGAAGGCGGAGGACAAGGAACGCGCGATGCAGTCGTTCGCGAATGGCAAGACGCAGGTGCTGGTCGCAACGACGGTTATCGAAGTCGGTGTCGACGTACCGGAGGCGACGCTGATGATCATCGAGAATGCCGAACGCATGGGGCTGTCGCAGTTGCATCAGCTGCGCGGACGCGTCGGTCGCGGCGCCGAGTCCAGCAGTTGCGTGCTGCTGTTCAGGAGTCCGTTGTCGCCGATCGCCAAACAACGGCTCGACACCCTGCGGCGGACGAACGACGGTTTCGAGGTCGCGCAGAAAGATCTGGAGCTGCGCGGCCCCGGCGAGGTGCTCGGCACGCGCCAGACCGGGCTGATGCAAATGCGCGTCGCCGACCTGATTCGCGACGCAGACCTCGCGCCGACCGTGCATCAGCTCGCCCGCGGCATACTCGCCGCCGGTCCCGATGCCGTCGACCGCATCATCAGACGATGGATCGGCGCGGACGCGCGCTTCGGAAATGTCTGACGTAAGATATGCCCATGCCGGCGACGACGCCCATTAAAGATCCGAATCGCTCGCTCACACATGAGCTCGGGCAGCAGGTTCGCGTCTACGCGCGGCTGATGCGCCTCGATCGGCCGATCGGCATCTGGCTGCTGCTGTGGCCGACGCTGTGGGGACTCTGGATCGCCGGTGCCGGACGGCCGACGCCACACGTGTTCATCGTGCTCGTGCTGGGCGTTCTCATCATGCGTTCGGCCGGTTGCGTCATCAACGACTTCGCCGACAGAAATATCGACGGTGGGGTAGAACGCACGCGCGATCGACCGCTGGTGACCGGTGAAGTGACCGCGGTCGAGGCCATTGTGCTGTTCCTCGCGCTGTCGCTGATCGCGATCGCGCTGGTCCTGACGCTGAACCGGCTGACGCAGCAGCTCGCGGTCGTCGGCGCGCTGCTGACGATCGTCTATCCGTTCATGAAGCGCTTCATCGCCGCCCCGCAGCTGTTCCTCGGCGCCGCATTCGCATGGGGCGTGCCGATGGCATTCGCGGCGGAGACCGGCGAGGTCCCGCGGCTCGCGTGGTTGATCTGGCTCACCGCCCTGATCTGGGGCGTGATCTACGACACGATGTATGCAATGGCTGACCGCGACGACGACCGGGGCGTCGGCATCAAGTCGACCGCGATCCTGTTCGGCACCGCCGACGTGTTCATCGTGATGATGTTGCAGATCGTCATGCTGCTCGGCCTGCTGCTGATCGGCGCGGCCGCGAAACTCGGCGGCTGGTATTCGACCGGCGTCGGCGTCGCCGCAGCTTTCATGTTCTACGAATTCATGCTGATTCGTACGCGCGGCCGAACGCAATGTTACGCCGCATTTCTGAACAACCGTTTCGTCGGCGCCGCGATCTTCGCCGGCATCGTTCTCGACTACACGTTTCAACCGATCGTCTGACGCACCGACCGGGCGACCGTCCAGACCTGCACCGCCGCCGCACCGGCGGCGCGTAACGCGGCGGCCAGTTCTCCGACCGTGCTACCGGTTGTCAGCACGTCGTCGACTATGGCTATTGAAGAATTGGCTATTGAAGCATCGGCTATCGAAGCATTGGCTATGGCGCCGTCGATCCGGAACGCGCCGCGCACGTTCTTGCGGCGCGCCACGCCGGTCAAAGACGTCTGCGCGGCCGTGTCGACGTGGCGCCGACAGATTCGACGCGCAAGCGGCACTCGCAGCATCTCCGCCACCGGCATCGCGATCTCCTCCGCCTGGTTGTAACCGCGCCGGGCGAGGCGTCGCCGATGCAGCGGCACCGGGGTCAGCATGTCGGGCAGTGCAAGCTCGCCGCGCGCTTTCGCCGCACGCAGGTATTCGGCGAGCAGATCGCCGAGCGCGCGGGCGCAGTCCTGGCGCACCTGAAACTTCGCCAGCGTGACGAGCCGGTCGACCGGATACTCGTACGCCAGCGCGGTCACTATGCGCTCGGCCGCCCCGGTCGCGACACGGCAGGTCGCGCAGTCGTATCCGCCTGCAGCCGGCGGCAGCGGCGCGCCGCAGCGCCGGCATGCGCGGGACAGCCACGGCAGGTCGGCCCGGCAGCCCCGGCACACGTTCCGCCGACCGGAGCCGAGCCCGCACAGCACGCAGGTGCGCGGGAAGAACGCGCCGTTAACCTTTGGTTCTCGCACAGGTTGACAGGTAGAATCGTCGCATCGATACCCATTTTGCGACCGCGACGGGCGTTGCGGTCACCGCCGTTTTCCAACTCATTCGTACGGATTCATGTCAGCTGCCAAACCGATCTGCTCGCCCGCCATGCGCACCGACTGGTCACGCGCCGAAGTCGCCGCGTTATTCCGGTTGCCGTTCAGCGACCTTATGTACCGGGCGCAAACCGCGCACCGGCTGCACTTCGATCCCAACACCGTGCAGATCAGCACGCTGTTGAGCGTCAAGACCGGCGGCTGTCCGGAAGACTGCGCCTACTGCCCGCAGAGCGTGCGCTTCGCGACCGAGGTCGACAACGAGCAGCTGTTGTCGGTCGAGGCCGTCGTCGACGCGGCGAAGAACGCGCGCGCCAACGGCGCGACGCGCTTCTGCATGGGCGCGGCGTATCGCCGTCCGAAGGCCGGGCAGCTCGGCGAAATCAAGAAGATGGTCACGGCGGTACACGAACTCGGCCTCGAGACCTGCGCGACGCTCGGCATGCTCGAACCGGAGCAGGCGGAAGAGCTGAAGGACGCCGGACTCGACTATTACAACCACAACCTCGACACGTCGGAGAACTTCTACCCGGAGGTCATCACGACGCGCACCTACCAGGATCGGCGCGACACGCTGCAGGCAGTGCGCGACGCAGGCCTGAAAGTCTGTTGCGGCGGCATCATCGGCATGGGCGAAGGCGAGGACGACTGGATAGACATGCTGCATACGCTCGCGACACTGCCCGAGCATCCGGGCAGCGTGCCGATCAATCAGCTCGTGCAGGTCGCCGGCACACCACTGGCAGACGCTGGTCTGAACGCGAGGCCGGACGGCGGCCCGCTGCACGTCGACGCCCTCGATTTCGTGCGCGTCATCGCGGTCGCGCGCATCCTGATGCCGGCGTCGCACGTGCGGCTGTCGGCCGGACGCACCGACATGTCCGACGAGATGCAGGCGCTGTGCTTCGTCGCCGGCGCGAACTCGATCTTTTACGGCGACAAGTTGCTCACGACGCCGAACCCCGAGGCCAACCGTGACCTGGAGCTGCTGGACAGACTCGGCATGCGGCCGGAGCAATGAATAATTGGGGTCAGAGTCGTTTTTTCCGCCACGCGGTAAAAACGACTCTGACCCCAATTATCTGACCCTGGCCCGTCATGCTCGACCGTAATATCGTTCGCCGAGGGTTCGAGCGGGCCGCAAAAGGATTCGACGAACACGATTTCCTGCACCGCGAGATTCGCGGCCGCTTGCTGGAGCGGCTGGACGCGATCCGGATTGCGCCGACGGCACTCGTCGACCTCGGCGCCGGCACCGGGGCCGCACTGCCCGAACTCAAGGCCCGCTATCCCGACACAACAATCCTGCCCGTCGACCTGGCGCCCGCGATGCTCGCGGCCGGCGCCGCGGCGCGCGACGGCATCTGCGCCGACGCCGCGTGCCTGCCGCTGAAAGATGAGTCGGTCGACCTGATCTTCTCGAACCTGATGCTGCACCACTGCCCCGACCCGCCGGCCGTGCTTGCCGAGGCGCGCCGAGTTCTGCGCCGCCCAGGCGTGCTGTTGTTCACGGCGCTCGGACCGAACAGCCTGCTCGAACTCGGCCGCGCGTGGGCGACGGCCGACCGTTTCTCGCATATCGCGCCGTTCGCCGACATGCACAACATCGGCGACGCACTGGTCGGGGCGGGATTCGCGGAGCCGGTGCTCGACAGCCAGACCCTGACGATCACCTATCGAAGCTTCGAGAAACTCATCGAGGACCTGCGCAACGCCGGATCCGCGAATGCGACCGCGCAGCGTAACCGCGGCCTGACCGGCCGCGGCGCCGCCGACCGGCTGCGCGCCGCGTGCCTCGCCCAGGCCGACGCGGATGGGCATATTCCGCTCACGATCGAGGTCATTTTCGGCATCGCGTGGGCCGGCGAGCCGGTCGCGAAACGCGAGCCGGACGGGCGCATCGAAATACCCGTCGACCGCATCGGGCGCGGTCGGCACGAATGACGCAACATGTTGTTTTGATAATGATATTTGTCATCGGACACGGTGCGTATCCAATTGCATGCGTCAGGGCCTTCGCGTAACATTCCTCCGCCCCGAAACTGGGATAATACAAGGAGGTAGCGAAGCACAGTTCTGGCTGGGACGAGAGAAGTGATTTTTTTCGAGTTAGCCCCCAACCGCTCACTGACCCTCCGGTCAGCCGCAGTGTTCTACCTGTCCATCGTCGTCGTCACCTTTGCCATTGCGATCCTGTTCGCGATGGCCGGATTCTGGCCGATACTGACCGTGGCCGGGATCGAGATGGCCGCGCTGGGCGCCGCATTGTGGTGCACCATGCGCAAAACAAGAGCTCGCGAATTCATCCGCGTGGATGAGCGCAACGTGCTGGTTCGCAAATGCCAACCAGACCGTAACGAAGAATACGAGTTCTCGCGCTACTGGACGCAAGTGAGACTGGAACAGCCCGAATCACGGCACTGGCCGACGCGACTCCTGCTGAGATCCAAGGGTCGCAGCGTCGAAATCGGTTCCTTCCTGACCAATGGCGAGCGAGACGGCCTAAAGCACCGTCTCACGCAAGTCATCGCGTCGGGAAAATAACCGCGCCGGTTACAGATGGCCGATCCGCAAACTGTGTCAATACGGATTTCCCGTATCTCTTCGCTGCCCGCAATTATCTATGTTTGACGGTTGATTCAGGCCCAATTGGCTGGAGCACTATTTTAATGAAGAGATTCCTGATCCCGCTCGCCGGCTCGCTGCTCGGCGCGACGTCGGCACATGCCGAATGGGCGATCAACATGCCGGTCGGCGTGACCGACATGAGCGCCGAAATCTTCGACCTGCACATGATGGTGCTCGGCGTCTGCACGATCGCGGCCGCGCTGACCTTCGGCGCGATGATTTACGCGATGGTGAACTTCCGCAAGTCGAAGGGTGCGGAGGCCGAGACCTGGTCGCACAACACGAAGGCCGAGATTATCTGGACGGTCGTGCCGACGCTGATTCTTATCGCGATGGCCGTGCCGGCCGCGCAGACGCTGGTCAAGATCGAAGACAACCGCGACACCGAGATGACGATCAAGATCACCGGTTACCAGTGGAAATGGCATTATGAGTACGTCGGCAGCGACGTTGGTTTCTACAGCAGCCTCGCGCAGGCGAGTAACGCCGCACGCCGCAAGAATGCGGACGTTGACGTGTTCGAGGTCGAAAACTATCTGCTCGACGTCGATCGGCCGCTCGTCGTACCGGTGGACACGCGCATCCGTTACCTGATCACATCGAACGATGTGCTGCATGCATGGTGGGTGCCGGATTTCGCGATCAAGAAAGATGCGATCCCGGGCTTCATCAACGAAGGCTGGTTCCAGATTAACGAACTGGGCACGTACCGCGGCCAGTGCGCCGAACTGTGCGGCAAAGACCACGGATTCATGCCCGTCGTCGTCGAGGTCTTGTCGAAGGAAGACTTCGCGAAGTGGCTCGAGACGCAGCAGAGCGGGCCACTCGCGGCAGCGGCGCTAGCCGGCGGCACCGGCTGAGCCGGATTTTTTTGGTCACCGTTTTTTAGACACACAAAAGTAATCATTACGAGGCAGCCCGCATGAGCGACACTGCAACCCACGAACACGATAGCGATCATCACGATGACCACGGGCCACCGACCGGCTGGCGCCGTTGGG
>JBPCXI010000104.1:0-2523 GCA_051008895.1 Gammaproteobacteria bacterium | reverse complement strand
GGCGGGCGTTACACCGAAGACAAAACGTCGCCGGTGTTCACGGGCTACGGGCTGACGCGCACGCCGCGAATTCCCGATCCGTCCGATCCGTCCGGGATGACGCCGCTTTCGTGGGGTAATTCCGAGACCTTCACCGATTTCTCGCCGCGTCTGGCGGTTAACTGGCAGGCGGCCGACGACATGCTAGCCTACGGCACGATCTCGAAGGGCTATAAAGCAGGCGGGTTTTCGTTGGGTTACAACTCCGCCGGTGGCGCCCCGAATATGGGGATCGTGAACGAGAAGTACAACGAGGAAGAACTCTGGAACTACGAAATCGGCTTCAAGTCCGAGTGGATGGAAAATCGACTGCGTTTTAATACGGCGCTGTTCCTGCTGCAGTGGGACGATTTCCAGTATGAGACGTTGTTCTTCACCGTGCCGGGCGATCCGACGTCCATAATCAACCTGACGAAGAATATCCAGGAGGCCGAAGCCTGGGGCGCGGAGTTCGAATTCGCCGCGGCGGTTACCGAGCGGTTCACCATCAACGCAGCACTGGGTTACCTCGACACCGAGATCAAGAGTGACGATACGGCCAGGTTGAGCGGCAACCTGATCGTGGATCTGAAAGGCGAGCCGTTACCGCGCTCACCGGAGTGGACCTGGAATGCGTCGGCGGATTACTTCTGGCCGATGGGCGACAACGAAGCGTTCGTCCGCCTGGAATGGATATTCCGTGACGAGTCTTTCTCCACTATCGAGGACGTCACCTATCTGCAGACCAGTAACGCGCAGATCCTGGACGGCGGCGGCAACGTCGTTGCCGTGGTTCCCGATCGATCAGATGGCTATCCCTTTATCGCGCCGGATCATCACGTATTCAATCTCCGTGCCGGCTTTGACCTGGGTGACCAATGGGGGTTCAAGGTCTGGATAGAGAACCTGGCTGACGAAGACTACTTCACGGGCGCCGGTGATAACTTCGGTCTGAGCGGCTTCCGCCTGAAACCGCATCCCCGAAGCTACGGCGGCAGTGTGACGTTCCGCTTCGGTAAGTAATAGCATCTAATATTAAAGCCCCTGCGCCGCAATCCGGTGCAGGGGCTTTTTCTTTGCTCCGTTTCGGCGCAGCGCTTCGTGGGCTCTCTCTCTCGTCAGTCTCGAATCATGGATTGAGCTTCAGTGACCGGTCGTGAGTCAATGGAGTCCTCGCCGCTTTGTTGACAAGTAAACCAGTTCGCGAGCAGAGTAGGCGTGTGTTATCGAGGGCATCAGGCACAGGCTTTGTCGCGTTGTTCGTTCTCGGACTGACGCTGACGCTGTCGGCTGTTGCGTCTGGCGCAGATGACGTGCGGCCCAATATCATCGTCGTACTGGCGGACGACCTCGGCTACGGTGACATCGGCGCCAACGGCGCGGATCTGATTGCAACGCCCAACGTCGACCGCCTCGCGCGCGAGGGCGTGCGATTCACCAGTTTCTATGCCAGCGCGAATATCTGTACGCCGTCGCGGGCGGGGCTGCTGACCGGCCGCTATGCGATCCGTTCCGGCCTCGGCCACAACGTGATCGAGCCGCAGGACGAGCACGGGTTGCCGGCCGACGAGCTGACGGTGGCGGAGTTGCTGGGCGATGCTGGCTACCGCACGGCGTTGATCGGCAAATGGCACCTGGGCCATACGCCGACCCACTGGCCGACGCAGCACGGATTCGACGAGTTTTTCGGCCTGCCTTACAGCAACGACATGCGGCCGCTGGCCTTGTATCGCGGTACGAGCGTGATCGAAGATTCGGTAGAACAGACCAGCCTGACCGCGCGTTACACGCAAGAAGTGCTGCGGTTTATTGACGCCGATGGCGACCGGCCGTTCTTTGTTTTCCTGTCGCACACGTTCCCGCACATTCCGCTGCATGCGTCGCCGCGTTTCGCGGGTCGGTCCAAGGCGGGGCTGTACGGCGACACCGTCGAGGAGATCGACTGGGGCATCGGCGAGATCCTCGATGCGTTGTCAGAGCGCGGTATCGATCGGAACACGCTGCTGATCTTCACCAGCGACAACGGTGCGTGGTTCGAGGGGGACAACGGCGCGTTCCGCGAAGGCAAGGGCACGACCTGGGAAGGCGCGTATCGTGTGCCGATGATCGCCCGCTGGCCGGCGGGTATCCCGCCCGGCGTCGTCAGCGATGCGGCGACGATGAATATCGATATCCTGCCGACGCTGGCGGCGCTCGCCGGTATCGATCTGCCCGCTGAACTCGTACTCGACGGCGTCGACATTCGCCGCCAGTTGCGAGGCGCGGACGACAGCCCGCACGATGTTCTGTATTTCTTCGACAACGAAAACATCGCGGCGGTGCGCACGCCGCGCTGGAAGCTGATGCTGCACAGCTACTATCGCAAAAATCTCGCGGCGTTCGAGCGTTTCGAGCAGGGGATCGGTTTCGACTACTGGTTGCTGTTCGACATGCAGGCGGCGGCGCCGGAGCGTTACTCGGTTGCGCGTGAAAATCCGCAAGTGCTGGACGACATGCTGGCAATGC
>JBPCXI010000103.1:0-13469 GCA_051008895.1 Gammaproteobacteria bacterium | reverse complement strand
GGGAAAAGCAGAGTGTCCCCATTCACCCATTCACGGCGTGCAGCCGGCCAGAGAATCAATCCACCCACCGATTAGCGCAACCCCGTTTGCGTCGGCGAGCGCAGAACCGACCGGCGGCATCGCGGCCGCATCGCGCCGCGCGAGGCGCTCCGCGCGCACGGAACGCGCAGCATCGCCAGGCGCGATGATCCGGGCATCCGTGATGCCGAGATCGCCCGACTGCGGCAACTCATCACACGCGCCGGTCGCCACGAGCGCGGTATCGAAGCGCAGATCCAGCGTCGTGGGCGTCGGCCCGCCAGGCCGGTGACACTGCGCGCAATTCGTATGCAGATACGCGCGGGCCCGCGCGTCCGCCGTCGCGCCCATGTCGGCCGGATCGGCGAGTGCGGGCAATGTCGCGGTGGCGCCGGCGAGCGGCGTGCTGAGCATGCCGATGTGCTCTAGCGTGTCCAGCTGGTTCGCCGTGCGGCCTGGCGCCGGGTACGCAAGATCACCGTTGAGTTGCGCGATCTCGGGGCCGAGCGCGAAGCCGGCGGCTACGGTGTGACACTGCATACACTCACCCTCGCTCGGAAAAATCCAGTCCTGCCCGACCACCGACACCGTCTTGCCGCCGACGACGCGCGTCGCCGCGGTCTGCTGATCGTTCCACTCGTACGTATATCCGGCCCAGGCGCCGTCGGGATGCCGCATCAACAAACGCGTCTCGACGAGGCGACTACCCAGCGCGAATGACTTGACGAGTACGCTGCCGGTCGGAAAGTCGAACTCGCCGGCACCGTCGACGTCGATGGTGCCGGCGTCCGGCACGGCGAGATAACGCGTCTTGTTCGCGCCGTCCGACCAGAACGGCGCGTTGACCGTATACGGCACGAGCCCGGCAGCGGGCTGCGTGACATCGGCGGGATCCGCGCAACCGGTGTCGGCGAGGTCGTTGGGCACCGGATCAGTCATGCCGCCGCCGGTGAGCGTCAGCCGGCGAATTCCGCCGGCGCCGGCATACTCGGAGAAGTAAAGCTCGCCATCCGCACCAATTGCGAATGACGAAATGTTGAACGGCGTATCGAGCAGCTCCTCGTTCGTGAAGCCGCCCTGCCCGTCGTCAGCCAGCGCCCAGATGCGGCCAGACACATAGTCCGCGAACACGTAACGGCCGACGAGCGAACTGATGCTCGAGCCGCGATATACGTAGCCGCCGGTCACCGAGTTGTTGCCGTTGCTGTGCCGATAGACGGTCACCGGATCGACGTAGGCCGGCGCCGGGCAATTGTTCGCCTCGAAGTTCGCGAATCCCTCGCAGTCGTCCCAACCGTAGTTGCCGCCGCGTTCGATGATGTCGATCTCCTCCCATTCGTTCTGGCCCACGTCGCCGAGCCATAGCTGCCCGGTCGGCGCGTCGAAACTCCACCGCCATGGGTTACGCAGGCCCCACGCATAGATTTCGGGACACGCAGCCGCGTTCGTGCCGGGCCCGCAGCGCGGATTCGCGGCGAAGGGATTGTCGCCAGGTATGTTGTAACCGGGAGTCGGGTGCGCGACGCCGCGTACGTCGATACGCAGCATCGACCCGAGCAGCCTCGTCGTGTCCTGCCCCGTCTCATCGGGATCGCCGGACCCGCCGCCGTCACCGACGCCGAAATACAAATAGCCGTCCGGGCCAAACGCAATATCGCCGCCGTTGTGATTGTCGTTCGGCTGATCGACGGTCAGGATCACCTGCTCGGTCGGATTCACCGGATCGTCGGTATCATCGAGCACGACGCGCGACACGACCGACAACATCGAATTGCCCGGCGCCGTGTACGACACGTATACCTCGGGCGTCGCGGGGAAGTTCGGATCGAAGGCCATACCGAGCATCCCGCCCTCGGAGTTCGTGCGCACGGCGCCGGAGAAGTCGAGAAACGTGTCGACGTCGTTCGGCGTTGCGGTGTCGAAAACGCGGACGCGCCCGCTCTTCTCGAGCACGAACCAGCGCGATGCATCGCCCGGCGCCTGCAGGATTTTCGTGATCAGCGCGAAACCGGGCGAAGTGGGGAATGCGTCCTCGTGCGCGATCGTCCCTCCGCCTGTCGCGCGTGACGGGGCGATGCACGTCGCATTCGCCGGCCGTGCGTCGAGGCCGACCGTTGTAGTCGGCGGATTGGTCGTCGGCGGACTGCTCGCGCTCGGGCCGCCGCCCGACGAACCGCCGCAGGCAGTCAGCAGCGGGCCGATGAAGAGACCCAGGCCGAGCAGCGCGATTACGCGCCGCGACGTGTCTTTATCCAGCATTCCATTGCACCCGTCCCCCTACCGTAACCAAAAGCGCATGGATAACGCCAGTCACGGCGCCGCAATTCGCGTCACCGGAGGCCCGATCCGGCGCGGACTGCACACACGACACGGCTTGTGCGATGATGCGCAGCGATCGACATAATCCCGGATTCACAACGACGGCACACGCCATGTTCGACAAAGTCGTAATTCTCGGTCTCGGTGGCGTCGGCAGCCTGGTCGCGGCGATGTTGCGCGACCTGGGCGCTGAAGTCTTCGGCGCCGACGTGCGCGACGACGTGACGCCGCCGGACGGGGTCAGCGTCGCGATTGCCGATCTCGCCGACCCCGGCGAGCTGCGCCGGATCATGAGCGGCCGCGATGCGGTGATCTCTTGCTTGCCTTATCAACGGACGCTGGCCGCAGCCGAGGCCGCGCACGACATCGGTATACATTATTTCGATCCGACCGAGGACGTCGCGACGACGCATGCGATTCGCAAGCTGGCCGCCAATGCGCCGCACGTGATGATCCCGCAGAACGGGCTTGCCCCCGGATTCATCGGCATTCTCGGTGCGGCCGTTGCCCGGCGTTTCGACACTGAAGGCCTGCGTCACATCCGCCTGCGCGTCGGTGCGCTGCCGCAGCACCCGATCGGCCAGCTCGGCTATGCCGGCAACTGGTCGTTGCACGGGCTCGTGCATGAATACATCGCGGAATGCGAGGCCATCGTCGACGGCAAGGCGCGAACGATACCGCCGCTGCGCAACTCGGAAGTCCTGCGGATCTTCGGCGCCGAATACGAAGCGTTTACGACGTCCGGCGGACTCGGCACGATGACCGACACGTACAAAGGACGAGTCGAATCGCTCAACTACAAGAGCATCCGGTACCCGGGACATCTCGATTGCATGCGGCTGCTGCTCGAGGAACTGCGCTTCCGCAACGACCCCGACGCGCTGGTCGAGCGGCTTGCAGACGCGCTGCCGCCCGACGACCAGGACCGCGTACTGATCCACGCGTCAGTGCAGGGCCTGATCGACGGTCAGCTGCAGACCCGCGAGATCGTCGCCGACTACTGGCCGATCGAACTCGCCGGCCGCACACGCACTGCGATCACCTGGACGACCGCCGCATCGATCGTCGCGATCGTCGAGATGGTGGCGGACGGCGCGCTGCCGCAGCGAGGTTTCGTCAAACAGGAAGAGGTACCGCTCGAGGCCTTCCTGCAAACCGCGACCGGCAAGCTCTACGCGGACAATCACCCGACACTGGACGACTGGCATGCAACCGGCTGACTGGCTCAAATCAATCGGCGTCGACCCGGCCGCGCGGCCCGGCCCGGCGCTCGACCTGCGCTCCCCGATCGACGGCGGCGCAATCACGACGGCAACCGTGACTATGGACACGCCGGAATCGGTGGACGCCGCGGTGGCCGCGGCGCAAAAGGCGTTCGTCGCCTGGCGCGACGTGCCGGCGCCGCGGCGCGGAGAGCTCGTGCGCCTGCTCGGGCAGGCGCTGCGCGAGCACAAGGAGGAACTCGCCCGGCTGGTAACGCTCGAGTGCGGCAAGATCATCGAGGAAGGCCGCGGC
The DNA here is from genome assembly GCA_051008895.1 of Gammaproteobacteria bacterium. GTDB lineage: Bacteria > Pseudomonadota > Gammaproteobacteria > Steroidobacterales > SMWD01. The sequence goes on along the minus strand of JBPCXI010000103.1, from coordinate 9,617 downwards.
GAAGTGCAGGAAATGATCGACATCTGCGACTTCGCCGTCGGCTTGTCGCGGCAACTATACGGCCTGACGATCGCATCGGAACGACCGAGCCATACGATGCACGAGACCTGGCATCCGCTCGGCCCGGTTGCCGTCATTAGCGCGTTCAATTTCCCGGTCGCGGTCTGGAGCTGGAACTTCGCGCTCGCGATCGTCTGCGGCGATCCGGTCGTGTGGAAACCGTCCGAGAAAACGCCGCTGACCGCGCTCGCCTGCAACGCGATATTCGCCGGTGTGTGTCGCGACCTGGACTTCGTGCCTGACGACCTCAGCACCGTCGTCATTGGCCACGCGGACATCGGCCGCCAGCTGACCGACGATCCTCGCATCGCGCTCGTCAGCGCAACGGGAAGCACGCGCATGGGTAGCAGCGTCGGCCCGCGGGTCGCGCAACGCTTCGGCAAGTGCCTGCTCGAACTCGGCGGCAACAATGCGATCGTCGTCTCCGACAGTGCCGACCTGGAACTCGCGGTACCGGCCATCGTGTTCGGCGCGGTCGGCACGGCCGGCCAGCGATGCACGACGACCCGGCGCATCATCGCGCACGAGCGCATCGTCGATACGCTGGCCGCCAAGCTTCGCAACGCATACGCGAGCATCGCGCAAGATCGCATCGGCGATCCGCGCGACGCGGCGACGCTCATCGGCCCGTTGATCGACCGGGATGCATTCGATGCAATGCAGGCCGCGCTCGCGACAGCTCGCCAGCACGGACAGATACTGAGCGGCGGAGCTCGTGTCTGCGAGGACCTCGGCGCCGACGCCTGGTACGTCGAACCGGCACTCGTACGTGTCGATCAGCAAGTCGACATCGTCCGCACCGAAACCTTCGCACCGATCCTGTACGTGATGTCGTACCGAACGCTCGACGAGGCGCTGGATCTGCACAACGCGGTACCGCAGGGGCTGTCGTCGGCGATCTTCACCACGGATCTGCGTGAGGCGGAGTATTTCCGCACGCGCAGCGATTGCGGCATCGCGAACGTCAACATCGGCACGAGCGGCGCGGAGATCGGCGGCGCTTTCGGCGGCGAGAAGGAAACCGGCGGCGGCCGCGAATCCGGCTCCGATTCGTGGAAGGCCTACATGCGTCGACAGACCAGCACGACGTACTGGGGCCACGAGAAACCCGACCTGGCACAGGGCCTACGTTTTGAATAGGGCTTTGAATAGATGGAATGCAGTGCCGCTGGCCGCGGCTCTATTGATCGCCGGCTGCGGCGGCACCGGCGGTATCACCGTCGAGGAAGAGCGCGAGGCCGGCGCGGCCGCGTCGCGCCAGGTCGAGGAGCAGGTCGGAATCTATCCGGGCGCATTCGTCACGACGTACGTCGACACGATCGGCCGCAGGCTGGTCGCGAAGCTTGGCCAGACGCCTTACTACTTCAAATTCAAGGTCGTCGACCAGGCGGAGCCGAACGCGTTCGCGACACCCGGCGGCTATATATTCGTATCCCGCGGCCTGCTCGCGCTGATCAATAGCGAGGACGAACTCGCCGGTATCCTCGCGCACGAAATCAGCCACGTAACCGAGCGGCACCATGCGCGCCAGGCGCAGCGCGGCGTGCTGCCCGGGGTGCTGTCGCTACCCGGCCGCGCGGTCGGCGCGGTGGTCGGCGACGACATCGGCAACATCATCAATGCGCCGGTTTCCGTCGCCGGTGAAGCCTATCTGTCGTCGTACGGCCGCGGCCAGGAAAGCGATGCGGACCGTGTCGGCACGCAACTCGCAGCAAGCGCCGGATACGACCCTGCCGGGCTCGCGCGCGCGCTGTCCAACCTCGAGCGCACGGTCGTGCTGCTGAGCGGGAAGACGCGCAAGTTCGGATTCTTCGACAGCCACCCGATGACGCCGAATCGCATCGCCGACATCGAAAAACTGAGCGCATCGATGCAGTGGCAGCCGACGACACCGGTCGCTCCGACTCGCCCGGCCGTCTTCAAGCGGCTCGACGGCCTGACCTGGGGTCCAAATAATCCGCAGCAGGGCGTGTTCGACGGGCAACAGTTCATGCAGCCGGACATGAACCTGTCGATGACGTTTCCCGCGGGCTGGCGCACGCTGAATACACCGCGCTACGTCGGTGCATTCGCGCCCGGTGAAGACGGGATCATGCTGTTCGGCGCGCCGGAAGAGCCCGGCAGCGCGGCGGAGCTGGCGAACGCGTTCGCCGCAGAAGTCAGCGAGGCGGCGGGCATCGAACCGGTACCGCCGATCGCGACGACGGTCGGCGATTGGCCGGCCTGGGTCGTCAAGCTCGACGACTCGTCGGGGCAAGAGCCCGTCAGCGTTTACTACGTCTGGGTCGATGCGCAGGGCGCGATCTTCCAGATCGTCGCGTTCGGGCCGCAACGGTACTTCGAGCCGATGCGCGACAGCGCGCAGAGCCTGCGGCGGATGACGCCGGACGAGCTCGATTCGATCGTCGCCCAGCGCATCCGGATCGAAAGCGCGATCGCCGGCGAGAGCTATGAAATGCTGTCGGTGCGAACCGGCAACGCGATGACCGCCGACCTGACCGCGGCAATCAACGGCAAACCCGTCACGGCGGAGCTCGACGCCGGTGAACCAGTGAAGATCCTGCGCGAGGAACCCTACTTCGGCGACTAGACCGCGGCCGCCTCGTGGCGGCGTGCTATGTGCGTGGCCGTCAACAACAGCGTGATGGCCAGAATCGGTTCGCCGATGTTGCTGAAGATCCCGCCCGTCGAGCTGTAGGGGATAGCGAAGAAAACCATGGCGACAATGGCGCCGATCGGCAGCCATTTCCAGCCGATTTTGTACCAGAGGTAAAAGCCGAACGCGATCAGCGTGAACGTCAGCGTAATGGCCGGGTACGGCATGATGCGCGTACCCACGCCGATGTCTGCATCCGGCGAGCACGCGGTGTACTCCGCGATGCGCGTCGTATAGCGCAACGTATCGGCGAAGCACGACGGGTACAGTGTCGCGCGGTAGAACTGCCAGAGGTCGTCGAGGATGAAGAACGTCGCGACGCCGCAGAATATCCCCATCACCCACTTCCGCTGCGCCCAGCCGAAACCCGCCTCGCGCGCGAGCGCGCCGACGCCGATGAAGATCATCGGCAGGCTGACGTAGTGCGCGATGAAACGCACGTTGTTCAGCGCGATTAGAAGACTCCCCTCGCCAATCGTGCTGCCGATGCCCACGGTGAAATTGTCATACCAGAGTAGCAACAGCGGCAGCGACGTGAAAATCAGGCCGTTTGTCCGGTAGCGCAGGCATACGCGCGCCGCCCACACGAGGATCGCGAAATCCAGGACCGCCACGCCGATGTATGCGATAGACAACATGTTTTAACTCCTTTGCGCGATGTGCGCAGCGGTCGCGACGATGGCACCGATGAACAGGGGCTCACCGACATTTGCGACGATGCCGCCGGTCTGCTCCATGGGTACGGCAAAGAATGCCATCGACGCGATCGACAAGATAGCCAGCCACCTCCAGCCAATCTTGTGCCACAAGTAGATCCCGAATCCGACTACCGCTAACGACAATATGATTGCCGGCGCTGGCGAGATCAGCTTGCCCGAACCGATCTCCGCATCGGGCATGCATGCGGTATGCGCGGTTATCAATGTCGTGTAGCGCAGCGTATCGGCGAAGCAGGCCGGGTAGAGGTTCGCCGCTGCGAACTGCACCAGATCGTGCGCAATGAACCAGGTCGCCGCCAAACAGAACAACGCCATGACCCATTTTGGCCGCGCCCAAACAAACCCCGCTTCCCTCGCCATCGCCCCAATTGCGATGAACCCCATCGGCAGCGAGACGAAATGGGCAACGAACCGCGCCGCATTCATCCCTTGCAGCAAGTCACCCTCACCGATGAATCGACCGAGCCCGATCGTCAGGTTGTCGAACCACACCAGCAACAGCGGGAACGAGGCAAATATCACGCCGTTCGTTCGATATCGAACACACAGTCGCACCGCCCAAATCAGGAGTCCGACGTCTATGACCGCTATCAGCAGGTAAAGTAGCGAATACACTCGAATGGCTCAGCTCGAATCCGACCAGCAGTATCCTGCGAATAAAGGATACTCTCGAAGAACGCAGAGGGCCTGACCACCATGCGAAAACACGCGAATTCCCTCCGGCCGTGGTTGACCGCGCTAGCGATGGTCACGCTGGTCGCGTGCGCCGACAGCGAACCGTCGATGCAATCCGGGGACTACAATTACGGCTCGGCCAGCCGCGACGGGATCGGCAAGTTCTACATGGGCCGGGAGATCTCCCACGTCATGGGCCACCTCGGTGCCGGTTGGCTCGAGCGCAACTCGCGCCAACGGGAGGAGCGCACCGACCTGTTGCTGAGCAATCTGCCGATCGAGCCCGACAGCACGGTCGTGGACCTCGGCGCGGGCACCGGCTATTTCTCGCTGCCCATGGCGAAAAGAGCGCCCGACGGGCGCGTGCTCGCGGTCGACATTCAACCCGAGATGCTCGCGATCATCGAATCACGCAGCGACGAGGCGAACGTCGACAACATCGAACTCGTACTCGCGACGGAAATGGATCCCAACCTGCCCGAATCCGAGGTCGACCTCGTGCTGATCGTCGACGCTTATCATGAATTCTCCCATCCGCGCGAAGTCATGCAGGCGATCGCGCGCAGCCTGAGAAAAGACGGGCGCGTCTACCTGATCGAATACCGCGGTGAAGATCCTGACGTGCCGATCAAGCGGCTACACAAGATGACGCAGAAACAGGCCAAAAAGGAACTCGCCGCCGCCGGGCTCGAATGGATCGAGACGCTCGGGTTCCTGCCGCAGCAACACGTACTCGTGTTCGGCAGAGCCGATTAGCGGCAACGCGCTAAGTGTGCGCGATCGGCTTGTCCGTAAACAGGTAGTCGCCGAGTTCTTTATCGAACGTCGGATCCTGGCGGCGAATCCACTCGAGCACCATCGCCGCATGTTCTTTTTCTTCGTCGCGGTTGTGCGCGAGTATTGCCTTCAGCTCGGCGTTCTTGCATGCATCGACTCGCTGGTTGTACCAGTCAACCGCTTCCAGCTCCTCCATCAGTGACGTGATCGCGCGATGCATGTCGCGGGTCTCATCGGACAGTTCGCCGATCGGTTCGTGATAGCCCTCGTTCGCCATTGAATTCTCCCTGCAGAGTTGCTGTTGTCGGTTACGACTACTCTAGCAAGGCGACGGGAATCGCGGCGAAAAAAAAGGCCCAGCGTTATGCAGGGCCTTTTCCTGAGCTTCCGTCGACCAAGGGGGTGTCGAGAAGCATCCGCCTTTCTATCCGCCTGATTGACGTTTGGAGGTCGCGCCATCCACCAGACTTACGGTTCAAAGTACCTCATTAGTACCTTTTACGCAACTATTTTCAAATTAATCGAATTGATTTCATTTCGGAACCAGATGCGGCGAGACCCGCTCAGTTCTTACGTTTCAGCACCGGTTTTTTTGCTGCATCGCGTCCGCCGCAATGCAGTGCTTTGACATAACCAGATCGATCAGGCTTCTTCTTCTATCCTGCGGTCGTTGTCGCGCCGCTCCTCGCCGTAGTGCGATCCGATCCGATTGTTCGACAACGATCCGAACGGATGGCGGCGATCTTCGGTACGACGATCGTCGAGTCTTTCATACGCACAATCGCAGGCGGCCTTGCCACAGTCTTTCAGCGGCAGCAGCGGCGCCTTGTTGACCAGGAACGGCTGGTCCGCGAGTTCGAGAACCGCACCGCATGGACTGCCACCGGGTTTGACTGCTACGGCGCGATAGTCGGGCTCGGCCGGTGGCGCGTCGGCGACCGCCGATTTCGCGGCACTATCCGGTCTCGGCGCCGGTCCTTTTTCTTTTCGTTTTGTGAGCAGTACCGCGGCCGCCACGACGACCAGCGAGACGAGAATAGCGATCCACACGTGTTTGTCCCCCATTGGCAATGAATTCTGGTCTTCCCAGCCTACCCGGATCGCACGAAAAGGACAGGAACTGCATAACGATCCGGGCATGTTGATCTATTATGTCCACTGGACCCGCCGCCTTAGCGTAACCATGGGAATACTGTACGGCCACGAATCTGAGCACGGCTATGTGCCGTCACTCTGGCATCGTAAATTCAAGCCCGACGTGCCGGGCAATACGCTGAACGGTCTCGGCGAAGCCGAAGTCCGGCGGCCGACGCCGGCGTATCACCGCCAGGACTACTGGCACCCCTGGCGGCTCGTGCAGGACATGTTCTATATCCGCATGGCGCTTGCCGGCCGTTTCCTCGAAGTGCTTCGCAGCCATCTCCTCGATAGAAAAAAACCCGCGCCGATCGCCGCCAAGCAGGTGCAATGCGCGCCGGAAGAATGGGCTCGGCGCGTCAAGGACTACGCGATCGCAATCGGCGTCGACAAGGTCGGCATCACCAAAGTCCGACCGGAGTGGATTTTCGCGGGCGACGAGATCGCAGAGAAATACGTAATCGTGCTCGCGACACGGATGGACTACGACGACCTGAGCCATGCGGCGCGGAAGGAATTCCGCCAGGCGACCGCCGAGGTCATGAGCATCTACTATGCCGGCCACTGTCGCGCACGCAAGCTGGCGGACTGGATGCGCGGCCAGGGCTGGGCGGCTCGAGGGCTCGGCAACCCGATGGGCACCGCGCTGAACCTGATCCCGGCCGCAATCGACGCCGGCATCGGCGAGCTCGGCAAACACGGCTCGATGATCTGCCCGGAGATGGGCTCGCTGTTCCGGCTCGCGTATGTGCTGACGGACTCGCCGATGACAACCGATGCGCCGCAGGACTATGGCATCGACGACTTCTGTACCACCTGCCAGATCTGCACCCGCGATTGTCCGCCGCAGGCGATCAACAGCGAGAAGCAGCTCGTGCGCGGCGTCGAGCGCTGGTACGTCGACTTCGACAAATGTGTGCCGTACTTCAACGAGAACCTCGCCTGCGGACTGTGCCTCGCGGTATGCCCGTTCAGCCTGCCGGGCCGCGGCCCGATAATCTCGCAGAAGATGCTGCGGCGGCGAGCGCGCAGGTCGGCCTGAGCGGTAACTATAACCAGCGCAGCGCGTCGGCAATGATGCCGGTCGCGCCGGATTGCGCGCACTCACCGTGCGCGATCAGTAATCGCTCGGGATCCCATCCCAGGACCTTGTCGCGCGCAGCGCGTGCGAAACGCCGACGCAGGAAACTGGCCCGCCACTCGCGCGGCGTGCTGCCTCGATCGCCGACGAGACCATCCAGTCGCATCAGCTTGCCCTTCCAGCCGGTCTGCGACTCTTCGGCATGGCGCTGGATCAGGTCACAAACAATTGCGGTGCGCGACGCTCTATGAAAAAACACGACCTCTTCCATCGCGATCGAGCCGTGGAAGATGACCTGGTCGATATCTGCCGCCCACGCGGGGTCCGGATCGTCGTCGAGTTCGTTGGTGAAATTCAGGTCAGGCCGCCGGCTCGCCAGACCCGGCGATGCGAACATGCTTGCGTCGGGCCAGCGCTCGGACCATGCGCCCATGAACAAGTGGTGGATCTTGTTCGGCGACACGATGTGACGCACCGGGCCGATATTCTCGACCGCCGCTGCAAGCTCTTCAGTCAGTTCAATCGGCGACCAGACCCAAGCGCTGCCGTCCGACAATCGCGCAACGGCCATGCGCGTCGGATATGGGAAGCCGAAGAAAGACACGATCGGCCCGTCGGCGACGTACAGCGAAGGTCCGAATTCGGTGAGCATGCGTCCAGTATATCGACGCGCCCGGATGCCGCAGTAAGAACATCTACGGACAGTTTCGCCGCAATTGCGCACCACGAATAGTCCAGCCGATCAGCGCGAGACTCGCGAACAGCGCACTCGCGATGAACGGCGCCGGGGCGCCGTAGGCATCCCACAGCCAGCCGGCAATCACGCTCGCGAGCAACATCGCGATGCCGCTGACCAGGTTGAACACGCCGAATGCCGTACCCCGCAGACGTGCCGGCGCGCTGTCCGCGACCAGTGCCGACAGGACGCCCTGCGTCAGGCCGAGGTACAAGCCCCAGAGCACGACCCCGAGCATTACGATCCAGATGCCGGACGCGAGCGCCAGCACGACGTCCGCCACAATTATGACGAGGAAACCCGCGACGATCAGGCTCCGGCGGCCGTAGCGATCCGACAGGATGCCGGCGGGATAAGCCGCGAGCGCGTAGACGACATTCATCACGATGAATACGAGGGGAATCAGGGCCAGCGTCAGACCCAGATCCTGCGCACGCAACACAATAAACGCGTCGCTGAATCCGGCGAGCATCAGTACGCCGCCAATCGCGACTGTCACCCAGTAATCCCCGCCGAGTTGCTTCACGTCGCGCATGTGCAACGGTGCTTCCGGACTGCCGTCGCCGGCGTCGCGCTTCGGCTCGTGTACGGCAACGATCAGAATCAGCACGGACAGCGCCGCGGGAATCAACGCGAACCAGAACACGGCGCGTATGTCGTTCGCCAGCAACGCCATCAGCACGATCGCGATGCCGGGCCCGACGAATGCGCCAACCGAGTCGAGCGACTGACGCAGACCGTAACTCGCACCGCGCACTTCTTCCGGCGTGATGTCCGCGATCAGCGCATCGCGCGGCGCACCGCGAATGCCCTTGCCGAGTCGGTCGGCGAAACGCGCAGCGATAACAATGCCCGCGGTGTTCGCGAGTGCGAAGACCGGCTTCGTAATCGCGGCGAGCCCGTAACCGACGACCGCCAGCGGCTTCCGCCGTCGCAGTACATCGCTGAGCGCGCCGGAAAAGATCTTGGTGATCAGCGCGATTGCCTGCGCGATGCCTTCGATCAGGCCAATGGCCGTATAGCTGAGACCGATGACGGACACGAAGAACACCGGCAACAGGCTGTGGACCATCTCCGACGAGATGTCCATGAACAGGCTGACGAAGCCGAGCGCCCAGACGCCGCGCGGAATCCCTTTGAAACGATCGCCGTCAGCCACGATCCTGCAGCCGGGCGCCGGCGGTTACGCGGTCACTCGGCTGCACGACGACACGCTCGCCGGCCTCCAGACCGGCCACGAGTTCGGCCACGAGATCGTTCTCGAGACCGAGTTCGACGTGCCTGATCACGGCGACACCGCCGTCTTCGACGAACACGGCCCAGCGATCGCCGTCGCGGAACAGTGCGGATCGCGGCACTTTCAGGACGTCGGCGGATTCTGCCAGGATGATTTTCGGTTCAACGCGATATCCGTGTCCGAGTCGCTGCCAGACTTCCGGCGGGCCTGCCAGGTCGACGCGAACGTTCACGCGCTGCTCTTCTATCCCGAGCGCCGATACCTTGGTAAAGCCGAACGGCTCGACGCGCGTCACGACACCCTCGAGCGCTTCACCGCCGCCCCAGGCTTCGATCAGCACCAGCTGTCCGGCCTCGACGCGCACCGCGTCGGTCGATAACAGGTCGACGACGATCTCCAGCCGCCGCGGATCTCCGACCTCGACCAGCGGCGTGCCCGACGCGACGACACCCTCGCTCTCCTTCAGCACCTGCAGGACGGCACCGCTGACGGGCGAATACGCGTTCACGCATTCGCAGTCCTCGCCGCGATTCTCGCGC
>JBPCXI010000102.1:0-10848 GCA_051008895.1 Gammaproteobacteria bacterium | reverse complement strand
GTCCCGTGGCAGGTGTTACTCGAACCCGCGGTCACTGCGACGCGCACGGGTTTTCCGCTGCCGGCGGCAAGCCTGCACTATCTCGAGCACTCGGCCGAACCGATTTTCGGGCAAACGGCCGACGGCCGCGCGGCGCTATATCACGACGACGGCCGACTGAAAACAATCGGTGAAACGATCCGCGTGCCGCACCTCGCCGATACGCTCGAGCGCATCGGCCGCAACGGGCCCGATGAGTTCTATACCGGTGCGATCGGCCGCGCCATCGCGCAGCACATGCACGATAACGGCGGCCGGCTGAACGCGACGGACCTGGCAAATTACACGGTCGAACGCCGGCCCAGCCTGATCATAGACAGCGGCAGCGCGAGCAGAGCGTGGCAAATCGCGACGAATCCGGCGCCGGCCGTCGGCGGTATCGTGCTTGCAGCGATGCTGAAGATGGCGAACCGCACGACAATCGATAAATGGGATGCACGCGCCGTCAAGACAATCGTCGACGTCCAGCGCGTGGCGCTCGGTTATCGTCGCGATCATCTCGACCTCACCGACGACATCGACGTTGACGCCGAGCGTCTGCTCGAGCTCGCCGCAACCTGCGATGCCGCATCCGCACTGCAGTCCGGCTCGACCTGCCATGCCTCGGCGATCGACGACAGCGGGCTCGCATGCGCGGTAACCGTATCTTCGGGTTACAGCTCGGGCGACATGCCCGATGGCACCGGCATCTGGCTGAACAACTGCCTCGGCGAAATCGAGCTGAACAAACGCGGCCTCGACCTCGGCCCGCCCGGTACGCGGCTGCCGTCGAACATGGCGCCGACCGCCGCGCGGGCAGCAGACGGCACGACGCTGGCAATCGGCTCGCCCGGCGCGGACCGGATTACGACCGCGATCCTGCAGGCGCTGGTCGGCTATCTGCAGATTGGTTTGCCGCTCGACGAGGCCATACGGCTGCCGCGCGCCCACGTCGAATTCGCCGACGAGGGCGTGCGCGTCGCGTGCGAGCCGGGCCTGCCGGTCGATGAAATCGATATCCCGCAACGACATTTCGACGCGCTGTCGATGTATTTCGGCGGGGTATCCGGGGCGGCGTGGTCGCCGGAAGACGGATTCACGGTCGCCGCGGATCCGCGACGCACCGGCGGCACGTGGTTTCACAGCTGATCCGGATGCGGATGCGCCAGCAGTTAGCTGCCATTGCGGTCCTGATCGCGGGGGCTTCGCTCTGCGGCGCACAGGCGGACACGCCTCAAGCAGGCGACACCTGGTTGCGCGAAGGCGCGGATCTGTCGGTATCGGCGTCGGCGGACGGCAAGGTAATCGTGTTCGGTTTGATCGGGCGCGTCTGGGCGCTGAACCCTGACGACGGTTTCGCCAGACAACTCAGCGCCGACGACGAGCTTGCGCGTCGCCCGACGCTGTCGCCCGACGGCAAACTCGTCGCTTACGAGACAGTCCGCGACGGTTTCTCGCACATCATGGTGCGTGATGCGAACGGCGAGCTGCCGCGGCGAATCACTTTCGGCGACTTCAATCACCGGTCGCCGAGCTGGTCGCCGGCAAGCGACGCGCGCCCGTTCGACGGCCGGCGCCTGATCATGTCGTCGGATCGCGGCGGCCGCTTCGGTACCTGGGAGATCGACGTCGACACGCTGGATCTGCAACAGCTGACGTTCGCGAGCACCGATGAGCGTGAGCCGACCTGGAATGACAACGGGTCGCGACTCGCTTACGTCACCGACACGACGAACGGGTCCGCGATTTATGCCGTGCGCCCGGGCGAGCAGCCGGAGCTGCTGTTGCGGGAAAGCGCGACCATCAGCGCCCCCGCATGGCGTCCGGGCGGCGGGTTGCTGAGCTACGTGCGACAGCTCGATGGCGAACGGCAGTTGCGCATGTTGCTGCTGTCCACGCCGGCGATCACGAAAGCGATCACGACCGGCGAAGACGCATTTGCGTATCCGGCGCACTGGCTCGATCGGTCGACATTCCTGTACGCGGCGGACGGTCAGATTCGGCGCCGGCAATTCGGCGCGCGCGGCGCCGAGACCGTCGCCTTCAACGCGCGCGTCGAGACGGCCGGCGAGGCGCGTCCGGAGCGCGAACTCGACCTGGATGCGGGCGAGAATCGGCCGGTGACCGGCAGCAACGGCATCGCCGTTGCGGATGATGGCCGCTACGTCGTGGCCGCGCTCGGCGACCTGTGGGAGATTCGCGCGGACGGCACGCTGCTGCGGCAACTGACCAACGATCCGTTCGTCGATGCGCACCCGGCCCTGTCGCCGGACGGCGAGCGCGTCGCGTTTGTATCCGACCGCAGCGGGACGTTGCAGGTATGGACCCAGACGCTCGGTTTGCAGGACGCACGTCGCGTGACGCGAGCGCCGGGTATCGCGCTGCATCCGCGCTGGGTGCGGGACGGCACCGCGATCGAGTACCAGGCAGCGGAACATGCTTCGACCTCGACCTATCGACGCCAGCTCGTCGCTCCGGACGGCGCTCCAATCGAGGTAGAGGACGAGAGCAGCGACGAACCGGCCCACGACGTCGGATCGGACCGACCCTTCGACGGTACAGCCGTGGTCCCGCTGACGTGGAAGCCATTCGTCGCCACAGGCCGGCGCATCGTGCGCGCCGCGCGAATCTTCGACGGGCTCGGTCCCGGCTACCTGGAGCGCCACGAGATCGTCATCGACGGCGACCGCATCACCGAGATCAGGCCGTGGACCAGCGCGACCGATACGCGCGATGACGATGCCGTGATCATCGACGCGACCGACGGCACGGCGCTGCCCGGACTCATCGACCTGTCGGTGCACCAGAGCCCGATCGGCGATGAGCGACTCGGGCGCAAGTATCTCGCGTACGGCGTCACGACGATCCGCGAGCACGTGACGAATCCGGCCGCGGCGGTGGAGCGCCGCGAGAGCTGGCACAGCGGCAAACGCGTTGGTCCGCGCATGGAGATGACGAGCACGCCGTGCATCGACGCGGCGGGCGGATTCGTGGTGCGGCCGGTGCTCCAACCGGCCGTCGCCCAGGCAGCATTTCGCGCGCAGCTGGACGCGGCGGTAGATCGCGGCTCGGTCGCGATTGGTATTTGTCCGTCGCTCGATGCGGCAGCGCGCGTGGACGTGATCGCGACGACCCATGCGCACGGACTGCCGACCATCGCAGCTAACGCGTTTCCAGACATCCTGATCGGCGCCGACGAGACCCGCGCGCCGCCGCCCGAACGAGCAGGATACGCCGACTTCGCGCTGCTCGCGGGCAAGAAACAGATCACGGTCACAACGAACCTGGCCGCGCACGGGCTCCCGGTGCTGATTGCACAGGGCGAATTCACGACCGGCTGGCAATACCAACAGCTGTTCACCAGCGCCGAGCAAGACTGGTACCGGCGCAGTTGGGACCTGACGGAGGCCGGACACGCCCGCACGGCCGCCCGGCTGGCCGCAGTGCGTGCCAGCGTCGTCGACGCAATGGCCGCCGGTGCACGCGTCGTCACGGGCAGCGACGCTCCGGACGTACCAGCGGGCCTCGGATTGCATGCCGAACTCCGGCTGCTGGTGGATGCCGGCCTGCAGCCGTTCCAGGCGCTGCGCGCGGCGACCCTCGATGCGGGGACGGCAATCGGGGCCGGCGGGCGGCTGGGGACGATTCGACCCGGCGCGATCGCCGATATCGTTATCGTCGACGGCGACCCGCTGAGCAACATCCGTGACGCGGCATCCGTGTCCGTAACGCTTACCCGCGGCCGACCGTATACCCGCCGGGAATTGACCTCGGCCGGAGGCCGGGCGGCAAGCGTTGGAATTCTTTACAACTAGCCGCGCTCGACACTGCCTAAACCATTGAAAATCGGCCGAAACGCTTGTGGACCGCGGTGCCGCAAGGCGAGCTGACTTTACGTAACGCGCAAAATCCGGAGCGGAACTGACGGTTTAACAAGCTGTTTACGCACGCTGCGGGCGGCGCTGGTAGACCAAATCGAAGCCGGACTGTCGAAAATCATTACAAATATCGAATCGCGACGCTGAAACCGCACCAGTAAAATATACTAAGTGTCTGTTTTTATGTTTTTTTCACGCAGTTGGCACGGGTCTTGCTATATATTCACTGCGCACAAAAAAAGGTTTTTACAGGCGATGGCAGTATTCGACATCTGTAACCAGACATCGAAGCCAGAAGATGCAGGAACAAGAAGAATAACAATTAATAAAAAGAAGTAGAAAGAACCACAATAACTACAACAACAATCCAGCACAGCCTCGTCGCTGAAGTAAAAACCGAACACGCGACAACAACAATAACCCGTATACCCCGCCTCCCACGCGGGGTTCTTTTTGCCTGTCACTTTTGCAACTCCGGAATTCACCGCTCGGGCGCACGAGGCCGGACGGGGAATGTTTTTCGCGCTGAATGCTGCGAAAAGCATTCCCCGCCCGACCACAGTCCGTGCCATGCGCATGCGCCGATTAACGACGGGCGTCGGTCGATTTTTTCCGGGGATGCTTTTGCGGACATTAGGCAGCAAAAGTATCCCCGGAAAAAGATCGGCCGCTGCGGCGTACAATTCGCCTGCACATGTCACTAGCATGCGAAAAATTGACGGTTGGAATCAGCGACCGGTTACTCGTCGATGAGCTGGACCTGGAAGTCGGCGCCGGGGAATTCCTCTGCGTGCTTGGCCCTAATGGGGTGGGCAAAACCCTGTCGCTCCATACAATCGCCGGTCTACGGCCGGCCCAGGGCGGCGGCGTGCGCCTGCACGGCGATCGCCTCGAAGATCTCGATCGTCCTGCTATCGCTCAGCGCCTCGGCCTGCTGCTGCAGAGTCACGACGATGCGTTCCCGATTACGGTACTGGAAACCGCTCTGATGGGCCGCCACGCCCGACTCGGGTTCTGGCAGTGGGAAACCGCGGCTGACATGGCGCTCGCGGACGCGGCGCTGACGACGCTCGGACTGACCGAGCTGCGCCAGCGCATGTCGGCAACGCTGTCCGGCGGGGAACGCCGGCGGCTGGCACTCGCGACGCTGCTCGTGCAGGATCCGGACGTCTTGCTGCTGGACGAGCCGATGAATCACCTCGATCCGATGCACAAGCTGGACGTGCTGCGACAACTCAGGGGCCTCGCTGCGGCCGGCAAGACCATTGTCGCATCGATGCACGATCCTCTGCTCGCGTGGCGATTCGCCGATTCCGTGCTGATGTTGCACGGCGACGGCAACTGGGAGTCTGGTCCGGTGGCGGAAATGCTGACGATAGACAGACTCCAGAACCTTTACGGCACGCCGTTCGCGGAATTCACCCGCGACGGACAGTCCGTGATGCTGCCGGTGCCGCTGCCGGATGCCGCGGAAACGACCGCGGCCGTCGAAACTTGACAGCGTTCCACGCGCGTCGCTAGAGTCCATCCCTCGCCAGGTGCTTTCGACCGTCAGGTCGAAATAACGGGAAGCCGGTGCGTCAGGATCTCGGATCCGACCATTCCGGCGCTGCCCCCGCAACGGTGATCGAGTACAAACCGAGTCTTCGAACCGGTCCCTCCGGTTCGATGCCACTGCGACGCGTTTCCAGCGTCGCGGGAAGGCGATTCGGCAGGGCCATCCGCCCGCTCGTAAGCCCGGAGACCGGCCTGGTGATAGTAACGATGGTGCGGCGGGCGCCTGGACTCCTGATCCGTCAGCAGTTCCACTCCCGTTCGCTCCCACAACAACAGCATCACGTGTCTGCGCGGGGAAGCGCGGCCGGGAGGAACAGGAATGAACTACGGACAGGAAACTGTGGCGGCTGCATGCATGGCGGCAGCCGCGGGCGTTGCGCACGCCAATGAAACAGCGCAGCCGCTGCCGGCGGACGACACGATCGTCATCACCGCGACACGAATGCCGATCCCGTCCGGTCGCGTGATCGCGCCGGTGGAGGTCATCGACAACGACACGATCGAGCGCAGCATGGCGGTCGAACTCAGCGAACTGCTGCGATTCCAGGCCGGCCTCGACGTTGTGCGCACCGGTGGACCGGGCCAGCAGACATCGGTTTTCACGCGTGGCACGAACAGCAACCACACGCTGGTACTGATTGACGGCGTGCGTATCAATACCGCCGGCGTCGGTCTGGCGGCGGTCCAGAACATCACGCCGGAAATGATCGAGCGCGTCGAGATCGTCAAGGCGCCGCGCACGACGCTCTACGGCGAGAACGCTTTGGGCGGCGTCATCAACGTGATTACGAAGAACCCGGACGCGCCGACCTTGAGTGCGTTCGGCGGTGCTGGTCAGGACGCTACGGTCAAGCTCGGTATCGCCGGCGGCACGCGCATCGGCGCATTCAGCGGCAGCGCTCGCGTGCAACGACTGCAGACCGACGGCTTCGAAATCGTCGAGGGCGCCGGTTTTGACAGCGGCTGGGACAATACGACAGTCGAGGCCAAGCTCGGCTACGACACCGACCGCTGGGGTGTTCAGGCGCGCCTCTGGAGCAGCGAAGGCACGACCGAATACGTCACGTTCCCGGTGTTGCCGGCGAGCCAGGATTACGAAAACAGCATCGTCGCGATCGCAGGACGCGCGCGGATCACGGACAGCTGGGAATCGTTGCTGGACCTGAGTTTCAACGTCGACGACCTGCAACAACAGCAGAGCGACGATTTCGCGAAAACGGAACGCACGATCCTGGATTGGCAGAACACCGTGACGATCGGCCGCGTGCAAACGGTCGTGGCGGGCGCCTTCCTGTCGCGCGAGGACGTCGACGGCGCGTCGTTCGGTTTTCCGATCGCCGAAGACGTCGACGCGGTCGCGGTTTACGCCGAGGACACGCTGGACTTCGGTCGCAATGTATTCGTGCTCGCCGGTCGCTTAAGCGACCACGACGCGATCGGCAAGGACTTTACCTGGAACGTGGAGTACGGATTCGACCTGAGCGACGCTATGCGCCTGACCGCGAACGCCGGGCGAGCGGTGCGCGCACCGTCCGTCAGTGAGCGTTTTGGTCCGTTCGGCGGTAATCCCGATTTGCGCGAGGAGGATGCGACGACATTGCAGGCCGGCTGGCAATGGGGCTTCGCCGCTGCGCACGAACTGCGTGTCGACGTATACCACACCAGGATCGAAAACCTGATCGCGAGCGACGCCAATTTCCAGCTGCAGAACATCGACGAGGCCGAGATCACTGGACTGGAAGCGGGCTACAGATTCGCCGCCGCGAACTGGAACGTGCGCGTGACCGGCAGGCTGCAGAACCCCGAGAACAAGTCCACCGGAACGACGCTGCTGCGGCGATCCGAGGAATCCGCAACGCTGAGTGTCGTGCGCGATATCGGCCGGCATCAGGTCGGCGCGGACCTGCAGCTCGTCGGGTCGCGGTCGGACTTCGGCGATCAGAACCTGGCCGGCTACGGCCTGATGAACCTGACGGGTAAATTCGCCATCGGTGCCGACTGGTCCGTGAACGCACGCGTCGAGAATCTGTTCGACCGCGACTACACGCCGGCGTACTACGACTTCGACGTCCGATACCGCGGCGCCGGACGCGGGGCATACGTCGAACTCCGGTACACGTTGAACTGACGCGCGGGTTATCATCAACCCGATGGGCAACCGGTTGTCGAAAATCTACACGCGCACCGGCGACGATGGCACGACCGGACTCGGCAGCGGTGATCGGGTCCGCAAGGACTCGCTGCGCGTCGATGCATACGGCACAGTCGACGAGCTAAACAGCCTGATCGGCCTGATGCTCGCGACCGACGACGTTGCCCCGGACGTCCGTACCAACCTCACCCGAATTCAACATCAGCTTTTTGACCTCGGCGGCGAGCTATCCATGCCGGGCACGTCGATCATCAGCGAAAATGCAGTGTCCGGCCTCGAGAACACACTGGATGAGTTCAATGCGGACCTGCCGCCCCTGAAGGACTTCGTGCTGCCCGGCGGGGTGCGCGACGCGGCCGTCTGCCACGTCGCGCGAACGGTGTGCCGCCGCGCAGAGCGCCGCTTGTGCACGCTGGCGGACGAAGAAAGCATCAACATCCATTCGCTGCACTATCTGAATCGCCTGTCCGATCTGCTATTCGTGCTGGCGAGGGTGCTGAACCGCCGCGCCGGTGTCGCCGAGCCATTGTGGAAACACAACCAGTAGGCAACCGCCGCTAGATCCTGCCCCGAGCGACGTCGAGCGCACCGCACATTGCCGCTATCGCGTCGAGGATGCGCGCGGCCGGCCGATGTATCAGGTCCGCGTCGACGACGAACAGGTTGTCGGCGCGAACCGCCGGAACGCTGTTCCACGTGGACCATTGCTCGCGCAATGCATCGACGGCGTCGCGGGACGGCGGCGACTGCGCCGACACGATCGCTTGCGGCGCGGCGACGAGCACCGACTCCAGCGATACCGCCGGGCTCAAGCCGTCGATATCGACAAACACGTTGCGGCCGCCGCAGAGCTCGATCGCCTCGTTGATCGCGTGTCGCCCGGATATCGTGAACAGCGGCTGCGCGGAGATCTGATAGAACACGTCGATCGGCGCGGCGTCACGATACCGGCCGGAGATCTCGCCCAGCTGCCGCAGGTAGGCGGCAGCTGCCGGGTCAGCGATCGACGATGTGCCGGCCAGCCCGCCGATCGCGGTAATTTGCTCGGCGATACCCGCCAGCGTCGTCGCATCCAGCGCTACAACCCGGTAGCCGAGTTGGCGCAGACGCGCCTGCACGTCGGCGGGGGTGCCGGAGCGCCATGCGAGCACGAGATCAGGTTCGAGCGCGGCGACCGCCTCATAGTCGAGCCGAAACGCGTCGCCGACGCGCGGCAGAGCGGCGGCCGCCGCGGGATAGTCGCTGTATTCGACGGCGCCGACGAGCCGGTCTCCGGCGCCCGCCGTGAATGACAGCTCGGCCAGATGCGGCGACAACGCGACAATACGCGACGCATCGGCGACGGTTTGCGCACGCTCGGAGGTGCCGCCGTCACAGCCCGCGGCCAGCAGACACGCCAGGGTCAGAGCGAAAATCGCCTGACTCACTGCAATTCCCCGGTGGACTAGCTCAACCAGTCGGTCAGCGTCATGACCGCGATGGCAGGGCACCAGATCAGCCACAGGGTGCGACTGACGAGATCCATTGCGGCGCTGACCTGCATCGCAGGCGTCGCCGCATCCTCCTCGCCCTCCGCGGGCGCGGTCAACCCGCCGGTCGCGCCATCGCCCACGCGGTCGAGCAGATCATTCGTCGTACGAAAAAACTCGGCGTCGTCCGTCGTGATGAAGCTGCGCCACGCAGCGATCGCCCCGTCGAAGCTGCCGGCCAGTCCATAGCCTAAGATCAGAATGCGCGCGGGCAGCCATGCCAGCGCGCCATGAATGCTGCGAATCGCCCAGACCAACGCCGTATTGCAGAATTCATGATCGGTGCGGCTGTATTGGAACGCGAGCCGACGCCGCATCAGATCCAGAACGCGAAACAACCACGCGCCTGTCGGACCCAGGACCAGGAACCAGAATACGACCGCAAATATCCGGTTATTCGCCTGAATAAACACCGCGCGCCGAATCGAGCGCACATGCTCCACGGGCGCATTGTCGAGATCGCCCTCCCAGAGTTCGCGCGCAACGCGGTGCGTTTCGTCCGCGTCCTCAACTCGCACTGCCTCGCAATACTCGTCGACCTCGATCTTCAGATCGCGCGGTCCGAGTGAGAACAACAACACCAGCACCGCGACGACGAAATACGGAATCTGGAACAGCGTGCCGCTGAGCGTGAACGATATGAACGCGACCGGCAGGACCACGACCACCGTGAACAGCACTATGCCGATGAGCGCCCGGCTGCGAGACTCGTTCCGCAGGCGTTCGGTCAGCCAGTCGAACGCGGGATCGAGCCAGCGGAATTCGCGCAGATGAAACAGGTGTGTAAGCAAACGTTCGACGCCCAGGCCGAGCAGCAGCGCGACAAAATTCATGCGTGCACCCCGGCGTCGGCGAGTTGTCGATGCAGTCGGTTCCAGTCGAAGGCCGGACCCGGATCGGTCTTGCGCCCCGGTGCGACGTCGCTGTGCCCGACGATAGGCGCGCCGGCGAGCGACGGTATCGCCGCCCTCAGCCCGAGCACGACCTGGCATAACGCATCGTACTGCTCATCGCTGTAGGCGAGATCGTC
Organism: Gammaproteobacteria bacterium; assembly: GCA_051008895.1. Taxonomy (GTDB): domain Bacteria; phylum Pseudomonadota; class Gammaproteobacteria; order Steroidobacterales; genus SMWD01. The sequence continues at coordinate 684 of JBPCXI010000102.1, read as the reverse complement.
AGTCCCCTCGAGTTCGATACCGATCGAGAAGTCATTGCAGCAAGCGCGCTCACCGAAGCACGACTCGCCCGCGTGCCAGGCACGCTTGTGCAGCGGCACATATTGCACGACGTCACCGTCGCGGCGGATGAGCAGGTGACTCGACACCTGCGCATCGACGATCTCACGAAAGTACGGATGCTCGTGGGGATCAAGACGATTCGTGAACAGGTGATCGATCCATGGCCCGCCGAACTCACCCGGCGGCAGCGAAATACCGTGTACCACGATCAGCTCGGGGACGCAGTGATCCGGCCGATCATCGTGGTTCGGCGACGAAATCTGGCGCGCGCCCTCGACCAGTCCGGACTCGAAATCGACTCTCAAGGGCGACTTGCGCATCGGCGGGCGCGCCGCAGTTGACGGACTACAAACATGCAGCGAACGATAACCGATATGTGCCCTCGCATCACGTGATTCTATAATGACCGCATGAGGTCGCGAATCTATTGCCCCGAAGAGTTGACCGCAGGAACGACCATCACACTGACGGCGGGTGCGGCTGCGCACGTCGGCAAGGTTCTGCGCCTGCGCGACGGCGACCCGCTCGTGCTGTTTGACGGTTCGGGCCTCGAATACGCGGCACGCATCGAGTCGATCGATCGGCGCGCAGTATACGTCGCGGTCGACGAGGCGACGGATCCC
>JBPCXI010000101.1:0-17023 GCA_051008895.1 Gammaproteobacteria bacterium | reverse complement strand
GCGGTTTCGGGCGTGCGCATCGCGTTCGTCGACCCGCTGCGCGCGCCTTCTGCGGTTCGCGACGTCGCCCGGTCGCTCGGGCGAGATGTCTTCATCACCGACTGGACGCGCCAGCACGCGAATTTTTTTCGCTCAATTCAATTGACGAAGTCGATCATTTTCGTGATCCTGCTGCTCGTCGTCGCCGTCGCAGCTTTCAATATCGTCTCCACGCTCGTCATGGTCGTCCGAGAAAAACGTGCGGAAATCGCAATCCTGAGAACGATCGGCGCATCGCCGGCGGGTATTCTTGGGGTGTTCATGTCGCAGGGTGGTCTGATCGGCCTCGTCGGTACGGCTTTGGGCGTTGCGCTCGGTCTCGTCATTGCGGCGAATATTGCGTGGATCGTCGCGTCGATCGAGCAGCTGCTCGGTTTTCGGTTCCTGGCGCCGGACGTATATTTCATCAGCGACTTTCCGAGCCGTATTCGCGCCGGCGATGTGTTGCAGATTGCCGCGATTGCGTTCCTGCTCGCTTTTGTATCGACGATCTATCCTGCCTGGCGCGCTGCTGTAATGGCGCCGGCGGAGGCGCTGCGCCATGAATGACGCCGCGCCGCTCGCGTGTGCGGGTCTCATCAAGCGCTTCGACGAGGGCGGCGACACGCTGCAGGTCCTCGACGGCGCGGAGCTGAACGTGGCGGCCGGGGAGACGCTCGCGATCATCGGCGAGTCAGGCGCGGGCAAGACGACTCTGCTGCAACTGCTGGGCGGGCTCGATGCCCCGTCCGCGGGCACGGTTACCGTGTTCGGTCAGGATCTCGCGACGCTCAACGGCAAGGCGCGCGGCGAGCTGCGCAACCGGACGCTGGGTTTCGTCTATCAATTTCACCACCTGCTGCCGGAGTTCACCGCGCTGGAGAACGTCGCGATGCCGTTGCTGTTGCGCCGGGATTCGCTGGCCGACGTGCGCGCTCAGGCGGCGCGATTGCTCGACCGCGTCGGGCTCGGCGAACGGCTGACGCATCGTCCCGGGGAGTTATCCGGCGGCGAGCGTCAGCGTGTTGCGGTTGCGCGCGCGCTGGTCACGGCGCCCGCGGTCGTGCTCGCCGACGAGCCGACCGGGAATCTCGATCACAAGACCGGCGAACGCACGCTCGAGTTGATGCTCGATCTGAATCGCGAATCCGGTGCGAGTCTCGTCGTCGTGACTCACTCACACGATATTGCACGGCGGATGAGTCGCGTGCTCGAGCTGCGTGAAGGCCGCCTCGACGACGTCACCGATCAGTTTTCCGCCTAGTCAGTCGGCCTGGCCATGCCGGCGCCGGAAGCGCGCCGCGACGGTTAGCCGCCACAACACGCTGATCAACACGTAGCCGCTGGACGCGACGATGGTCGCGGAGATAAACGAACCCAGCAGCAGCGGCTTACCGATGGCGACGAAATTCGTCGAGACCCAGTCCCACGAAAGTTCAATATTAAAGTCCTGCGGGGGGATGCCGAGGATGGTGCGCCCGAGGCTATAGGTGGCGTAAAAAATCGGTCCCATCGTGACCGGGTTCGTAATCAGCGTCGTGATCGCGGCGATCGGGACGTTCACCCTGAGCAGCAGCGCCGCGAGAATTGCCAGAACGGTTTGCCCCGGAATCGGCAACAGCCCGACGAACAGCCCGATCCAGATCGCGCCCGCAATGCTCCGGCGGCTGACCGAGAAGAACGTCGGATGCGAAAACAGCGCGGCGAACGGTTTCAAATACCACGGGTGCTCTTTGCGCAGATAGCTGCGGGAAACGCGCCTGAAAAATCGGCGAGGCATCTTTTAGTCTTTCTGTTCCATCGGTAAACGGGTGCGGTGGCATGAGGCCGGCACGCGGGCTGCGGCGCGAGTGGTCATTATGCAGTTTCCGCGCGAAATCGAAACATGTTGCGCGTTGCTGCTCTCGCCGTTCTCCTGTCGTGCTTCGTTTCGTTCGCGCCGTCGTGGCCGGGGGCACTCGGGTGCCCCGAGGTCCTGGCGATTGCCGTTGCGGCCGTCTGGATCGGGTTCGGTCCGGTGCCGGGCATCGCTGTCGCGACGACGGCATGGACGCTGCTGAATCTGAGCTGGGCTCTCGATCAGCGCCTCGCCCCGCAACTCGCGGGTCGCGACATCATCGTGAACGGTGTCATTTGCGATTTTCCGCGCGACTCCGGTCGGGCGCGCCGCTTCACGCTCCACGTCGACAGCGACGTCGGCGATCCGCCGCTGCCGGCGCGAATTTACGTCGCGTCGTACGGTGTGCTACCGAATGATGCGGGCGGCGGGCAGCGCTGGCGCCTCAAGTTGCGCCTCAAGCGGCCGCGAGGCACGTCCAATCCGGGCGGATTCGACTTCGAGCGCTGGTCGCTGACACGGCGGCTGGGCGCGACCGGCTACGTCAGGCGCTCGGCGATCAATCGCCACGTCGGCTCCGGCGCCGACCGGTGCCCGCTGATGCCGGTGCGTCAATTCCTCGCCGACGGAATCGACCGGGCCGTGGCCGGCAGCGACGCGGCGCGCTTCCTGCCGGCCCTGGCGGTCGGCGCGCGTCATCGCCTGACGGCCGCAGACTGGCGCGTGCTGCGCCGGACCGGGCTGGTCCATCTGATGGCGATATCGGGTCTGCACATCGGTATGGTCGCGGCCCTGCTGTTCGCGGTCGGCCGGGGCGCAGCGGCCGTGCTGACCCGCATCGGCATCGACTGCCCGTCGCTCGCGACGGCGCGCCTGCTGGCGATTGTCGGCGCCACCGTCTATGCCGCGTTGGCCGGATTCGCGGTGCCGACGACGCGTGCGCTGGTGATGGTCGGCATTGGTGTCGCGCTCGCGACGTCGAGACGCGCGCTCGGCGGTTTCCGTATTCTCGGCGCGGCTGCGCTCGCGGTACTGTGGGTGGATCCGTTCGCCGTGCTCGGCATCGGTTTCTGGCTGTCGTTCGGCGCTGTCGCCGTCTTGCTCCTCGACGGCCTGGCGGTCGACGTTCGCGACGCCCCGTTCGCGCGGCTGCGCTCACTCGCGCGCGCGCAGATGCTGCTGGGTATCGGCCTGGCGCCGCTCGCGCTGCGTTATTTCGGCGAGCTTTCACTGGTCGCACCGTTGGCGAACTTCGTGCTCGTGCCGATATTCACGCTGCTGTTCGTACCGCTGACACTGCTCGGCACCGCGTTGCTGCCGATCGTGCCGGCCGCGTCGACGGCGGTCTTCGGCGCGTTGGCCGCGGCGTTCGATTACGGTTTCCGTGCGTTGATCGCGATCGCTTCCTGGTCCGGTGTGGCGCTGGAAGGCAAAATGCCGGGCGGGGCCTGGTGGCTGGCCGTCGGGGCAGGCGTGGTGCTGGTGCTCTGGCCGCGGCCGCTGTCCGTGCGCTGGTGCGGCGCATTGCCGTTACTCGCGGTTGCGCTGGGTGTCGCGCAGCCGCGTGCGCCGGCGCTGCGAGTCGTCGTGCTCGACGTCGGCCAGGGTCTCGCGGTGATCGTGCAGACGCGGGACCATGCGCTCTTGTTCGACGCGGGCCCGGCCTATGGCGATCGTGATGCGGCGCAGAGCGTCGTGCTGCCCGCCCTCGAGCACTTTGGCATCGACAAGCTCGACGCACTGGTCATCTCACACGGTGACAACGATCATGTCGGCGGTGCGCAAAGCGTCCTCGAGTCATTTCCGGACGCCGCGCTGATTGCGACCGCGGCATTCCGGCTGGCGCCGCGGCGTTTCGTCGAGTGCACGAACGGGCTGGCCTGGCGCTGGAACGGCATCAGTTTTCGCGTGCTGCACCCGGGCAACGATGCGGCCCGCTTCGGCGAGAATGACCGGTCGTGCGTACTGTCCGTATCCGGCCCGGACGGCTCGATCTTGCTCCCAGGCGACATCGAGAGGCGCGCCGAGATGCATCTCGTCCGGTCGCGCATGCTTCGCCCGCACAATATCGTCATCGCGCCTCATCACGGCAGCCGGACATCGTCTTCGGCTCCGTTCGCAGCCGCGCTTGCGCCGCGCATCGTCGTTTATTCGGCCGGCTTCGCGAACCGCTGGGGCTTTCCCGCCGATGTGGTGAACGCGCGCTGGGTGCGTGTCGGCGCGTGTCCGTTGCAGACGGCGCTGATGGGTGCATTGATCTTCGAAAGTACGGGCGACGAAGGGCTGCGTCCGGTTGCGAGCCATCGTTTTGACGCCCGTCGGCGCTGGACCGAAGGCGCGATTCCGCTCGCCGCATGCGCGTCGCACGGCCCTGTAAATTAGTACGATGCGCGGTTATAGTGGCGCTCGTGCGAACCGCGGAAGCTTGCGTAAATGCTGGAGATCGTAAAGTCTGGTGGATGGTTGATGCTGCCCATCATTGTCTGCTCGATCATCGCGGCGGCAATCATTCTCGAACGTGTGTGGACGCTCCAGCCGTCGCGGGTGCTGCCGCGAAATCTGACCCGTCAGGTCTGGGAGTGGGTCAGTAAGAATCAGCTGAACCATCAGCACATCGAGACCCTGCATCACGGGTCACCGCTGGGCGAGATTCTGGCTGCCGGGCTCGCGAATCGGCACCGCGAACGCGACATTATTAAAGAGAGCATCGAGGATGCGGGTCGCCAGGTCGTGCACGACCTCGAGAGATTCCTCCACTCGCTGGGTACGATTGCGGCGATTACGCCGCTGCTAGGGCTGCTCGGGACCGTGATCGGCATGGTGAAAGTGTTCGCCGCGATCACGACACACGGCGTCGGCGATCCCACCGTGCTGGCCGGCGGCATTTCCGAGGCCCTGATCACGACCGCGGCGGGCCTCACGGTCGCGATACCGTCGCTAATCGGCTATCGCTATCTGCGGGGTCGCGTCGACGCGCTGTCGGTGCGCATGGAGCAGGAGGCGATTACGCTGGTCGAGGCGCTGATGCGCAAGCAATACATGGATACGCTCGGAGATCGCGATGAAGTTGCGGCCCGGAAATCGAGCTGAACCGGAAATCAATCTGACGTCGCTGATCGACGTCGTGTTGCTGCTGCTCGTTTTCTTTATGGTCACGACGAGTTTCGTGCGCGAATCGGAAATGACGATTCGCCTGCCCGAGGTGGCTGATTCCGGCGTCGAGAAGCTCGAGAGTACGGAGCTGGAGATTACCGTGACCTCGAGGGGTAATTATTTCGTTAACGGGCGGGCCCTGGTCGACAATCGTGCCACGACCCTGCGCGCCGCGATCAACAAGGTCATGCCCGCAGCGGATACGGTCCGCGTTTCGATTACCGCCGACGCGGAAGCGAGCCACCAGTCTGTCGTTACCGCGATGGACGTCGCCGGCAAGCTCGGCTTCACGGACGTCAGTATTTCGACGATCGCCGCCACGGACGCCGGCGAGTAAGCAGCGCGGTGCCGCCTACCGCAACACCCGCCACGGACGCCGCGGACCCGCCGACCGAGCTCACGCCCGCAGCCGTCTACAAGCGTCTTCTTTCTCTGTGCCGGCCGCACTGGAAACTGTTCATCGTCGCGGCCATTGCGATGGCCGGCTACGCCGCGACCGACACCGGCTTTGCATACCTGATGAACAACCTGTTTCAGGTTCTCGATCCGGAAGGACTGAGCGACGAGATGCAGGTCGTGCGCCGTTATCTCCCGTTCGCAATTGTCGGTCTGTTTCTCGCCCGCGGCGCGGTTGCGTTCGTGTCAGCGTATTTCCTCGGCTGGATCGGGCGCAACGTCATCAAGCTGCTGCGTGGTCAGGCGTTCGGCAAGTTCCTGACGTTACCGACGCCGTATTTCGACGAGCGTTCCGCCGGCGAGCTGCTGTCCAAACTCACGTTCGACGTCGAGCAGGTAGCGGAGGCGACGTCGAACGTCGTCACCGTATTCATACGCGATACGCTGACGGTGTTCTTTTTGCTCGCGTACATGATCTATCTGAGTCCGCAGCTGACCGCGATACTGCTGGTCACCGGGCCCCTGATGGCGATCGTCATTGCGTTCCTGAGCCGGCTGTTCCGCCGGCACAGCTCACGTATCCAGTCGTCGATCGGTGACGTTGCGCGCATCGCCGAGGAGGCGGTGCAGGCCCACCGTATCGTCAAGATCTTCGGCGGCCAGGAATACGAAAGCACGCGCTTCGCCGAGGTCAACGACAAGAACATGCGCCTGAATATGCGCCTGATCGCGACGCGATCAGGCGGCGACGCGCTGACCAACCTGGTCATCGCGCTGGGTGTTGCCGGCGTGATTTATGCGGTGATGTTCGAGTCGGTGCGGCCGCCGAACGAAGGCGCGCTGGTCGGCTTCATCACGGCGATGGTATTCCTGCTGCGGCCGATCCGGCAGCTGACCAACGTCAACGTGACGATCCAGCGGGGTATCGCCGCCGGCGCCAGCATCTTCGCGTTACTCGATGAGCGCGACGAGCGCGATACCGGTGAGCACGATGTCAGTCATGTCGACGGCCACGTGACGTTCAGCAACGTCAGCTTTACCTACGCGGCGGAGAAGGGCATCGTTCTGCGGGACATCGACCTCGACGTGCCGGCCGGCGAGACGCTCGCGATCGTCGGCCGGTCAGGTAGCGGCAAGTCGACACTGGTCAGCCTGCTGCCGCGATTCTATGATCCGACAGCGGGACAGATTCTGCTCGACGATCGGCCGATCGTCGACTTTCGCCTCGACTCGTTGCGCCAACATATCAGCCTGGTCAGCCAGGAGGTCGTGTTGTTCAACGATACGATAGCGGCCAACATCGCCTACGGCGGACTCGCGGACGCGTCGCGCGCGGACATCGAACGCGCCGCGCGTGCGGCGCACGTCACCGAGTTCGCCGAGCAAATGCCCGCCGGGCTGGAAACGACGGTCGGCGATCGCGGCGTCCTGCTGTCGGGCGGTCAGCGTCAGCGCATTGCGATTGCCAGGGCGTTGCTGAAGAACGCCCCGATTCTGATTCTCGACGAGGCGACATCGGCTTTGGACACCGAATCCGAACGTCACATTCAGCACGCGCTCGAAGAGTTGATGCAGAATCGCACGACGTTCGTCATCGCGCATCGGTTGTCGACGATCGAAAACGCTGATCGGATCATCGTCATGGCAGACGGCCGCGTCGTCGAGCAGGGTACGCATGCCGAGCTGCTCGCGCGCAACGGTCACTACGCGACCCTGCACCGGATGCAATTCAGGGATGAGCCTGCCAGCGCCCGCTAGCATCGCGCGGCGCGTCGAGGCGCTGTGGTACGGAAACTCGCCGGTCACACTGCTGCTGTTGCCGTTCGCCTGGCTGTTCGGTCTCGTCGGCAGTTTGCGCAGGTTCGCCTACCGCGCCGGCTGGTTGCAGCAGCATCGCTGCGGCGTGCCGGTGGTGATAGTCGGCAATATCACCGTCGGCGGCACCGGCAAGACGCCGCTGGTCGGCTGGATCGCCGACCGCCTCGCCGCGGACGGCCGCCGAGTCGGCGTATTGAGTCGCGGCTACGGCGGTTCGGCGGCTCACGAGCCCCGCTTCGTCACCCGGGACAGCGATCCGCGCGACGTCGGCGACGAGGCGGTGCTGCTCGTGACGCAGACATCCGCCGTCGTCTGCGTCTGCGCCGACCGCTTCGCAGGTGCCCAGCGGCTGGTCGCGGAAGGCGGCGTTGACATCATTGTTGGCGACGACGGCCTGCAGCATTATCGCCTCGGCCGCGACGTGGAGATTGCGGTGATCGACGGCGCGCGCGGCTTCGGCAACGGCCGGCTGCTGCCGGCGGGGCCGCTGCGCGAACCGCGCGAGCGGCTCGCCGATGTCGATATCGTGTTCGTCAACGGGGCATCCGAGGGCCTCGATGCGCGTCGCTTCGACCTGCGGCCGACGCGGGTCGTCAGCCTCGATCGCAGCCGGCAGGCCGGGCTGGACGAGTTTGCCGGGCAACGCGTATGGTGCGTCGCGGGCATTGGCAATCCGGCGCGCTTTGCCGCGACGCTGAGCGGGGCCGGCATCGACCCGGAGCTCGTCGACGTGCCGGATCACGGCGCTGTGTCGCTCGAGGCGTTGCGGGCTGCGCAGCCCTGGCCAATACTGATGACGGAGAAGGACGCCGTAAAATATCCAGCGAGTGCGGTCGCGAACGCCTGGTTCGTCGCGGTCGACGTTGAAATTTCGCCGCCCGACGAGGCAGCCCTGATGAAGATCCTGCGCAAACTTTATGTCGATTCCCGCTAGCAATTTTCGCGTTGTGATCCCGGCGCGTTTCGCCTCGACGCGGTTCCCGGGCAAGGTGCTCGCGGAGCTCGGCGGCCGGCCAATGGTCCAGCACGTGTATGAACGCGCCACGGCCAGCGCCGCGGGGGAAGTCATTATTGCGACCGACGACGACAGGATTGCCGAAGCCGCTGCGGCATTCGGAGCACCGGTTGCAATGACGCGTGAGGATCACGTGTCCGGCACCGATCGCATCGCCGAGGTCGCAGAGCAATACGGGTGGCAGGACGCCGACATCGTCGTGAACGTGCAGGGCGATGCGCCGTTCATACCCTCGGCCGACATCGGCCAGGTCGCAGATCTGCTCAACGCCCACGACAGCGCTGCGCTCGCGACGCTGTGCACACCGATCGCCGGCGCGGCGGAGTTTGCGGACGAGCATGTCGTCAAGGTTGTCTTCGACGCGTCCGGGCGAGCGCTCTACTTCAGTCGCGCGGGTATCCCGGCGCGCGGCCACGGCAGCGACGATGTCCCGCAGGCATGGCGTCACGTCGGCATCTACGCCTATCGTGTCGCTGCTTTACGGCGACTGACGGCGACGCCGCCCTGTGAGCTCGAGCGGATCGAAAAACTGGAGCAGTTGCGTGCGATGTGGATCGGCATGGAGATACGTGTCGCCGTCGCGATCGATCCTCTGGGCCCGGACGTGGATACGCCGGCGGACCTTGCGGCGGCGGAGCGCTTTATCGACAGAGAGTTTGCGAATGAGTAACGATTCACGGGATACGATGCGTGTGCTGTTTGTCTGCATGGGCAATATCTGTCGTTCGCCGATGGCCGAAGGCGTCTTCCGGCGGCGGATCAAGGAGCGGGCGGGTCACTTGCGGATCAAGGTCGATTCCGCCGGCACTCACGGTTACCACGTCGGCAGCCCGCCGGACAAGCGGGCACAGGCGGCGGCGGCGCGCCGTGGCGTTAATATCGATACGCTCGCGTCGCGCCGTGTGCACGTCGACGATTTCGACCGCTTCGACTTCATCCTGGCGATGGACAGCGAAAACCTGGAATATCTGCTCGACCTTGCAGCGCCCGAGCAGCACGACAAAATCGAATTATTTCTGAATTACTCGGCGACCAGCACCGGCGCCGACGTACCCGATCCGTACTACGGCGGCCCGACGGGATTCGAACGCGTGCTCGATCTGATCGAAGAAGCGAGCGAAAGGCTCCTGGCAGACGTTGTTGCCGCTGCCGACCGCCGCGGATAGCGATAGTTCGCGGCCGCGGTCGCCGCCACTCGTCCCGACCTGACGGCCGTCAGCTAACGATCGTCAGCTAACGGTCGCGCCGGGGGTCAGTGCCTTTCTCGTTGGACGACCAGACCGTGTACTTGCGATCTGACGGCTCGGCTTTCGTTGATTCCCACGGCAGTTTGCGCTCGCCGTCGTTCGACGAAGGCGCCGCAGGCTTGTCGGCCGCTTTGGCCGCCGGCCGGGGGTTTGGAGAAATCGGCTGCGTATCGGCGTGGCCGGTCGATCCCGCCTCGCTTTGCTTTTCCTGCCGCGGCTCAGGACGGCCGCCGCTGTTGCCACTGTCTGCGGATTCGCGTTTCTGTGGCTGCGATTGCGATTGCGATTGCGATTGCGATTGCGGCTGTTGCTGTTGCTGCTGCTGTTGCGGTTGCTGTTGCGGTTGCTGTGGCTGTTGCTGCGATTGCGGCTGCTGCTGCTGTTGTTGCTTTTGTGGCTGCGATTCAGACTGCGACTGCTGATTCTGCTCTTTGGCCGCACTGTCGCCCGAGCGCCGGCGTCGCCGGCCGCGCCGGGAGCGATTACCCTGTTTCGGCTGGTTACCGCCCTCGGCCGCTTGACCCTGGTTCTTGTCGGGCCCGCCGTCTTCCTTGCGGCCGCCGCGGGCCTGCTTGTCCTGCGACTGCGAGTCGCGCCGCTGCTTGCCCTTGCCCTGGGCCTGACCTTTGCCCTGGCCTTTGCCCTGACTCTTGCCCTGGCCTTGGCCTCCGCGAGACTGGCCCTGACCTTCACGCCGTCGACGCCCGCCGCGCCCGCGGTTTTGATCGCGGCCCTGGCGTCCGCGGTCGCCGGACGAGTGCCGGGCTCGGCTCGGTTTGCGTTCCGGCTCCGGCTCGGTCGCCGGCGCGTCGCCCTTGATTGCGGCCCAGAGGCGGGCGAGGAGGCCCGGTTTGCCGCCGGTCGCCGCACCAGCGGGTGTCGGTTCCGGTTTCGGCTTCGGCGGCGGCGCCGGAGTGCGCGGCCCGGTGCTCTCGACGGCGGGCATCTCGGGCTTCACCGGCGTCGTCGTCAGCCGCAGTGAGGCTTCGTCCAGCTGGTCGTCGCTCGCGACCAGGTTGTAACTCGAGCCGGTGTTTTCCGGCAACACGGTCTGATCATCGCGCACGCGGCGAATCGAATAGTTCGGCGTTTCGAGATTCGGATTCGCGATCAAAATCGCCTGGATGTCGTTGCGTTCCTCGATGTGTCGAATCCAGTCGCGCTTCTCATTGAGCAGATAGATCGCGACGTCGATCGGCAGCTGTGCAATAACCTTGGCCGTCTGATCCTTACGCGATTCTTCTCCGAGCAAACGGAGTACGGATAGCGCGAGCGACTCGACGTCACGAATATTGCCGATGCCGTTACAGCGCGGGCAGACCTGGTGCGCGGACTCGCCGAGCGACGGGCGCAGTCGTTGCCGCGACATTTCCAGCAGGCCGAAGCGAGAGATTCGTCCGATCTGCACGCGCGCACGATCCGGCCGGACCGCATCGCGCAGCCGATTCTCGACATCGCGCTGGTTTTTCGACGGGCTCATGTCGATGAAGTCGATGACGAGCAATCCGCCCAGGTCGCGCAGGCGCAGCTGGCGCGCGATTTCGTCGGCTGCTTCGAGGTTCGTCGCCAGCGCGGTGGCCTCGATGTCGCTGCCCTTGGTCGCGCGTGCCGAGTTGATGTCGATCGACACGAGCGCTTCGGTGTGATCAATCACGATGCTGCCGCCGGCGGGCAGTTGCACGCTGTGGGCGAAGGCCGACTCGATCTGGCTCTCGATCTGAAAGCGCGTGAACAGCGGAGTCGTATCGTCGTAAAACTTCAGCTTGTTCTCGTTGTGCGGCATCGCATGCGCCATGAATTCGCGCGCCGCCTCGAATGTTCCGGCGTCATCGATCAGCACCTCCCCGATCTCGGACGACAGGTGGTCGCGAATGGCGCGGATGATTGCGTTGCTGTCCTGGAAGATCAGCGCCGGTGCCTGGTTCTCGACGACGGCTTTCTTGATGGATTCCCAGATTCCCATCAGGTAGTCGCGGTCCCAGTTCAGTTCGTCGTCGGACCGACCCATGCCGGCCGTGCGCACGATGCAGCCCATGCCGTCGGGGATCGTCAGTTTCCGCAGCGCGTCGCGGATCTCGTCGCGTTCCTCGCCGGTAATTCGCCGCGATACGCCGCCCGCGCGCGGGTTGTTCGGCATCAGGACGATGAAGCGGCCGGCCAGGCTGATGAATGTCGTCAGCGCCGCGCCCTTGTTCCCGCGCTCGTCCTTTTCGACCTGGACGACGATGTCCTGACCTTCCCTCAGGACATCGCGAATATTGATGCGCGAACCCGACTGGGGTTCCTTGACGAAATACTCCCGGGAGATTTCCTTCAGTGGCAGGAAGCCGTGGCGTTCCGCACCATAATTGACGAAGGCCGCATCGAGGCTTGGCTCAACGCGGGTGATCTTGCCTTTGTAGATATTGGCTTTTTTCTGCGCCCGGGACGGGCTCTCGATGTCAAGATCGTAAAGTTTCTGGCCATCGACCATGGCCACGCGCAACTCTTCTTCCTGAGTCGCGTTGATAAGCATTCTCTTCATAAGGCCCTACACTTGATCCTGTCAGTAGGGCGCCCGGCGCGGGTAGCGCGCGCCACGGCTCGTCACAAGCCATGGCGCGCACGCTTGCATGGCGACGCAGCGTCGGTCCGTGCAAACTAGTGCGCATTGTTTTCGATCTAAAAAGGTCGGCTGTTTGCATACAGCTGAGCCCTCGGAATTCGAAACTTGACGGGAGCAGTATCGCTCAATCCGTCAGCCGGGTGCCCGGTTGCTGATCCGCATCGCGGATCAAAAAAAACCGGCGATCGCAAGTCGTTACGACCGCGGCGAAAACTGTTGTCGTATTCGCGACAGGCAACGTGCATGCCACGAAGTCGTTAATATATCAGCGGCCGCGCCCCGCATCAATGCGCCTATATGCGCCGTTCGCCGTTGAAAACATGGACAAAAAGCGAAAAAAAGCCGCCGCGACCGTCGTGACCGTCGACGCGGATGACCGCGATCGGCGTCTGGATAACTTCTTGCTGAGCCGCCTGCGCGGCGTGCCGAAGTCGCGGGTCTACCGGATGATTCGTGGCGGCGAGGTGCGCGTGAACAAAGGGCGGGCGCGCCCGGACCGGCGGCTGGAGGAGGGCGATCGGGTCCGGATTCCACCGGTGCATACGTCTCCGCGCCCGGTGGCAGCGGCGCCGGGCCAGCGAGATTGGGCCTGGATCGAGGAGCGGATCCTGTATGAAGACAAGGATCTGCTGATCCTGAACAAGCCGGCCGGGCTCGCCGTGCACGGCGGCAGCGGCGTTAGCGCCGGTGCAATCGAAGTGCTGCGCGCGGCGCGCGCCGGCGGGCACGAAGATTACGGCCTGGTGCATCGGCTGGATCGCGACACGAGCGGCTGCCTGCTGATTTCCAAACGCAGGCCGGCGCTGCGCTACCTGCATGGGTTATTTCGCGACGGCGAGGTGCAGAAGCGCTATGCGGCGTTGCTGATCGGTGCCTGGAAGGGCGGCAATCGCGATGTGGATGAGCCGCTGCTGACGTCGCGTCGCCGCGGCGGGGAACGGCACGTCAGCGTCGACCCTGCCGGGAAGACCGCGTTTACACGGTTTATTCCGGAGCGAGATTTCGGTCCCGCGCAGTTGACGACCGTCGAGCTCGGCACGGGTCGCACGCATCAGATTCGCGTGCATGCAGCGTTCATCGGTCACCCGGTTGCCGGCGATGAGCGTTATGGCGCGCAGCCGGACCCGGTCGCGCAGCGTTGCGGATTGCAACGGTTGTTTCTGCATGCATCGTCGCTCGCATTCGATAGTCCGAACGGAGAACGGGTGATCACGGCCGCAGCGCCGCTGGACGACGACCTGGTATCGGTGCTCGATCGACTCGCCGCGGACGCGTAGGGGTTGAGCCAGGGGTTGAGCTAGGGCAACGGAATTCCCAGGCGCCGCAGGCTCGCCGCGAGCCAGATCAGCGGTAGTCCCTGCAGCGCCGTCGGGTCGACCGATTCGACGCGGTCGAACAGCGACACGCCGAGGCCCTCGACCTTGAATGCGCCGGCGCAGTCGAATGGCTTTTCGGCATCGACGTAACGTTCGATCTCTGTTGCCGACACGTCACGGAACTGAACGGTGGTTGCATCGACGTGGGCGTCGATCCTGCCGTCCGCGGCGATAACGGCGACGGCGGTCGAAAACCTGACCGCGCGGCCGCTGCAGGCAGACAGCTGGTCAATCGCGGCCTCGCGCCCGCCGGGTTTTCGCAGCACGACGCCGTCCAGGTCAGGCGCCTGGTCGCTGCCGATCACGATCGCGCCGGGCCGCAGGTTCGCGCAGTGCTGAGCTTTCGCCGCGGCCAGCCGCGCGGCCATGCGGGCCGGCGATTCGCCGTCCAGCGCCGATTCGTCCACGCCTGGCGACAGGGACTCGAAGTCCGCCAGCAGTCGCGCCAGCAGGGCACGGCGGTAGGCGGAGCTCGAGGCGAGGACGACTGTCGGAGTTGATCGCATCGTGCGGCGCCGGGCCCGGTCGGGTTAACCGCTGCAGACCGTACAAGATTTTGACACGCCTAACCACCACCCCTAGAATTGACCGATTATGCCCGGTACGCGTATTGAACCCGCCGAATTGCGGGAGATGGCGGGTTCCGGGGCTCGCCTGACGGTTCGCCCCGGCCGCGCAGACCTTGGTCGTCTGGCCAAGCTGCTGGCGGCAGAGGACGACGATGGCGGGCAGTTTGAGGTCGAGGCCTCGATACGGATCGACGCCGGGTCGGAAGGCTATCCGCAACTGACGCTGGAGATTGATGGCAGGCTCGGACTGCGCTGCCAGCGCTGTCTGCGTGCGGTAGCTTATCCGCTGCGGGTCAGGTCGCGATTGACAGTGCTGTCGGAAGACGCCCTTGCGCGGCAACTGGCACAGCCGTTCGACGCGATCGTGATGGAAGACGGCGGGCTGGACCTGGAGAAGGCCGTCGAAGACGAAATACTGGCGGCACTGCCGATGGCCCCGGCCCACGAGCCGGGCGCCGAATGCGAGCAGGCGGTGCCGGACGCGATTATAGAAACTGAGGCGGGGCAGACTCATCGCCCGTTTGCCGCGCTGGCCACGTTGGTCGGCGATCGGGAAGACGGGAACGGTAAGTGACGCGCCGACTGGAGAGGATTTATGGCAGTTCAGAAAAGCAGAGTCACGCCGGCGCGTCGCGGCAAGCGGCGTGCCCACGACCGGCTGAAAAAGCCGGCCGTTTCGATTGATCAGACGACCGGCGAGACCCATCTGCGGCACCACGTCAGCCCCGACGGTTATTATCGCGGCCGCAAAGTCATCGACACGGTCGAAGACGAGCTTGACTAGAGCCGGCACGACCGGGGCGTTATCTCCGGTCCTAAACCTGTAGCGTCTGCGCCCCGATGCGAAGATAATTGCGTCGGGGTCGTTCGGTGTGCGCAGACAGAACGAGGCGGGGTAAAGCGTGGTCCATACAGTCACCATAGCGGTCGACGCGATGAGCGGCGATCGCGGCGTTGATGTCACCGTGCCTGCCGCTGTCGCGATGCTGAAAAAGCATGCGGATCTGAATTTAATCCTCGTCGGCCGCACGGAAATCATCGAACCCAAGGTCGACAGCGCAGCGATCGCGAACGGCCGGTTGCACATACACGACGCGCGCGAAATCGTCGAGATGGACGAGGCACCCGCCGACGCGTTGCGCAAGAAAAAAGAATCGTCGATGCGCATCGCCATCAACCTCGTCAAGGAGGGCAAAGCGGGGGCCTGTATCAGCGCCGGCAACACGGGCGCGCTGATGGCCACGGGCCGATTCGTGCTGAAGACCGTTCCCGGAATCGACCGTCCCGCCATCATGGCGCGCATGCCGACGAAGTCCGGGCAGACCTATATGCTCGATCTCGGCGCGAACTCCGGCTGCACCGCCGAGCAATTGTTTCAGTTCGGCGTCATGGGCTCGGTCGTCGTGCAGGGCATCGACAACATCGAGCGGCCGCGTGTCGCGGTGCTCAATATCGGCGAAGAAGCGATCAAGGGTAACGACGTCGTCAGGGAGGCGGCCGCGTTGCTGGGCGACACGAGTCTCAATTACACGGGCTTCGTTGAAGGCAATTCGATCGCCGACGGCGTCGCCGATGTCGTCGTCTGCGATGGCTTCAACGGCAACGTCGCGCTGAAGTCGATGGAAGGCACCGCGCAACTCGTGCGCCATTTTCTGTTGCAGGAATTCAAGACCGGGTTTTACGGCAAGCTCGCCGGCCTCGTCGCATGGCCCGTACTCCGATCGCTGTCGCGCCGCGTCGATCCGCGTCGCTACAACGGCGCGAGCCTGGTGGGCCTGAACGGCATCGTCATCAAGAGTCACGGCAGTGCGGACTACGTCGCATTTCAGCAGGCGGTCCGCACCGCGATGCTCGAAGTCGGCAATGATGTGCCGGAGAAAATTCGCACGATTCTTGCCGAGAACAGGCATGGAGAGGCGCTCGAGGCATGACCAAGCTGTATTCCCGGATCACCGGCACCGGGCGCTACCTGCCCGAGCGCGTCATGACGAATCACGATCTTGAGCAGATCGTTGAGACGTCGGACGAATGGATTCTGGCGCGCACCGGCATCGAGCGCCGGCACATCGCCGCCGAAGGCCAGACCACGACCGATCTCGCCGTCGAGGCGGCGAGGCAGGCGCTGGACGCGGCAGGCGTAGAGGCCGCCGACGTCGATTTCATCGTCGTCGGCACGACGACACCGGATGTCGTCTTTCCGAATGTTGGTTGCCTCGTGCAGGAGCGGCTCGGCATTCGCGGCTGTCCGGCGTTTAGCGTCGAGGCGGCATGCAGCGGTTTCATCTATGCGCTGAGCGTCGCTGACCGCTTCGTCGCGAGCGGGCAGGCCCGGCGCGCGCTGGTGATTGGCGCGGAGACGCTGTCGCGGATCACGGACTACGAAGATCGAACGACCTGCGTGATCTTCGGCGACGGCGCGGGCGCGGTCGTGCTGGAGCCGGCCGCCGAACCCGGGGTCATCTCGTGCCACCTGCACGCCGACGGGCGTTACAAGGATTTGCTGTATCACCCGTATGGCGTTTCGAAGCCACGCGGCCAGGAAGACACCGAGGGTCCGTACATCCAGATGCGCGGCAACGAAGTCTTCAAGGTTGCGGTCAAGAGCCTCGAGAGCATCGTCGACGAAACGCTCGCCGCGAACGATCTGCACAAGGGCGAGATCGACTGGTTGATCCCGCACCAGGCGAATCAGCGCATCATCGAGGCGACGGCCAAGCGCCTCGGCATGTCGATGGACAAGGTCGTCATGACTTTGCAGGACCAGGGCAATACGTCGGCCGCGTCGGTACCGATGGCGCTCGACGTTGCGATACGTGACGGGCGCGTGCGTCGCGGCGATCTGCTGTTGCTCGAGGCGTTCGGCGGCGGGTTCACGTGGGGTTCGTCGCTGGTTCGTTACTGACGGTGCGATTCGCGTGAAGCAACGCGCTCGCATCGTCGGCCTGATCTGCGGTCCGATCGTCGCCGTGCTGGTTTTTTTCGGGTTACC
>JBPCXI010000100.1:0-9860 GCA_051008895.1 Gammaproteobacteria bacterium | reverse complement strand
CCGCCTGATCCCACCCGCAGTCAGCGGCGTCGGGCGAGCGCCCAAGGCGCTGCGCGTCAGGCGGCCGCGCAAATGATTTCCGCGACTGTAGCCCGCCGGGACGCAGCCAGTAGCCGAATCCGACGCGTTCAGGGCGTGTCGAGGAAATCATTTGGGCGGCCGCTGGGGCGAAGAGGATGGCGCCCGACGCCCTGAACGTTGCCATCCGATGGTACGACCCCGACACGGGTACACGGCTTGACTGCGATTCAGGGCGCCGGACACAGACTGTGAAATCAGGCGTGGCCACGGGGGCCTACGGCGATGAAGTCGGCTCGAATACGGCCGCCCGATGTGGCCTCAACCCGCTGTTCTTTTGATTTCTGGGCCGGCCCGGTCATGAGCTCCGCGCGCGCTGCGAAGTATATACGAGAGTCGCGCGGCCGTACCCGCGTTTCGACATTTGCGCCGGAATCGTGAACTTATGTCCGATGCTTATATGGCAAGCGCATGACTTTCCGGGAAATTATTTTCGCGACTTTTTGCTGCAATGCCGCAGACACGGCGTGGGTCCCGAGATCGTCGCGGTCGTTGCGCACCGCCAGGCGGAGAACCCTTCAGGCGCCCCGTAGTTGCGCTATTTGCGGAAATCGGGCTCCACGAAACACCAGCCCAGCGCGGGCACAGCCTCGCGCAGCGTGCGCTCCAGCGCGTTGATGTGCTCGACCGCCTCGTCGATCGTCATGCCGGAACGCATGCGGATCTTCGCGGCCAGCATGATCTTCGGACCGACCTGGAAGGTGATCGTATTCAGCACCTCCTCGATGTCCGGGTCCGCGTCGATCAGGCGGTCGATCTGCTCCCGCAGCTCAGGCTCTGCAGACTTGCCGACCAGCAGGCTCTTGATCCTGATCGCGACGAAGATCGACACGATGATCAGCACGATACCGATGCAGATTGAACCGTACGCGTCAAAGCGCGTCTCACCGGTCACGCCGGCGAGGCTGAGGAAGCAGAAGGCCAGTACCAGGCCCACGAGCGCTGCGATGTCCTCGCCGAGGACGACGACGAGTTCGGCATTCCGCGTAGTGCGGAGCCACTCGCGCAACGTGCGATTTTTGCGCAGCTTGCTGATCTGACCGAGGCAACCGATCGTGCTCAGGCCCTCGAGCACGACCGCGATGCCCAGTATCAGCAGGCCGACCCAGACCTGATTAAGCGGCTCAGGCTCCTGCAGCTTGTGGATACCCTCGTAGATCGAGAACAGTCCACCCATGCTGAACAGGATGATCGCGACGATGAACGCCCAGAAATAGCTGAGCTTGCCGTAGCCGAGGGGATGGTCGTCGTCGGCTGGACGCTGCGACTGCACGAGGCCAATGTACAGCAACACCTGGTTGCCGGCGTCGGCATACGAGTGAATCGCCTCCGCCAGCATGCTGCCCGAGCCCGTGAACCATGCACCCCATGACTTCGCGATTGCGATGCCAAAATTCGCGAGAAACGCGTAGAGGATGGCTTTTGCGGAGGCTTCTTGCATATGATCGGCTCGGATAATACGCGAAGCGACCTTGATGGGCGATCCCGACAACACGGCGAACAAAGGCCAGACCCTCGACGAAGTGGTCGAGCGGCTCGGCGTGCGAGCAATCCGCCGGCATATTTTTCTGTGCTGCGATCAGACCAAGCCGAAGTGCTGCGACAAGCCGGCCAGCCTCGAATCATGGCACTACCTGAAAAAACGCCTCGTGCAACTCAAACTGACCGGCAAGGGCGGCATCTATCGCACGAAGGCCAACTGCCTGCAGGTCTGTGAGCAGGGGCCGATCGCGGTCGTCTATCCGGAAGGGACCTGGTACCGCTCATGCACGCCGCGCGTTCTGGAACGGATCATCCAGGAACACCTGATCGGCGGCGTGCCGGTCGAGGAGTACGTCATCGCGACGCGCCCGCTGCCGACAGCGGACTGATCGCGACGCGACGCCGCCTGAATCCCAGCGAATACGGCCGTTATGGCGCTGCCGGCACACGCGCGTGGCGCGCATCATGGCGGACATGCGATCGGTACGAAACAAGCAATTCAGGTGCGATCGGCGGCAGGTTCTGACGCTGCTGCTTGCACTGCTGCCCGCCGGTGCCAGTGCGAATCATCGTTTCACCCGCGAACAGTGCCGTCGAATCAGCGAGCGGATGAAGAAACTGCAGTCGCGCTTGCGGCAAGGCTATTCGGCCAAACAGGGGCGACGATATCGCGAGAAAATGCGCGAACTGCAGCTCCAGCGCTTTCGCAAATGCTGAGCGCTCGCGCGTTCAGCAGCAACCGCCGGCGGCCGCCTGCTCGTCCACGTCGAACGGCAAGATGCCGGATGCCCTGCCGTCGTCAAACCGTCCTGCGTGGTAATCGGTATTGCCATGCACATCGAAATGTCGGGCGAGACGCGATGCAGTCAACATGCGCGCGGTGTTGCCGCCGACGGGAACGTCGACGCCGGTCTCAAACGCGGTTGTCTTGTCGAAAATCAAGCGCTCGGGATGGTGCGGGAGCGTCCCGAGATAACGCGCCGTCTGGCGATAGTCTTCGTTCGCCGCCTCGAGCTCCGGCAGCTTGAACAACCTGTACGTCGCCGAAAAGAAGCGAATATCGCCGACGAGCGCCGCCAGCCCCTCGTCGATAACGTCGATCGGACGATCGACGACGAGTCGCGGATCGACGAATCCGGCACGGCGCGCGATGTTGAGAAAGTCGTTCCAGTACAGCGCGCCGGACAGGCATTCGCCGTACAGGACCGGGTGGGCCTGCAGCTCGGCCGGAATGCGCCGATCGGCGTAAATGTCCGCGAAATATAACTCCCCGCCCGGCTTTAGCAATCGCCAGGCGTCGTCGAGCACCGCCTGTTTGTCGGTGGCGAGATTGATGACGCAATTCGACACGATCACGTCGAAGCGGCCCTCGGTGAGCCCTGTCTCGCCCAGGCGCTCGATATTGCCCTCGATGAATTCGACGTTCGAGCGCGCATGGCCAAAACGTTCCGCGTGATAGTCGTGGTGCCGTCGCGCGACGTCCAGCTGCTCCGGCGTCATGTCGACGCCGACGACGAACCCGTCCTCGCCGACCAGCTGCGACAGTACATAGACGTCGCGACCGGCGCCGCAGCCGAGATCCAGCACGTCGGCGCCGCCGAGCGCCTCCGGCAGCACGAGACCGCAGCCGTAGTACCGGGTCAGAACCTCGTCATGAATCTGTCCGAGCGCATCGCGCAGGTATTGAGGCGGGGCATCGGCGGTGCAGCACGCGCTGGTCTTGAGGTCGTCCGTCGAAGACAGGACTTCACCATAATAACGTTGAACTTCGGCGTGCATGGAGCGGTCTCCTGAAAGGGGTCGAAAACGGCTAGACTGAATCCATTATGAACGTTAAACCAGCCGACAGTTCAATGGCCCGAGAATCAATGGGCCAAGAATCAATGGGCCAAGAATCGACGCTCGTGGTGTTTTGCCGGCGACCGGCAGCGGGCATCGGCAAGCGGCGCATCGCCGAGTCGCTCGGCGACGCCGGAACGCTGGAACTCGCGCGGTTGTTGCTGGCGACCACGCTTGAAGACAGCGCGGCATGGCCGGGGCCGGTGATCGTGGCACCGTCCGAGGCGGCCGATGTCGCGTGGGCCGCGGATTTGTCGCCCGTCGGGGCGGAGGTGATTCCGCAATCCGGCGGCAATCTCGGTCAGCGCATCAATGCCGTCGACCATGCGGCGCGGGCCGACGGGCACTCGAGGCTGTTGTTCATCGGCAGCGACGCGCCCGTGCTGAACGAACGTGACTTCAGGGCGGCGAGAGCCGCGCTGAACGACGCCGACGTCGTGCTGGGCCCGGCCGCCGACGGCGGCGTAACCGCGATGGGATCGGCGCAACCGTGGCCGGATCTGCAATCACTGCCGTGGAGCACGCCGCAACTCGGCGCCGCGCTGGAGCGGCTGTGCCGCGCACAAGGGCGAGACGTCGTAAGCCTGAAGCCCCGCTACGATATCGATTACGTTGCGGACCTCGAGCGCCTGTCCGCCGACCTCGCAGCCGATCGTCGCCCGGCCCGACGCGCATTGCTACGATGGCTGAACAACGACGCAATGTCGCGTTCGGCGCAGGCGCGAGCATGAACGAGTCAGCAGACATCAGCATCATCATACCGGTGCTCGACGACAGCGAGCCGCTCGCAGCGCTGATTGCGAAGATTCGCGCAATGCGCACGCAGCCGCGCGAGATCATCGTCGTGGACGGCGGCGACGACGGCGAACTGGGCGAACTGGCGGCTCGATACGGTTGCACGCGCCTGCATGCGCGCATCGGACGCGGCAATCAATTGCATGCGGGGGCGCTGCGCGCCTCGGGCGCTGCGATCTGGTTTCTGCACGCGGACGCCGAGCCGGCACCCGATGCGATCGACCGGATTGCGAATGCGCTGAGCGCTGGAGCGATCGGCGGCTTTTTCAGTTTTCGGTTTTCCGGCCCTCGCGCCTGGTACAAGTCGTTGCTGGCGGCACTCGTGAATTGGCGCTCTGCGATCGGTGTGCCGTATGGAGACCAGGGCCTGTTCATTCTGCGCGCTGTCTATGACGACATCGGCGGCTTCGCCGACGTACCGTTGTTCGAAGAGGTTGCTTTCGTGGCTGCGGCACGAAAGGCGGGCCGCTTCGAGCGCATCGACGCACCGCTAGGCGTATCGCCGCGACGGTGGGAGCGCGACGGCTGGTTGCGGCGCACTTTGCAGAACCGAACCCTCGCGCTCGCTCATGCCGCAGGCGTTTCGCCGTCGCGCCTCGCGCAACGGTATCCGAGCACATCGGCAAGGGAGTCCGCAGAATGCTGATGCGTCGACAGCCGGAGCGCGGACCGGAGTGGGACACGACGGCGGACGGCGACCCGCGGGGCTACATCGACCCGCACACGCTGGACGAACTCTGGTTCCACACCGGGACGGCGTGCAATTTATCATGTCCGTTTTGCCTCGAGGGTTCCGTGCCCGGCGACACGAGGCTCGACCGCATCACTCTCGCCGACGCGAAACCGCTGATGGATGAGGCCGTCCGGATCGGCGTAAAGCAGTTCTCTTTTACGGGCGGCGAACCATTCATCGTCAAGGACTTCGTCAATATTCTCGACTACGCCGCGTCGCTGAAGCCTTGCCTGGTGCTGACGAACGGCACGGATCCGGTCATCAAACGCCTGCATCACATCGACCGGCTGCGCGACAGCCGGCACCCGATTTCGTTTCGGATCAGCATCGACTGGCCCAACGAAGATCGCCACGACGCCGGACGCGGTGCCGGCAACTTTGTCAAGGCGTGGCAGGGCATGAGCGCGCTGCACCGAATGGGGTTTCAGGTCTCGTTGGCACGCCAGATGGAGGCCGATGAGGACAGCGGCGCGGTCGATGACCAATTTCGGGTGCTGCTCCGGCAGTACGATCTGCCCGCAGATACCCGCATCGTCGCGTTCCCGGACTTCGGCATACCCAATTCGCACGCGGACGTGCCGAACGTGACCGAAGACTGCATGACACGCTACCAGACCGAAACGTCGCGCCGCGAATTCATGTGCGCGTTCAGCAAGATGGTGATCAAGAAAAATGGGCAGATGCGCGTCTACGCGTGCACGCTGGTCGATGACGATACTGACTACGACCTCGGCGGCTCACTGGCCGCGGCGCTGGGCCAGAGAATCCGCATGGGCCATCACCGCTGCTACCAGTGCTTCGCCTTCGGCTCCTCTTGCAGCGAGCTCTGAGGCGCACTCACGCGGCGCCTGAGACGTTTCCGACTAAGCAGGGAAGAAGTCTATCGGCTTGGTGGTCGTTATCCGCGCGACATCTTTCTGCTCGAAACGGAACAGCTTGATGCGATTGACCAGCTTGCGCTGTAGCTCCGGATCCTCGATCTCGGTGGATACGACTTCGCACATCGATACCGCACCGGAAGGCTCGATGGTCAGGCGCAGCACCATCTTGCCCTGCAAGGTTGGATCACGCCGCAGCGCTCGATTGTAAAGGGCGTATATCGCGCCCTTGTTCTGGTCGAAGACCATCTCGATCTCTTCGCGGCTGCGTGCCGGCGCATCGATTGCGTCCGGCCGGTTCGCCAGCGGCGCAGACGCCAGTCCGGCGACCGTGCTGGATACCGCGGTCGTCGCCAGGTCCGAGTCCAGCCCCGCGCCACCGGTATCCCGACTCATCGCGGCGGTGTTGATGCCGCCACTACCGCGACCGGCTTTCGACGTGATCATCGATCGCTCGGAACGCTTCGCTTCGCCGGCGGCACCTGCCAGCTGCTTGTCTGCACGGACACTCGCGAGCGCCTGGTTGTCACGCAGGTCGGCCAGGTCGTCCGCGAACGGCAGCAAGCCGGCAACGGACGCCTTCTTGCGCGCGTCCTCTACCTTGTCGACCGGCTTGGGCTCGGGTTTTTTCTCGACGACCGGCTTGGGTTCGGGTTTCTTTTCCTCTACCAGCTTCGGCTCCTCGAGCTTGGGTTCTTCCGGTTTGGGCTTCACGACCGGCGGCGGAGGTGGCGGCTTAGGCTTCTCGAGAATCAGTTTTGCGAAACGCGGCGGCACTCGCTCGGCCTCGTCGCGATCGGTTTCGGGAATCGGTAATACCGACAGCAACACCGTCAACACCAGGGTTGCGATCAGAACCTTCTTCACTATCTCGCGAAGTCGGTCGTTGTCTTCGTAGGCGAAGTCCCAGGGCAGCGCGTATGTTCGATACAGTGCGTTCATGATCAACCCTGAGACGCGTCTGTTGCCGCAGCTTGCAACGAAGAAGCGCGGCGCATCACGGCGAGTGAAATCTGCCCGTAGTCGGCGGCCGTGCAGGTTGCCATTACGCGCTTCAGCAGCTTGTACGGCAGCTGCTTGTCACCCATGATCGTGACCTCGCGGTCCTCGATCTCCTGCATCGAGTCCTGCCTCAATACACGGTCGCTCTGTGCCCGCAGCGCGGCCTCCAGGCCGCTGATCACCATGCCTCTCTGAGTCATGACATCACCAACCTTCGCAACCGGCTGCCCCTGCACGAGAATATCGTCGCCAGTCACCGTGATGATCACGGTCTCGCGGGACTTCTGCTCTGCGATCGACTCCGGCAGCTTGATGTCTTTCGCATTCGGCAGCGTCTCGACCTGCCCGGAATTCACGAGCAGGAAGAACACGAGGATCGTGAAAATATCCATCAGCGACACGAGGTTCAGAACGACGGTCTTCTTGCCCCTGTCGTTCCTGCGCTCCATGCGCTTGGCTCGCTGCGACATCTGCATCGTTCAGCTCCCCTTCTTCGTCCGGACCGGCGCATCACCGATCGAAATCTCCGGGAACAACTCGGCCTTGGCGACCTCTGCCCCCGCATCGACGAATTCGAAAACCCGCACGGTATCCATCACCTGCACGAGTATGTCGTACGGGATATCAGGCTCGAGCAGGATGCTCGCGTCGATCTTGTCCGGATACTTGGCCTTCACACGCTTCAGGTAATCCTGCAGGCCCTCGTAGTCGTATTCGTCGTCCTTATTCGGCAACCGCGTCAACAGACCGCGGTTGCGCTCGCCGACCTCGAGCGCTGTCGGGCGCACGATAACTTCGAGCTGCATGTTCTCCGGGTCGTCGGCACCGGGCGAATCATTCGAGGAGGGAAGATTCAGCTCCAGTATCGCGACCTGCGAGAACACGGCCGTGATCAGCAGGAACGGCACCAATATCACCATCAGGTTCATGAACGCGGTGATATTGAGCTCCACCGTCTCCTGCCGGTGGCGTTTGCGCCAGCTGCTCATCAGGCAGGCTTCTCGCTGACGCGACGACGCTCGTCAACGGTATTCAGAAATTTAACCGCCACCATCTCAAGGCTGTCGACGATTTCCGTCGTCTTACTCTGGAGGACGGTGTGAATCAGCAGCAGCGGTATCGCCACCATCAGGCCAAAAGCGGTCGTGTTCATTGCTACCGAAATACTGGCAGACAGCAAGTCCGCCTTCTCGGCCGGGTTGGCCGCCGATACTGCGGTGAACGCACGAATCAGGCCGATAATCGTGCCCAACAGGCCGAGTAGCGTCGCGATGTTGGCGAACGTCGCAAGGTAATGCGTGCGTTTCTCCAGCCGCGGCATGACTTCCATCAGGCTCTCTTCCATCGCCTTCTCGACGTCGTCGCGGCGGGCCGCCGACTTAATGCGATACAAACCGTAGGACAGGATGTGTCCTACCGCGCTCTTCGACTTTTCGGTCACGGACGCGGCTTCCTGAAACTTTCCGGCCTTGATGAACGGAATGATCTTCTTCCAGATCATCCGGTTGCTGAGGCTCGTCTTGCTCAGGTAGATATAACGCTCGACCGAAATCGCGAGTCCAAGCGCCAATACAACGACGATGGGATACATGAAAACCCCGCCGTTCTGAAAAAACCCAATTATGCTTGCGAACACATCCATGACTGCCGCCCTCCTCTGAACAACAGATCGTAAAAAAGACTTTTTACATAATTCGGGCGCGCAACACGCTCGCCCGGCTACTCCGAAACCCCGGTTTCTGGAGATGCATACAATTGCCCGAAATACTTTGTTTGTCGCAGGAACACGTCACGGTCTAGAGGTGCCAATACTTCGTCGACCAGACTATTGACCGGCTTGCCCGTCACGTCGCCCAGCGCCGGATCTTTCCACGGCACGATGTAGAGCACGCGCGGCAGCTCCTGGTTGCCACGTATCGACGACGACTCGAGTTGCATCACGTCGGTCAGCGCGCGCCGCTCGGTCGCCTCAGGACGCTCCTCAGAGAGGCTCTCCACGGCCGGGTTCTCATCGTCGGTCGCTGCGGCATCTTGCGCCGACGCGGTGGTAACCGCGAAGACCAGCATCAACGCCAGCATCAAATCTGAAGTCGCGTTCTTCATTGCACTGCCTCCGCCGCCTTAGGCGGCTCGCCGACCCGGCGCCGCAGGTCGATAATCCATTTGTCGACAATGTCTTTTTTGTCGGTTGCAACCGGGCGACGCCGCGCCTTGTAGGCCTCGTAGTACTGCAACGCGAGCTCCTCACGGCCCTGATAGAGGTCGTAGAGCACGCCCAGGTTGAAATACGCGAGTGCGTAGTCCGGATCCGCTGCGATCGCAGCGAGATACGCCTCCTCCGCCTCACCGAAACGCCCGTCTTCGCGCTCCAGGATTCCGAGCTGGTTGTAAGCTGCCGCGCAGCCCGAGCAGATTTCCACCGCGCGTTGCAGGGCCAGCATCGCCGCGTCCGGACGCCCGTTGCGCCGGTGAATGATGCCGAGGTTGACGTGCGGTCCGGCGAAATCCGGATATGCATCGATAACGCGCTCGAACTCGGTGATGGCACGCGCGTCGTCGCCGGCGTCCATGAACCCGAGCGCCCGCGCGAACCGCTGACTCGCGTCCGACGGATACTCGACTACCGCTGCTTGCTCGCCGTCGTCGCGCGTAGCAACTTTCGAGCCACCGCAGGCGGCGAGCGTTGCAACTAGCAGTACGCAAGCGATCGCTCGCATCGAGTTGTCAGTCCAACGCTGCGACAATGTTCTCGCTCCTCTCGGATTTTGCGTAACGGGCCGGCATCAACTCGGCCAGTCGCGCGAAACTCTTGCGCACCCATTCGTCGTATACCCCGTCACGCGCGCGCAACGTGTTCGATTGCAGAATATCGATCGCCTGCTCCTCGAACGGAAACGCCTGCTCCTCGAGCAGAATCTCGTACTGTTCGAGTTCGGCCTCGCCGAGCTCGGCAGGGCGCTCGGAGTTGATCAGGTCCTGGCTCAGGCCGTAATAGAGGTCGGCGATCTCGTAGGTCGCCGCAGTCGTGACGGATTCAATGCCGTAGTCCGCTG
>JBPCXI010000099.1:0-8251 GCA_051008895.1 Gammaproteobacteria bacterium | reverse complement strand
ACCGACGCATCGCGACGCTGTCGTTTTCCTGCCGGGTGTCTGCATAGATGGACTCGCACAAAATCTGAATCGCGTCGTACCAGATTCCGTTCGCGGCCAGCGCTGCTGCCTGATCCGTCGGATCCGCGGACGGCTCCGCAAGCGGCCCCCCGGCAAGCGGCGAGTCAGTAACGCGCTCGACGGTGCCGATCGCGACCACGTCCCGCGCGCGCTGTCCGCTGCGATGGGTCACCGCGACTGACCATTGGTAGGTCACGCCCGTTGCCAGTTCGAGTCCCGCATTTTTCAGCGAGAACGCCTGGATCCCCGCCTCGATGCCGCCGTCGATATGTTGACGCCAGGCCGGCGTTACCGCATCGCGCTCCGTCAGCACGAATTCGACGTTGCCGTCGATTGCTCGCGACGCGTACCAGTACAGCGTCGGCTGAGTTTGCATCGTCAGGCCCGTGTGCTCGGGTGCCAGCACTTGCAGCACGACAGCCTGGTCGCCGCCGCTGCGCGTGCCGCCGCCGACCCGGGTTCGCGGCGCGCCGCGTCGCGGTGGCGTATACGCCGGTTTCTCCGGGTTCGCCGTCTGCGCCTCCTGCGCGGCGCGGGACTTCTGCGCTTGCGATTGCGTCTGCTTGCCGTCGTCGGCCAGCGCCATCCCGAAGCAGAGCGCTCCGAACACTGTCGCGACGGATGCCAACCTGAATTTTTTCTCACGCGTTTTCATGGGTCTGTGCCTCTGTCCCGTCCGCGGTTCCGGTCGACGGCGTTGCGCCTCCGGGCCCGTAGACATCGTAAACATTAATGCGTTGGTACTTGCCTTTCAAACTGACCGGCCCCAGCGGCCGCGCCTGATACTCGCCCGGGACGAGTCGGAACGTGGATTCGCTGATCAGGATCCGGTAATAGCGAGCCTCCGGCACGATCGACGTGCTGTTGCGACCGTAGTTTTCGAGCCGCGCCGCAACATTGACCATGTCGCCGACCGTCGTAAATTTAAGGCGCGCCGCGTTGCCGAGGCTGCCGGCCACCACCGGTCCGCTGCTGATGCCGATCCTGAGGCCGTAGACCGGGAAACCGCGCTCGCGGCACCGGTCGTTCAAATCGCTGATCGCGTCACCCATGGCCAGCGCGCAGTCGATTGCGCATCGCGCATCGTGCTGCTGATCCTCGATGCGCTCGCGTGCGATCGGGACGCCGAAATTCGCCTTGATGCCGTCGCCGAAGAAATCGTCGATGACGCCCCCGTGCGCGATGATCCTGTCGGCCATCTCGTTCATCGCGTCGTTCAGCCAGTCCATCAGGTGTTCCGCGTGCAGCTGCTCCGACGCCGTCGTAAAGTCGGCCAGGTCGGCGAACAGCACCGTGACCGGCAGCGTTTGCGGAACTAACCGACCTTCGGCGAGAAGTTCACGGCGCCGGTCCCAGATCGTCGCGGCGACTTCATCCGATACGTGCTGGGAGAACAGCTGCATCATCAGGGCCCGGTCACGGGCTTCGGTCTGCACCAGCCAACCGGTGACCAGCGTCGCCGACAACAGCCAGCCGAGCAGGATCGGCACGAGCGGCAGCCAGTAACCGGAGGCGAACACCGCTGCGGTCAGCGACATGATCAGCGCGGTGCCGCCGATGATGACGGCGAGCAAGCCGCGCATCGACCGTATCGACAGGCTTATTAGAGCGCCCAGCAGGCATGCGAGCAGGATCGAGCCGACTTCGACCCGGTTGGCAAAGAATTTCGGAGGTGCATCGCCGCGTTCGGCCAGGCGTACGAGCTGATCGGCGATCTGACCGTGCAGCGCGATACCCGGAATCTTGTTCGCTTCAATGCCGCGCCAGCCGGTCAGCGGCGTCGCGAAACTGTCCTTGACGCTCTCCGACGCCGAGCCGAGGATCACGATGCGGTCCCGTAGCGCGCCTGCGGGCACGCGTCCGTCGAGCAGGTCCGCGAGCGAATAGGCCGGGAAGTCGCTCGCCGGCGTGCGGTAGTCGATTAGAAACTGGTACCCGGCCGCGTCCATGTCGACATAGCTGCCGTCGTCGGCTTCGAGCGGCACAATCGTCGTCGCGCCGAGGCGCAGGTGATCGCTGATAACCGGGTCCGGTGCCATCTCGATGCCGGTCGGGCCGAGGTAACGCAGCGCGAGTTGCAGCGCGAACGCGGTGCCGAACTGGTCGCCGTCGTCGAGAAACAGCAGCGCGCGGCGTACCACGCCGTCCGGATCCTCGACGATGTCGTTATAGCCGATGCGATCGCTGCCGACATTGACCTGCGGCGGGGGCACGCCGTCGCCCGCCCGCGTGCCAAACTTGGCCACGGTCACGAGGTTGGGCGAGCTCGCCAGTACGGCCGCGAGCTCATCATTGCCGGGCGGCACCGCGAGATCACGATAGATGTCCAGGCCGATCGCTCGCGGCCGTTCGTCTGCCAGTGCGCGTAACGCAATCGCGAGATCGAGGTCGGTGATCGGCCAGCGGCCCAGACTGCGTATGTCCGCTTCGGTGATCGCGATCAGCGTGACTGCCGGCGGGCGCCGGTCAGCCGCGCGGACGCGCGTCGCCAGCGCGAGGTCATACGTCAGCAATTCCAGTCCCTGCAGAAATCCGCCGGCGCGCACTGTCACGAGCAGCAGCCAGACGCAGCCACTCGTCACGACCGCGATCAGCATCTGTTTCTGTCGTTCTGCCAACATCGTTTGAGATTCTCGCGGTTGGCATCCGTGCGGCCACGACAGCCCCAATATACGGGGTGTTCGAGGGTATACAACCGCGGGTGGGGTTTTGATCATGGCATCAACGTAGCAGTCGGTCGGGCCCGGATCTGTCGGCTGGTTGACACAAAACGGCGATCGTTCGCCGGCGTCGCTGCCGTGACTCAATCAGCGAGAAAAAACGAAATGATTACAATGGCTTGAGCATATTCACCAGGCTTGGCGTGGTTCGTCTCTTGCGCCGCTCCGGGGCGGTCGCCGCGCCGCGTGTGGCGACCGAAGTTACGAATTGCCAGCGGTATACATAGGTGTTACATATGCGCCCAGCATTTACACATGGGAGAGAGTTGATGCGAGTTTCACATTTGATCGGACTGATTTTGATTTCGCTCGGGCTCGTGGCATGTGGCGGCGAATCCGGCGAGAGCGCTGTCGACAAGGCGGCGGACGCTATGAAGGATGCCGGCGACAGCATCGGCGAGGCCGTGGACGCAACCGGCGACGCGATGCAAGACGGTTACGACGCGACCAAGGAGCAGGCGGGCGAAATGGCTGATGCCGCAGACGAGGCCATGGACGACGCGGCCAAGAAGGCGGGCGAAATGGCTGATGCCGCAGACGAGGCCATGGACGATGCGGCCAAGGACGCGAGCGACATGGCCGATGACGCGGAGAAAGACCTAAAGAAATCGCTGCAGTAATAGCTTCTGGCGGCGCGCCGCGCTCTGATGCCGAGCAGCGTGAATGACGATCTGACCGGACGCGTCGCGTTGGTCACGGGCGCGGCCCGCGGCATCGGGCTCGTCGTCGCTGAAGCGCTCGCGCACGCGGGCGCCAGCGTTTGCGGTACTGATGTGCGCGCGGGACTGCTGTCCGCTGAGATGAAACGAATCGGCGACGAGCGAGGCGTAAAGACCCTCGCGGTTGCCGCCGACGTCGGCGTCGAGCAGCAGGTCGTCGATATGGTCGGCCAGGCGGTCGACGCCTTCGGCCGCATCGATATCCTTATTAATAATGCCGGCGTTCGTGACGTCGCCCCCGTCTATGCAACCGAGGCGGAAACGTGGGACGCGATGCAGTCCGCGAACGTCCGCGGGCAGTTCCTGTGTACGCGCGAAGTGCTCCGCCAGTCGATGCTCGACCGCGGCGAGGGCGTGATCATTTTCGTGTCTTCCGGCTCCGGTATTCGCGGGGAGCGGGGCAGCTCTGCCTACTGCACGTCGAAGTTCGGCGTCACCGGTTTCGCGCAATCCGTCGCGAAAGACCTCAAAGAGACCCGCATACGCACGTCGACGATCATGCCCGGCATGACCTGGACGCCAATGGCCGAGGAGTCGGAGATGGCCGACGCCGACGTCGACTGGCTCGACGCGCGCGAGGTCGCCAACGCGATACTGTTCCTGGTCCGGCAGGATTCGGACACGATCATCCCGGAGCTGCAGATCTATCATCGCACGCAGATCTAGAGGCGGCGGAGGTCGGGCCGCATTGACTCCGGTCCCCGAACTGCTTCACCATTTCTCTACCCACTAAAATACCAATCAAAACAACTATCAAATAAAGACAAGGAAACGCTGTCATGAAACTCCTCGGCGCGATCGCTTCACCGTACGTTACGCGAGCTCTGATGTTTGCCCGTCTCAAGGGCGTCGATCTGCCGCTCGAGCCCATCCCGGGCGGATCGCCGACCGGCCCCGAATACCGTGCGCTGACGCCGATCGGCAAGATGCCGACGCTGATCGTCGGCGAGCGCGTTATTGCCGAGTCGGAAGTCATCTGCGAGTACATCGAGGACACGCATCCCGAGCCGTCCGGCCTGCCGGCAGACGCGCTGGGCCGCGCGACGTCGCGGCTGATTTCCCGCATCACGGATCTGTATGTCGCGCCGCACACGAGCACGATGTTCCGGCAGATGAATCCGCAAGGGCGGGATCAGGACGTCGTCGATGCGACGAAGGCCGAATTCGACAAGGCGTTCGGTTATCTCGAGCACTTCATGGCGGGTGGGCCGTTCTGCGCCGGTGACGCGCCGACACTCGGCGACTGCTCGCTGGCGCCGTACGTGATGTTGCTGAAGAAGACGGTGTTTCCGGTGTTCGACACGATCGCCGATCCGACCGAGGCCGACGGCCGTCTCGCGGAGTGGTGGCATGCGATCCAGGAGAACGACGTTTGCAAGACGACCGTCGACGAGTATGCGACCGCCGTGGACGGATTCATGAAGGCGATGGGTGCGCGTATCACCGGGCGAGCCTGATGCGAATTCGCCACGCGATTGCGGTGCTGCCGATAGTGGTGCTGGGAATCGGAATATCGACACCTGCCCGTGCGGACGTGCTCGTGTTCGGCGGCACCGGGCAGCTCGGTGCGCGCATCGTCAGGCTGCTGCTCGAGGAAGGCGAGGACGTGACCGTATTCGCGCGGCCGACATCGAACCGTCGACGGCTGGAAGGCCTCGGCGTCGACTATGCCGTTGGCGACATGACCAACGACGCCGACGTCGCGGCCGCGTTCGATCCCGGTCCGGACGACGGGCATGCGATCGAGCGCGTCATCATCGCGGTGCGGGCGCCGCTATCCGAGACCGGCTTCTATTCGACGACCAGCGACAACGTCGCCCGTCACGCGAAAGAAGCCGGCGTCAGCCAGATTATTTATCACGGCGCGGTCGGCGCGGGCGACAACATGGCGGTGCATGCAGAAGTGCCATGGAATTCCGTGCCCGGCCTGGTCGCCCGCATGGAACACCAGGGTAAGGCTGAGGCGATATTCCTGGACAGCGGCATCGCGGCGACCATCATTCGCAACAGCCGCGTCTGGCCCGACGATACGCCGGCGACGGGCAAGGCCGAACTCACCGAGGACCAGTCCGTGCTGACGCCGATGACGCGCGCGGACCTGGCGCAGCTGACGATGAATTGCCTGGCGAACCCCGAGTGTGAGAACAAGATCTTCCACGTGCGCGATACGTCGCTGACGTGGCCACCACCGCAGACGGACGAGTAACGATGAGAAATATTCACTGCAGATTATTGCCGGCACTGATTCCGGTCGCTTTGTTTGGCTGCGCGCCGCCGGCCAGCGAGACGCCGCCGGGTAACGATTCGAATGAGCCCGCCGCGGAGGCTTCGTCGATCAACGTGCCGCAGCTCGTGCGACCGGACGGTACCTACCCGACGAAGCCGCTCGAGAAAGACACGATCGTCGTCAAGGTCATCCAGAACGGGGTCACGAACCTGCAGGAGGCCGATACGGTAGAGCAGGGCCTCGAGATGAATCTCGCGAAAATGGTTCAGCTCGCGAACCGGGCCTGCAGCGAAGGCGGCAAGCCGGATTTCCTGCTGTACAACGAGTTCCCGCTGACCGGCTATTCGACCGGTACGCGCGACGAGAAGCTGAAGTTCACGATCCAGATTCCGGGCGCGGAGACGGAGAGTCTCGGCGAGGTCGCGCGGGAATGCGACACCTACATTATCTTCGGCAGTTACGCGAGCGACCCGGAATGGCCGGGCCATATTCTCAGCATCAACGCCGTGATCGGTCGTGACGGCGAGATTGCCGAGACGTTCTGGAAGACTCGCAACATCAAGCGCCTGACGCCGGACGGTGAGATTCCGACAACGACGATCGAGAGTGTGCGTGACCGGTATCGCGCGCGCTACGGGATTGAAGCAGAGTTCCCGGTGCTACAGACGGAGTACGGCAATATCGCGGTCAGCACCGTGCAGCTCGATCCATTCGTGTTCGCTGCGTTCGCGATGCGCGGCGTCGAGATCATGTTCCGGACCGCGACGTTGTTCTCGGAGCAGGACGTGCGGGCAACCGCGTTCTTCCATAACTTTTACTCGGCGATGTCGAACATCACCTTCCCGGCGGACAGCGAGGCCGCGCCGTTCGGCGGTAATTCGCTGATCGTCAGCCCGCGCGGAGAGGTCCTCGCTCAGGAAAAGGGCAACAACGAGGCGATCATCGAGGCGGAGATCCCGATAGCGGAGTTTCGAAAAAACCGGCGGATTCCTCGTTACCCGCTCGAAGTCGTCAGGCCTGTTTACGAGCAGTACGTAGACGAGGTCCCGCTGAACCACATGGACATTCCACCCGAGGAAATGCCGCAGACGCGCGCCGACATGAG
Source organism: Gammaproteobacteria bacterium (assembly GCA_051008895.1). Lineage (GTDB taxonomy): Bacteria > Pseudomonadota > Gammaproteobacteria > Steroidobacterales > SMWD01. Next base: position 1,420 of record JBPCXI010000099.1, on the reverse strand, counting down.
GGACATGCTCGACCGCATCAGCCGCTGGCTGAATTGACGCGTTAACGCACATGCGCTGGCCGTTGACGATCGCATCAACGTTCGTATGACGGGACGTTCCCGCCGGTAAACATTCAGGACCGCGCGATCGTGCGCAGTGCCGTCGCGAGCCGATCTACGTCCTCTGCCCGCGTATACACGCCTGGCGTCACGCGCACGCAATCGCCTGCCGCCACGCCATCGCGCCAAACGGTGAAAATACGGTGATTGTCCAGCAGGTTGGCGACGATGGCCCTGTTTTCGTCGCGACTATTGCGGCCCTTGATGCGGAACGAAGTCAATGCGCCCGTCATTCGCGGATCGTCGGGCGTAAGAATCTCCAGCTGCTTGAGATCGCGCACGCCATCAACCCAGCGGTTGCGCAGGTAGCGCAGCCGCGCTTCCTTGTTGGCCGGGCCAAGCTGCTGGTGAAAGTCCAGCGCCGACGGAATCACCATAAAAGCGGCAAAGTTCGATGTGCCGCTGGACGCCCGGGTGAGGATATTGTCGGACGGAAAACTCCTGTTGCCGAAACAGGGGTCGATATCTTTTAGTCGTTCCTTGCGGATGTACATGAGGCCCGAGCCCAGTGGCGCGCCCATCCATTTGTGGAAATTGATGCCCATAAAATCGACGCCCAGGTCGGCCAGCTTGAAATCCAGGTGACCAAAGGAATGCGCGGCGTCGAGGATGACATCCACGTTGCGCGCCCTCGCCATGGCCGCGATCTCTCGGACTGGCATCACCAGCCCGGTGCGATTACTCACGTGCGTGAGCAATAGCAATCGTACCTTCGGGTTTTCAGTCAGCATGCGCTCGTAAGTCGAAAGTACGGCGTCATAAGAGGCGGGTTCGGAAATATCGAAGCGGACGACGGAAACACCGCGACGTTCAGTCAGCCAGTCCATGGTCTCCTGCATGCCGCCGTAGTCGAGATCGGCATACATCACCGCGTCGCCGGGCTCGAGTAGGTTGTAGTTGGCGATCAGATTCTGAAGCGCCTCCGTAGCTCCGCGAGTGAACATGATTTCGCCCGTTTGCACACCGATTTCTTCTGCGGCACGTTCCCGGTAGCCGCGATAGTCGACGTAAAATTGCTTGCGCGCATAACTGGCGTTGGCCCGATTGACACGCTCCGTATGCGCCTCGTATTCGGTCAGCAGGTGCCGTGGCATCACGCCCCAGTAGCCGTTTTCCAGGTTGGTGATTTCGGCATCGACGTCATAGAGCGACGCAACCTCGCGCCAGAAAGCCTCATCCCTGGCTACCGCTTCGGGTTCACCGACAGGTCGCCTGACTTTCGCCGCTTCACTATCGGCCCGCACAGTCGGAGTCGGCAGCCCCGTCAATGCTGCGGCTCCCGCTAGTCCGGTATTGCGCAGGAAGCCACGGCGGCTGAGTG
>JBPCXI010000098.1:0-5051 GCA_051008895.1 Gammaproteobacteria bacterium | reverse complement strand
GACCTGGGCGGGCTGTGCCTGTGGCCGGGATGTCCTTCATCGGAATGGCTCGCTGCGCTGCGCTCTATTTCCGATGAAGGACATCCCGGCCACAGACGGCCACTGCAGCCGTCCGCGCTCCGCTCGGCCTCGCCGCGGCGCGAGGGAACCGGATATTCCGGAGCGAAAATAAAGCGCAGCGCAGCGAGCCATTTCGCGGAGGAAAATCCGGTTCCCGCTTGCCGTGCACGGCGGTCAGCGCGGCCCGCTCGGCGCTGTGCCCCCGCTGCCGGCGGCGTGAAGTCTGTTTGCGCAAGCGTCGCGCAATTTAGCCGAATTCGGCCGTTTCCCGGTGGAATTTCTCGGTTTTTTGCTGTTGTGAAGTCGCTACAGAGGAAAGCGTTATAAGCGCCTGATTTTCAGTCGAGCGTTGCCAGAATTCACCCCTTGTTTGCCTTTCGAAATCACGGCTAAGTCGCTGTCATGAAAGAATTATTCACTAGATTATGTTGACCGTAGCCGAGTCGATACCTATAGTGTCACGAAGTGGTAAAAAGTGGGAGGAAATGGGCTAAATGGCCCCGACGGAATGCTTCGTGGACCGACAAAAATCACCCTGGATGCCAAGGGACGGGTTTCCATTCCGACGAAGTATCGGGACCGGATTGCCGCGCGCTGCGACGGTCAGTTGATCTGCACCGTAGACCAGCGCAGCTGCCTGCTGATTTATCCGCTGCCGGACTGGGAAGAGACCGAACGCAAGCTGATGCGGCTGCCGAGTCTGAATCCGACGGCGCAGAAACTGAGAGGCCTGTTGATGGGATACGCCACCGATCTGGAGCTGGACGGACATGGTCGCGTGTTGATTCCGAAAGAGCATCGCGAATTCGCCGGCCTCGAACGCCAGGCAATGATGTTTGGTCAGGGTAACAAATTTGAGCTGTGGGATGAGAGCCGTTGGTCGGATCAGCTGGACACGTGGTTAGCCGACGGTGCCGCGGACGGATCCGACCTGCCCGCAGAGCTGGAGTCGCTGTCGTACTAGTCGATCGCATCGATCGCACGTTCGGCGGCTGAGCTTCTTCGTGCCAGGAGGCGTGGAGTGATATCGCATGAGCCGGTGTTGCTCGCAGAAACCATTGAACAGTTGCGGATTCGTTCAGATGGTCGCTACGTCGATTGCACGTTCGGCAGGGGTGGTCACTCGCGGGAAATACTGGGGTGTCTCGGGACAGCGGGCCGACTGCTCGCAATAGACAGGGATCCCGAGGCGGTGGAAGAAGGCGAATCGCTGGCGGCGCTGGACGCGCGATTCGAAATAGAACACGGGAAGTTTGGGGATTTGCGCGGCTTGCTCGATCAACGCGGTTGGCACGGCGATACGGACGGGATCTTGTTCGATGTCGGCGTTTCCTCGCCGCAACTCGACGCAGCCGAGCGCGGATTCAGTTTTAAGGCAGACGGTCCGCTCGACATGCGCATGGATCCCACGGTGGGGCAGAGCGCGCGTGACTGGTTGCATGCGGCTTCGGAACGAACGATAAAACAAGTGCTGCAAAAATACGGAGAGGAGCGCGCCGCGGCGCGCATCGCGCGGGCGATCTGCACGCGACGAGAAGAGGGACCGATCGCTACGACGTTCGAGCTCGCGAACGTCGTCGAGTCGGTGATGCGTCGCAAGCCCGGCGCGAAACACCCGGCGACGAAGACGTTTCAGGCGATCCGGATCGTCATCAATGGCGAGCTCGACGAACTCGAAGCGGGTCTGGCACAGGCAGCGGACGCGCTCGCGCCGGGCGGGCGACTGTGCGTGATCAGCTTCCACTCGCTGGAGGACCGGATCGCGAAACGATTCCTCCGCGACAACGCCCGGATCGACCCCGCGCTCGCGCGCCTGCCGGAGGTGCCGCAGTCCGCGCTACCGCGGCTGCGACTGCCGTGCAAGGCAATACGGGCGGCCGCCGCCGAGCTCGAACGCAATCCGCGGGCGCGCAGCGCCACACTGCGGGTCGGGGAGCGATTGTCGTGAACAGCAACGCGCGTGCCGCCGTCGTGATCTTCGTGCTGCTCGTCGCGGTTCTCGCGTCGGCGATCGCGAGCATTTATGCAAAGCATGAGTCGCGCAAGCTGTTCACGGAGTTGCAGACGCTGAACACGGAACGCGATCGCATGGAGGTCGACTGGGGGCGGCTGCAGATCGAGCAGAGCACGTGGTCGACCTACGGTCGTGTCGAACAGCTGGCGCGCGAGCAGATGCGCATGCGCCCACCGCAGCCCGATCACGTCACGTTGCTGGCCGAATGAAAAAACGCAATCACACCGAGGCGATGGCCCGGCGAAGTTTCGAGCTGCGTTGGCACTTCGTTGTCGGCTGCCTGCTGCTCGGAGGCGTCGTGCTGACCGCCCGTGCCGTGCATCTGCAGGTATTCAATACCGAGTTTCTGACGCAGCAGGCCGACGTGCGCCACCTGCGCGTTGCCAAAATTTCCACGCACCGCGGCGTGATTACCGACCGCAACGGCGAACCGCTCGCGGTCTCGACGCCAGTCGACAGCATCTGGGTCAATCCACGCCAGCTGGCGCAGTTCGCTGCGCGCATTCCGGAGCTCGCCGACGCGATGAAGATCGACGGCGATGAACTGACGCGGCGCGTTACGCAGAATACGAGCAAGGAGTTCATGTACCTGCGCCGGCATATGCGGCCGAGCGACGCGGCCGTCATCGATGCGCTGGACATTCCCGGGGTCGGCGTCGAGCGCGAGTACCGCCGCTACTATCCGGCGGGGGAGGTCGCCGGGCACCTGATCGGGTTTACGAACATCGACGACGCCGGGCAGGAGGGCCTGGAGCTCGCATTCGATCAGTGGCTCGCAGGTGAGCCGGGCAAGAAGCGCGTGCTGAAGGACCGGCTCGGCCAGGTGGTCGAGGACGTCGAGCGGATCAAGCAGCCGAGTCCGGGTCGCGAACTCGTCGCTTCGATCGACCTGCGGATTCAGTATCTTGCGTATCGTGAATTAAAAGCGGCGATCAGGCGCAGTTCGGCTGCGTCCGGCTCGGTCGTGGTGCTCGACGTCGCGACCGGCGAGGTGCTGGCGATGGTGAATCAGCCGTCGTTTAACCCCAACGATCGCGCCCAGTTCGCCGCGAGCAAGTACCGGAATCGGGCAATCACGGATATCTTCGAGCCGGGTTCCAGTCTGAAGACACTGATAATCGCGGCCGCGCTCGAGAGCGGCGACTACTCGCGCAACAGCACGGTAGATACGTCGCCCGGCTACGTAAAGGTCGGCAACAAGGTCATCGAGGATCACTCGAACCTGGGGCGTATCAGTCTGACGACGCTGCTGGCGAAATCGAGCAATGTCGCGGCAACCAAGGTCGCGATGTCGCTGCCGTCCGACGAGCTCTATTCCGTGCTGGCCGGCTTCGGACTCGGGCGACTGAGTGCGAGCAGTTTTCCGGGCGAGTCGGCAGGTCTTCTCAGCCATCACTCGAACTGGCGGCCGATCAGTCAGGCCACGCTCGCATACGGCTACGGACTTTCGGTAACGCCGCTGCAGCTGGCGCAGGCGTACGCGATCATCGCGGGAGACGGTTTGCACCGGCCGGTGTCGCTGCTCAAGGCCGAACAGCAGCCGATCTCGCGCCGGGTCGTCAGCGCATCTACGTCGCGTGACGTTATCGGAATGCTGGAGGCGGTCGTGAGCAGCGCTGAGGGCACCGGCAAACGCGCGGCCGTGTCCGGGTACCGGGTTGGCGGCAAGACGGGAACCGCGCGCAAGGCGTCGGCCGGCGGGTACGCGGAGGATCGCTACACCGCAGTGTTCGCAGGCATCGCGCCGGTATCGAATCCGCGCCTGGCCATCGTCGTCATCGTCGACGACCCGACCGGCACCGAATACTACGGCGGCGACGTCGCGGCGCCGGTTTTTGCCGACGTTGCGCAGGGCGCGTTGCGAATCCTCGCGGTACCGCCCGACGATTTTCCGCTGCCGAACAACGACGGTCCGCGGCTGGCCGCCGAGCGACGCGGCGCGCCGGAGCGCCTGCAGTGACCGCGCGCGTGGCCAGTCCAATGCGGCTTGGCGAGCTGTTCGCCGATGTGGATCGTGCGGCGCTGACCGCGGAGCTGCGCGACGTCGAGGTCAGTGACATCTCGACGAACAGCCGTGACGCCGTGCACGGCGGATTGTTTCTCGCCTGCGCCGGCCAGCAAAGCCACGGACTGGATTACGTCGGTGACGCGCTCGGCGCGGGCATCGCGGCCGTCGCCTGGGAGCCGGTGCCGGGCGCGGACGCGCCTGAACTTCCCGCGGGCGTGGCAGGTCTGCCGGTGCCGGGCCTCGGCGCACACCTCGGTGTGTTGGCCGACCGGTTCTTCGCCGGGCCGTCGGCCGAGCTGACCGTGACCGGCGTCACCGGCACGAACGGCAAGTCGACGACAGCGTACATCGCGGCACAGGCATTGCGCGCGCTGGATCAGCCGGCAGGCTACATGGGTACTCTGGGGTTCGGCATCGGCACCGATCTCGAGCCCAGTCGGCTGACGACGCCGGGCTGCATCGATGTCCATCGCCGCCTGCGGCAGATGGCCGACGCCGGCGCGCGTCACGTCGTGATGGAAGTCTCGTCCCATGCACTCGACCAGGACCGTGTTGCCGGCGTGCGCTTCAGCACGGCTGCGCTGACGAACATCAGCCGCGATCACCTCGACTATCACGGCGACATGGCGCGTTACGCGCAGACGAAAGCTCGCCTGTTTCTCGATTCGGACATTCGCGCCGCGGTCATAAACACCGGCAACGATTACGGCACCCAACTCGCGCAACGTCTTGACGGCGTGAATGAAGCGGCGGTCGATGTGCTGTCGGTCGCATTGGTCGAAACGAACGCGGCGTCGGGCGCGGATGCACGTCTGCTCGGCCATCTGCGCGGCGCGCGCGCGGAAGGGATCGGCATGCGCCTGTCCGGAGATTTCGGCAACGCGACGCTCGACAGTCCATTGTGGGGTAGCTTCAACGGCGAGAATCTGCTCGTCGCGGCCGGTTTGTTGCTCGTACTCGGGTCGGATC
>JBPCXI010000097.1:0-4217 GCA_051008895.1 Gammaproteobacteria bacterium | reverse complement strand
GGATACTCGTGCAATATCCAGACTAGACAAAGATTTTGGCAACATACCGCACGGGCGCGTATACAATACGCGTCGCTATGCATGCCCTCTCGATAAAACAGCTAACCAAGACCTACGGTAACGGCGTTCAGGCACTAAAAGGAATCGACCTGCAGGTCGAGTCGGGCGACTTTTACGCGCTGCTCGGTCCGAACGGCGCGGGTAAGACGACCGCAATCGGCATCATCACGTCGCTGGTGAACAAGTCCGCCGGCGAGGTCCGCGTGTTCGGGCACAACATCGATACCGATCTGAACGCGGTGAAGGCGAGCATCGGCGTCGTTCCGCAAGAGGTAAACCTGAACCAGTTCGACCGCGTGCTGAATACGGTCGTTAACCAGGCGGGCTTCTACGGCATGCCGGCGCGCGAGGCACGGCGCCGCGCCAAGGAGGTTCTTGGGGAACTGCAGCTATGGGACCGGCGTACGGAAATTGCGCGCAACCTGTCCGGCGGCATGAAGCGCAGGCTGATGATCGCGCGGGCGCTGATTCATCGGCCGCGGCTGCTGATCCTGGACGAACCGACGGCAGGCGTGGACATCGAAATTCGCCGCACGATGTGGCGCTTTCTGCGCGAACTGAACGAGTCGGGGACGACGATCATCCTGACCACGCACTACCTCGAAGAGGCCGAAAGCCTGTGCCGGCACGTCGCGATCATTGACGAGGGGCGGGTCATTCAGAATCATCCGATGGACGAGTTCCTGCGCACACTGAAACAGCAGAACTTCATCGTGAATACGCGCGATCCGATCGGTGAGCTGCCGCTGCTGGATGGTTGCCTGTTGTACCAGCGCAAGGAGAATGAACTCGAGCTCGCGGTTCAGCGCGATCACGATCTCAACGATGTGTTCGCGGCGTTGACCGCGGCCGGCATCCGTATCGTCAGCATGCGCAACAAGACGAATCGTCTTGAGGAGCTGTTTTTCAACCTGACCGACCGTAGCGACCAGGTCGAGGAAGGCGAGCCGGAGACCGAGGCGTGACTTTCTCGCATCAAATGGTTGCGCTATGGACGCTGGTCCGCAAGGAGATGAGTCGCGTCACGAGAATCTGGGTGCAGACGATCGTACCGCCGATTATCACGATGTCGCTGTATTTCCTGATTTTCGGCAACCTGATCGGCCGCCGCATCGGGCAGATGGACGGCTTCGACTATATGCAATTCATCGCGCCGGGCCTGATCATGATGTCGGTGATCCAGAACTCGTATGGCAACGTCGTATCGTCGTTTTTCGGCGCCAAGTTTCAACGGCACCTCGAGGAGATGCTGGTCGCGCCGATGCCGACGTATGCGATCATCATTGGGCACGTCGCCGGCGGCGTGCTGCGTGGCCTCGTCGTCGGTTTCGTCGTGATGCTGATCGCTCTGTTCTTTACCGAAGTGAAGATCGTGAGCCTGCCGATTACGCTGAGCGTCGTCGTCCTGACCGCGGTCGTCTTCGCACTGGCCGGCCTGATCAACGCGATCTTCGCGCGCAAGTTCGACGATATATCGATCATCCCGGCTTTCGTGCTCGCGCCGCTGACATACCTCGGTGGCATCTTCTACTCGATCTCGCTGCTGCCCGAGTTCGCCCAGCGCCTGTCGCTGCTGAATCCGATCCTGTACATGGTCAACGCGTTTCGTTACGGCATGCTCGGCGTATCCGACATCGACATCGTGCGCGCTTACGCGATCATCCTGATATTCGTCGTCGTCCTGTTCGGCGCCTGCATGTTCCTGATGTCCCGCGGCATCGGGATCCGCGAGTAGGGCGCGCGCGGAGATGTGTGGGCGATTCGCATTCTACTCGCCGCACGAGGCCGTGCAGGAAGTCTTCGGCGTCTCGTTCCCGGCGCCACTCGAGGCGCACTACAACATTGCGCCGACGCAATTCGTCGTTGCGCTGCGTGCCGGCGATGACGACGGGCTGGAACCAGCCGTGCTGAAGTGGGGTCTCGTGCCATCCTGGGCGAAAGACCCGGCGATCGGCAATCGCATGATCAACGCGCGTGCCGAGACCGTGCATGAGAAACCGTCATTCCGGGCGGCGTTCAAGCGTCGTCGCTGTGTCCTGCTCGCCGACGGTTTTTACGAATGGCACCGCGAAGACGGACACAAGACGCCGTATTTCATTTCGATGGGCCACCGCGACCCGTTCGCAATGGCCGGGCTATGGGAACACTGGCATGGCCCCGAGGGCAACGAGCTCGAGACGTGCACGATCATCACGACGGCAGCGAACGACGTCGTCAAGCCGTTGCACGACCGGATGCCGGTCATACTATCGCCGGAAAACGCGGCGCGCTGGTGTGGCCATGACAGCGACGACCGCGATGCCGCGCGTGCGATGTTCGCGGCGAACGACAATGACGGCCTCGTCTACTGGCCAGTGTCGACGGTCGTCAATAACCCGCGCAACGACGGCGAAGACCTGATCCACGAGGTCGGCGACTGACGGTCGCGGCGCTTTTCTGGTTGATACTTAAACCGCGATTGTCAGTCGCCGACTAGTTCCGATCCAATGTGAAACGATTGCCCTGGTGCGACAGCACGACGCCGGTGCCGGTGATCTCCTCAAGAACCGGGCCCTCTTTCAGCGCTTCGCCTTCCCGATACTTGTTCATGTTGATAAACACGAAGCGCTTGTCGCGTTCGCCTGCGAACACGTGCATGTCAAGATGCAGCGGCGGCGTTGCGATGACGCCGCCGAGTACCAGTTGCTCGAACGACGGCAATGACGGCCGGATCGTATCGGAACTCGGCGGCTCGGCCGGCGGCGGCGCAGCGGGCGCGACCTTAACGGGTGCTGCGGCAACCGTCGGAGTTGGTGATGGTTGGGGCGCTGCGGTCACCCGTTGCGGTTCCGGTCGCGCGGTCTCGGCGACCGGCTGCGGCGCCTGACGGCCGGCGGCCTCTTCGCGCAGCGAACGAGTCTCGGGTGCGGCGTTCGTCTCGGCAACCGGGTCGGCGGCGGTGGCGGCCGGGTCGTCCTGGTCTCGAGTCGCCAGGAACAATGTCAGCACAACGGCGTTTAGCGCCAGCAGGCCGCCGACCACCGGCACCCAGACGTTCCTGGGCGCCTTCGGCGCGCGCTGCTGCGGCGTGGTCAGCCCCTTCTGGGACTGCTGCTGATGTTCGGTGTCGCTCTTGCGCAGTGCGTCGAGGATGAATGACATGGCCGACTCAGTTCGCGCGCGCGAGGCTCGGGATGCCGCCCGCGTTCAGGTCGGTGTTGATCGCGATCTGCGTCTGGTAGCCCACCAGCCCGTCGACGGTCAGCCTGCGCTCGCGCTGATAATCGCGCACGCGTGCCTCCAGGTCACGGTCGAAGTAATCTGAATCCATCGGCGCGACCGGCTCGCCCTGGATCGTCGCGAGACTCTCGCGCAACCACTTGACCTGCGCATGACGCATACCCGGTATGAACTGCATGACCTCGTCGACCTGCGGTCGCCATAGCAGCAAATACTCGCCGAACCAGTATTCTCCGAGTTGCGTCAGCGACACCGCAAACGTATCCGTGCCGATCGACAGGAACGCATGCGTATCGTCGAGGCCCGATAGCACGACCTGGTGCTGGCGGCTCTCGTCGTCGCGCAGTGACAGCACGACCGGCAAGTCGAGGTTGCGAACCTGCGCGAGCGAACCGCGCTGGAACAGGCAGTACAGGCCGGCCCCCTGCGCCTGCTGACACGCGCGCGCCGAACGACGATTGTAGTCGACGCCCCAGAGTTCGAAGAGCGTTGCGAACGCGCTGTCGGTGTTGGTCGCATCGGTCTGTCCGGACAGAAGGCGGTCCAGTTCCACGGACGGTTCGCTGCTTGCAGGCGCGGCCACGCGCATCGCGCTGTCGTTGGCAGGGGCAGTGCCCGGCGACCTGTCACCGCCCGCGGCCGGCGCCATGGACGCGGGCACACCCTGCGCCACCGCGGCCGGCGCCGAGGCGTTGCGGGACTCGAGCAGCAGGTTTACGCCAGCCACCAGCGCCGCGACGAATCCGATGCCGGCGGCAGCAACGCCGGCAGTTCTGAGCCAATTCACCCAGGCCGGATAGGCCGTCGCACGCTTGCCCGATACTTCGCTCGCGGCCTTGCGCAGCAGAACGGGCGTCACTTCGTGCGACTCCTCGGCGAATGCGCCGAGCATTGAGCGGTCCGCGATCACGTTGATCATGCGCGGCACGCCTTGCGAC
>JBPCXI010000096.1:0-16152 GCA_051008895.1 Gammaproteobacteria bacterium | reverse complement strand
GCGTGACCTGTTAGGCGAGGAGGAGCTGGGTGTTCACGACGACTTCTTCGCGCTCGGCGGCCACTCGCTGATGGCCACGCGGCTGGTCGCCAGGATCCGCGATCGGCTCGGCGTCGACGTCGCGCTGATCAGCCTGTTCGAGAATCCTACGATTGCGCGGCTGGCGGACAGGATCGAGGCTGCGACTACCCCGAATGAAGGATCCGCAGGAGAATCCGCCGTGCCGATTCTGCCGAATATGGGTCTAGTGACAGGCGTCGACGAGATGTCGGTCGTGATCCGACAACCATCAGGACGAGACAGTGGACGAAGAGAAAATTGAGATAATGGCGGCGCGCTATCGCGACATCATCACGGCCCTCGGTGAGGATGTCGATCGCGAAGGCCTCGTCGATACGCCGATACGCGCCGCGAAGGCGATGCAATTCATCACGCAGGGCTATCGCCAGAATCTCGACGAACTGGTTAACAACGCGGTCTTCACCAGCGACACGGACGAGATGGTGATCGTTCGTAACATCGAGTTGTACTCGTTGTGTGAGCATCACATGCTGCCGTTTATTGGCAAGGCCCACGTCGCGTATATCCCGAGCGGCAGGGTCATTGGCCTGTCCAAGATCGCCCGTATCGTGGATTACTTTGCGCGGCGGTTGCAGATTCAGGAGGTCCTGACGAAGCAGGTTGCCCAGTGCGTTGGCGAAGCGATCGAAGCTCAGGGCGTCGGCGTCGTCATCGAGGCGCAGCACATGTGCATGATGATGCGCGGCGTACAGAAGCAGAATTCGATAATGACGACGTCGTGTATGCTCGGCAATTTCCGCAGCCAGGCACAGACTCGGGATGAATTTCTACGTTTGATCTGACGGCTGATCGGACGGTGCGTTCTTTTCGAGATCGCGGACGATGAGGTTGGGCAGATAGGAGTCATCCCAGCTCTGCGTCGATTCGCCGATGCGAACGATAATCAAAGCGTGCGACGGAATGATGTACACGCGTTGGCCGCCGAAGCCGTCGAAGTAAATCACGTCCGGTGCGACGAACGGCTCCGAGTGAAACACGCGGACGTCTGTTTTGCGATTGTAGGAACGGAATCCGTTGTGCTCGGTGCCAAGCCAGGTGAAGTAGCCGTAATTCGGATTCAGCGCTCCCGGCACCACCACGTCCTGCATCCACTGCTCCGGCACCACTTGCGCCTCGCCGACCCGACCCGCGTTCAGATGCAGCAGCCCGATCCGCAGCCATGACCGCGCCGTCGCGTCCAGGCAGCATGAGGTGCGAGCCATGCGATTGGTTTCCGAGTCGAGCAGAACGTACGCGTCCGCGGCGCCGATTCGCGCCCAGAGCGCGTCCGACAGGTATTCCGCGTAGCGCTTGCCGGTCGCGCGTTCAATAATCAGCCCGACGTTCTGCGGAATCGCACTGTTGTAGTCGAATTGGGTTCCGGGCTCGACTGCGGCCGGCAGTTGCAGCGACGCGGCGGTGACGTCCGCGCCCAGCATCAGCTGGTAGAACCCGCCCAGCGGGTTCAGCCCGACGGTCGCGAAGTCGATGCCGCTGGTCTGGCGCAGCATATGTCGTAGCGTAATCTTGCTGCGGGCGTCATCCCGCCATTCGGTCAGGTAGGTCGCCGCGGGCTCGTCGACGGAGACGATAAAGCCCTCGTCGATCGCGATGCCGACGAGCAGCGCGAGGACCGACTTGTGCATCGACTGCGTTTGCGACGTCGTGCCCGCGTTGTAGCCGGCGTAGTACTGCTCGAGCTCTAGGCCGTCGCCGCGATAGATCAGCAGTGCGTGGCTGCCGGTTTCCTGCCCGTACTCAATCGCCTGAGACTTGGCGGCGTCCGAAATCACCGGTGTCGATGCTGTCGGAATTTCCTCGCCCGCCCCGCCGCGCACCGTCTCGCGCGGGCCGGTTACGCCGCTGAACGGGATCTGCACGAACCGCGTCGTCAGCACCGGATCCTTCACGTACATAACGACCAGCGTCGCGGTCATCGTCGCGAACAGCAACAGGATGAGAATCTTGATTGCGGTCCAGAGCCCTTTCATCGCGGCAAGTATACATTCGGTTCGCGAAAAAATGATGCGATGCAGACGTCTTCGCCGATGAGATCCGGAGCCGGCCGATCGTCGGCGAAAAACAGGTGCGAAACGCAGCGACAGTCCGAGGAGCCGAAGCGCGGGTGCGCTATCTCAAGGCGCGCGCCGAGTCGTTGCGCCCAGTCATGTTCGCGATTCCCGGCGTCCGTAGTCAGCCAGGCCTCCTCGAGTTCGACGTGCGGACGCAGATAGTCGACGTGCCAGTGAAGGGTCTTGTTCGTCGAAGCATGCCGACCGACGCGGGCGCGCAGGCCACCGGGCCCAAAAGCGCTGCCGACGTAAACGAGGTAGCCGCGCTCGAACAGGATCCGACCGAGCCTGCCGACGTCGACGTGCTTGCGCACGTGGTTGCGCATCACGAGCGCATACGATCCGGGCGCTGCCGGGAGCGTTTCGGTCACGGCGGGGACAACGGTTCGTGTCGGGACGTTAGCTCAGCGTGTCGAGCCAGTCGTCGTCCGAGCCCTCGTTGAGCTCCTCGAACAGGTACGTGCTCAGGTAACGTTCGCCGGTATCGGGCAGCATCGCCAGGATCGTCGAGCCGTCTGCTGCATCTTCGGCGATTCTCAACGCTGCTGCGAGCGTGGCCCCGGCCGACAGTCCGACGAAGATCCCTTCTTCGCGCGCCAGTCGCAGCGAGTTCTCCTTGCCTTCCTCGTCGGTGACCGGCACGAGTTTGTCGTAGATGTCCTTATCGAGGACGTCGGGCACGAAGTCCGGCGTCCACCCCTGGATCTTGTGCGGTTGCCACTCGGCACCGCTGAGCAGCGACGCGCCCGCCGGCTCCGTCGCGATGATGTTTACGCCGGGCCGTGCCGCCTTGATCACCTTGCCCGCGCCCGTCATCGTGCCACCGGTTCCCCAGCCGTTCACCCAGTAGTCGAGCCGGCGGTTCGAGAAGTCACTGAGAATTTCAGGCCCCGTCGTTTGTGCGTGATACGCCGGATTGGCTGGATTTTCGAACTGGCGCGCGAGAAACCAGCCGTGTTGTTCGGCCAGTTCCTCGGCTCGGCGAACCATGCCGGAACCGCGCTCCGCCGCCGGTGTGACGATGACCTTGGCGCCGAGCGCGCGCATGATCTTGCGCCGCTCTACCGAAAAGGATTCGGCCATCGTCGCGACGAACTGATAGCCTTTCGCCGCGCAGACCATCGCGAGCGCGATGCCGGTGTTTCCCGATGTCGCCTCGACGATGGTTTGGCCGGGCTCGATGAGACCGCGCCGTTCCGCGTCATCGACGATCGCAAACGCCAGCCGGTCCTTGACCGAGGCCATCGGGTTGAAGGACTCGATCTTGACGAACATGTCGACGTTATGCGGTGCAATGCGGTTCAACCGCACGACCGGCGTGTTGCCGATCGTGTCCAGGATATTTTCATAAATCATGGTATTTCTTCCTGTTTCGCGCCTGAGGTTCAACTAGCTCGATGCTGCGGCCGTGGCGAACTCCGCTGCGGAGGCCCCGGCATGCCAGCGAAGTTTATCAGCAGCGTCGACGACGTCGCCGACGATAAGCAGTGCGGGCGGCCGCACCTTGGCCGACTCGGCGCGGGCGGCGATGTCGGCCAGGGAGCCGCCGACGATGCGTTCGTCCGCGGTCGTGCCGTTTTCGATGATTGCTGCCGGTGTCGTCGGCGCCCGGCCGCCGCGAATCAGGTCACGGCAGATATCGGGCAGGCGACGCGCGCCCATGTAAATCGCCAGCGTCTGCGAGCCGCGAGCCAGCGCGGCCCAGTCGGTGTCGGGCTCGTCACCGGTGGTGGATTCCGCGCGATGCCCGGTTACAAGTGTTACGCCGGTCGCGAATTCGCGGTGCGTCAGCGGAATTCTGGCCGCGGCCGCGCAACCGAGCGCCGCGGTGATGCCGGGCACGATTTCGTAAGCGTGCCCCGCGGCTGCAACGGCGGCGACTTCTTCCCCGCCGCGCCCGAAAATAAACGGATCTCCGCCCTTCAGACGGCACACTCTATGACCGGCCGCTAAGAACTCGAGCAGCAGCGCGTTGGTGCGCTGCTGCGGCGTCGATTCGGCGTCCGGCGACTTGCCGACGTTGATGACACGAGCGTCGCGGCGCGCGTAGTCCAGCAGTTCGACGGAGACGAGACGATCGTGCAGAACGACGTCTGCCGTTTGCAGCAACTGCAGTCCTCGCTGCGTGATCAGGCCCGGGTCTCCGGGACCTGCACCGACGAACCACGCCACGCCGGCTGACTCGTTTTCGCGATCCGCGCGCTCCAGCGCGCCGCGCACGAGTTCGTCCGCGGCCGCGCTGTCGCCGGCAAGCACGCGCTCGGCCGGCGCGCCGGCGAAGAGGCTTTCCCAGAAGCGCAACCGCGCCGCCGGTGACGTTATCCTGGCACCGACCGCGCCGCGCCAGCGGCCGGCCCACGCCGCGAGGTCGCCGATCCGAGCCGGCAGCCATGTCTCGATTTGCTGGCGGAGGCGCCGGGCGAGCACCGGCGACTGCCCGTTGCTGCCGACCGCGATGACGAGCGGGTCGCGATTCACCACGGCCGGCATGATGCATGTCGACAGCTCCGCGTCGTCGACGACGTTACACAGGCACATGGCATCGCGAGCGGCCGTCGCGACGCGCTCGTTGACTTGTCGGTCTGATGTCGCCGCGATGATCAAAATCCGGTGGCGGACGAGCGCCGGATCGAAATCGCCCGCGGCATGTCGAATGCGCCCGTTCGCCGCCAGGTCCGCCAGGTTCGTGCACAGTTCGGGCGCGTTCACCGTGACATCGGCTGCCGCCAGCAGCAGCCGCGCGACCTTGCGCGCCGCAACCTCGCCGCCGCCAACGACGAGGCAGGGCTGGCCGCCCAGATCTGCGAATAATGGAAAATGGCTCATGCTGACGGTTCTCACTTGCGCGTCCGTGCAGGATATCGACGCTGCAAGCCGTTAAAAAATATTGATTTTTTCTACAGTTATATCGCCATGGCATAAGGCTGCGGCGACAGAAAGCCTGATTGACAGCCTGATACAACTAATGGTTATATGTCGGCGGGCGGCTCGCGCGCCCGGTCAAAGGCGTCCGGCGACGCCATCAAGCATACACCCATGACCCTGCAGCAACTCCGTTACCTGCTCGCCATCGCGGACAGCGGCCTGAACATCACGGCCGCTGCTGAGCGCCTGTATACGAGCCAGCCCGGTATCAGCAAGCAACTGAAACTGCTGGAGCAGGAGCTGAAGGTGCAGCTTTTCACGCGCAAGGGCAAAAGCCTGGCGGCGATCACACCAGCGGGCCGCAACGTCATCGCGCGTGCGCGCACGATCATGCGCGAGGTCGAAAATATCCGCAGTCTGGCGAGCGATCTGTCCGGCGAGCAGGACGGCACGTTGTCGATTGCGACGACGCACACGCAGGCGCGTTACGTATTGCCCGAGACGATCAAAATGTTCCGCGAGCGCTACCCGAAGGTCAACCTGGAGTTGCATCAGGGCACGTCGGAGCAGATTGCCGAACTCGTCGCCAACGATCGCGTCGATTTCGCGATCGCGACCGGTTCGCGGCACCTGTTTCCGGGGCTGGTGCTGCTGCCGTGTTTCCACTGGGATCGGATCGTGCTCGTACCGACGAAGCACGAACTCGCGGCCGCCGACGTCGAACTCGACCTGCCGACGCTGGCGGCCCATCCACTCGTCACCTATGTTTTCAGCCTGACCGGCGAATCGTCGTTCAAGAACGCATTCACCGAGCTCGGACTCGAACCGGACGTCGTTTTTACCGCGCGTGACGCGGACATCATCAAGACCTACGTCCGCATGGGCATGGGCGTTGGCGTCGTTGCCGGACTCGCTTACGAGTGTTCGGATGAGGAGGATCTGGTCTCGCGGTCGGCAGAGGATTTGTTCCCGCGCTGCACCACCTGGCTCGGCTTCCGTCGCGATACCGTGCTGCGCGGTTACATGGTCGACTTCATCTCCCTGTTCGCGCCGCACCTCGAGCCGGAACTGATCCGGCAGGCGGCGGACCTGGACTCGCAGGATGCGGCCGACAAGTTGCTTGCAGATCTGCCGTTGCCGGTTCGAGGCGGTTGCGGAAACGAGATAGCTGACGCAGCCTGAGCCGCGGCGTCTGCCGTTAAACGGTCGACAGATCGATCTCGTGCAGCCCACATTCGCGTTTTAGACCGAAAAACCGCGTCTCGTCGACGTGATCGACGTCGTTGATCGACCGGGTTGTATGCACGTCGCCGATCGACACGTAGCCTTTGTCCCATAGCGGGTGATAGGGCAGGTCGTTCTTCTGCAGATACAGGTATACGTCCCGGTCGGACCAGTCGGCGATCGGATGTACTTTCCAGCGGTCTCCCGACCACGCCAGAAACGGCACGTTGGCGCGGCTCGTCGCCTGGTCGCGGCGCAGGCCGGCGAACCAGGTGCCGACGCCGACCTCGCGCAGCGCGCGTTCCATCGGCTCGACCTTGTTTTCGTGGTTGTACGATTCGAGACCGCTGGCGCCTTGCTCCCAGCGCTTGCCCTCGTGCGCCTCCTGCCACGCCGGGCTGCGTTTGCTGCGATACACGTGCAGGTTGAGCTGCAATCGTTCGGTCAATTCGTCGACGAAACGATAGGTCTCCGGGAACAGGTAACCGGTGTCGATCAGCACGACCGGGATATCCGGTGCGAATCGCGTGACAAGATGCAGCGATACGGCCGCCTGGGCGCCGAAGCTGGACGTCAGCACGTGTTGCGCGGGCAAGTGCTCGAGCGCCCACGCGACGCGGCCCTCTGCGTCGCGCTGCGCGAACACGTCGTTGCAGTGCGCAAGCGCACGGGTGCGCGATTCCTGCTCGTCGAAGGCACTGATGCCATCGGCGCAGGTCAGGTGGATGATTTCCGCGGTGCTCGTTGCCATGTTCAAGGTTCCCGAATGCGGTAACTTAAAGGCAGCGGCTGCGGGGCGGAACGTCTGTGTCGTTATCCGCGTATAACCGTGAATTATATGTCTGCAGGCCCTGTCGTCAGGGGCATCGCGTGGCGCGCTAAGTCGCCCGCGGCATAACCAAATAAGCAATGTGACTAACGCGAATCAAAATCTGCCGGAAGCGCGCTCGATTCGCGCGGGGATCGCGTTCATGTGCGTCGGCGTATTGTTTCTGGTCGGGCTGGACGTTGCGGCACGCTGGCTACTGCAAACGTATTCGCTGACGCAACTCATATTCCTGCGCTGCACGTTCTCGGTCGTGCTGATTCTCGCGGTGGCGGCGGGGCGTGGGCAACTCGGTGCGTTGCGGACCGCCCGGCCCGGCTGGCACGTTACCCGTTCGCTGTTGATGGCCGGTTCGATGCTGACGTTCTTTCACGCGCTCCGTTTCATCCCGCTGGCGGACATCGTGATCTTTGTGTTCGCTGCGCCGCTGATCGTCACCGCGCTGTCGCAGCCGTTCCTCGGCGAGCGCGTCGGGCCTCTGCGCTGGGGTGCGGTCGTCGTCGGTTTCGCCGGTGTCATCGTCGTGCTGCGTCCCGGTTCTGGGTCGGTGCATCCCGCCGCGATATATGCGGTCATCGGTGCCGCTTTCTATGCCGGGCTCGGCCTGACCGCGCGCAAACTTTCGCCGACGGAATCGACGTTGTCGCTCAGCCTCTTTCCATTCTTCGCGCCACTGATAATCGCCGGCGTGCAGTGCGTTCAGGGGTGGCAGACGCCGGATATGCTCGGTTGGGCGCTGTTTTTCGTATGCGGCGTCCTCGGCGGCCTCGGTATCGTGTGCGTCAACGCCGCGTATCAGCGCGCGCCGGTCGCGATCATCGTGCCGTTCGAGTACACGGCGCTGCTATGGGCGGCGACCGCGGGTTTCCTCGTCTGGGGCGAGATTCCGGATCGCTTCGCATGGATCGGAGCGGCGATCATCACCGCGAGCGGGCTGTTCATCCTGTGGCGTGAGACGCTCGCGCCGCCCGTACCGGACGCGGCCCGGCCGAATTTCCCACTCCAGGAGGCAGCCGGGACCGACCCGGATCCACGCGAGTGAACGGGCGGCCGGCGACCGGCCCGCAGGATGCGCCAGATGCGCTAGAATTCGCCCGAGGCCGGTGGCATCGCCGACGGCCCGGCCCGGACATTCAAGCCACATATAACGTCAAATCAATGAGTGCGACTGTCAAACTAATTTATCAAGCCGCCAAGGTGCGGCTCGGCTTCCTGATCATGGCCTGCGCGCTGGCGGGAGTCGCGGTTAGCCCCGGCGAGACGCTGACGCCGTGGCAGATATTTTTGCTCGGCATGGCGACGCTCGTCGCCTCGTCGGTCGCGGGCGCATTCAATCAGCTTTATGAACGTGATCTCGACGCGCGAATGAAACGCACGCGCAAACGCGCGTTCGTGACCGGCAAACTGAACGCGAACCGTTACTGGCTGACGGCGCTCGCCGGCCTGCTGATCGCGTCGCTGATCGTTGCCGCGGTCGCCACCAATCTCGAGGCGGCGGCATACATTTTCCTCGGCGCGTTCACGTACGGTGTGGTGTACACGGTTTGGCTCAAGACGCGCACGTGGCTGAATATCGTCATCGGCGGGTTGGCCGGAAGCTTCGCGGTGATGGCCGGCGCGGCCGCGAACGGCGCGACGCTGGCGCCGGCCCCGCTGATACTCGCCGTCGTATTGTTCCTGTGGACGCCGCCGCATTTCTGGGCATTGGCGTTCGCATGCAAGGACGATTACGAAGCGGCCGGCGTACCGATGTTGCCGGTGATCGTCAGCGAATCCCTGTCGACCGGCACGATTCTGGCGCACGCGGTCGTACTCGTGCTGCTGTCGCTGGTTCCGGTGTTCTACGGCATGGGCTGGATCTATTTCGTCGGTGCGTTGTCCGGCGGCGTATTTTTTATCTGGGCCAGCACGAAGTTATATCTCGCGCCGAGTGTGTCGAATGCATGGAAGACATTCGCCGCGTCGATCGTTCAGCTTGGCCTGTTGCTGACGGCCGCGATCCTCGACAACGTCTTGCTCGGCTGATGCGAAGCTGGCTCGTCGCCACCGCACTCGTGCTGGCGGCAGGCTGCACCAAGACGACTGTCGAGAGCTTCAGGTCCGTCCCGAACGCGCGCACCGACATGGCCTACGTCAAGGCCGGCGTCGACTTCTCGCGCTTCACGCGGCTGCAGGCGGTGCCGCTCGAAATCTACTACTACGAAGGCCTGGACGGACCGGATCCGGCAGACCTGGAGACGGTGAGGCGAATTTTTCGTGAGGCGTTTCTCGACAGGATCGGCGACGACTATGAGCTGGTTGACGCGCCCGGTCCGGACGTACTGTTCGTGCGCGCATCGCTGGTCGATCTCGAGCTTTCCGCGGTGCCCGACGAGCTGCCGGTCAGGGGCAGAGCCGCATCACTGGTTGCCGCCGGCCAGCTGACGTTCTTCATGGAGCTCGCCGATTCCGAGTCGGGCGAGGTGCTGGCCCGTGCCGGCGACCGCGAGAAAGCGCCGGCCCGGATCGCCGGGGGCGCGACTGAGCATGACTGGGCGCGAACGGAGGAGGCCGCGGCGCGCTGGGCGCAGATGTTCCGGGAATTCCTCGATCAGAATCTCGGCGACGCGCGGGACTGACGCGCGGTCAATCCATCGTGCAAATCAGGATCTTGCGGGCGGTGATCGAGCCGATCAGCAGCTTGTCTTCGTAGGTAGCACCGACGCTGCTGGCCGAAATCTCGTCGCCGCGGTTCAGATAGATTTCCTCGATTTGCGGCGTCCCGTCGAGGCCGATGCGGAGTACCTGCGACGGCGAGTTCGCACCGGCGATGAAATGCATGACGAGCGCAAGGACGTTCGAGTGTGCGCCAACCCACAGGCTGCCGTCCGCAGCAACGTCAATGTTGTCCGGCGAAGTCCCGACGGCGATCGTGTCGACGGTCTCTACGCTGCCGTCGGCCGGGTTGCGCCGCATGACCCGTATCTGTTGCCCCTGCGTTTCGGCGACGTACAGCATGTTGCCGTCGCTCGACGCGTTGATTCCGCCTCCCGACGCGATATCGTCCGCGACCGCGCGAACGTCGTCGCCGTCCACGAATATCAGCTTCGTCGGCTCGCTCATGCTGTCGTTCGCGAGGTAAAACTGCTCTGGCCCGACCGCCACGATGTCGTTCGGGCTCGAAAACAGTTCGTGGGCGAACGTGCGCGCGTGGCGATAGCGCCCCGGTGCTTCCTCGCGAAACAGCTCGACGAGTTCCGGCTCGACACCGCGTTCGACCGGGTGGTTGATGACGAAAAGATAGCGCTGGCCCGAATCGTCGTACCAGAAGCTCATGCCGTGCGGTCGGAAGTGCCTGGGCTTGTCGAGCAATGCGGGCTCGACGCGGAGTCTGTCCGCATTGAGATCGAGGTGTCCGATCCGGCCCTGTTTCGGCGGTCCGTCGCCCGTCTCGCCCTCGGCGAGCGCCAGGCGGTCCATTAGCGACAGGTAGGCGAATCCGCGCTGACGGTCAATCAGGATGTCCTCGGCGCTGCCATCGAGCTCCAGCACCTCGCAGGTACCGGCGAAATGCGGCTCGTCGCCCGAAAAACGCAGGTAGCCCCAAACGCCGACGACACTGACGAGAATCAGCGCGATAATGCTGCCGAGTGCGATCTTGATGATTTTCACGGTGGCTGGCCTCGGTCCGGATCACTGGATGGTCGCCCGGCCACGGCCGGTTTGTGCGGGCGGAGTCGGTTGCCCAACATCCGGTATCTACAATAAGGCGAAAACATAACATATGAACGCCCCAGCCACTCCGCCAGAAACCGCTGACATCGAGCGTCCGGCCCTCAAATTCGGCCCGCTCCTGATGCAGCCGGGCGTCAGGCCCAAACACCTGTTCGCGCTGTTCTTCGCGTCTTTCTTCGGCATTGCGTCGATGAGCTTCATCAATACGAGTCAGCCGTATGTGCTGACCGAGATTCTCGGCGTTCCCCTGGACGAGCAGGGCACCGTCTCTGGCAACCTCACGATCATCCAGGAGATCGTCCTGTTGTCGATACTCGGGCCAATCGGGGCGCTGTCGGACAAGTGGGGCCGCAAGCCGCTGTATGTCGGTGCTTTCGTGATGATGAGTTTCGCCTACATCATCTATCCGCTGGCCGCGACGGTGATGATGCTGTACTTCTTTCGCATCTTCTTCGCTGCGGGTTGCGCCGGCAATATCGTGATGCTGCCGTCGGTCGCGAACGACTACCCTCAGGAGGGGTGTCGCGCCAAGATGATTGCAACGTGCTTCATCTTTAACGGGCTCGGCCTCGTGGTGCTGATCAGCCTGATGAAGGATGTGCCCGTCCGGTTCCAGGACATGGGCATCGATCCGGTGACGGCAGGCCGTTACTGGCTGTGGATCATGGCCGGTGTTTGTATGACGGTCGCGCTGGTGTTGCTGATCTTCCTGAAGCCGGGTGCGCCGCAACAGCTGAAAACGCGCGAAGGCGTGCTGACTACGTTCAAGATTGGCATTGCGGCCGCGAAGAACCCGCGCATTGCACTGTCCTATGCGGGCGCGGCGGCATCGCGCGGAGACCTGTCGGTCATGAGTACGTTCTTTACGCTCTGGCTGTTCCAGGTGGGTGTTGACCAGGGGCTGACGTCGGCCGAGGCTCAGCAAACCGCGTTGAAGTTCTACGTGTTCGTGCAGGCCGTCAGTCTGCCGGTTGCGCCGCTCGCCGGCTGGTTGCTGGACCGCATCGACCGTCTGATCGGTGTCGCGATTGCGATGGCGATCGCGTTCGTCGGTTACGGTTCGCTGTGGCTGCTGGACAACCCGATCGGCAATGGGATGTTCGCGTGTGCCGCGATCATCGGTGCGGCGGAGATGTTTGCCAATCTTTCCGCGACGTCGCTGGTCGGCAAGGAAGCGCCGGAACGCGGGCGCGGCGCGGTGCTTGGTATGTGGAGCTGGTGCGGCGCGTTCGGCATCCTGATCGTTGCATTTGTCGGCGGTTACCTGTTCGATAACGTTACGCGTGTCGGCCCGTTCCTTTTCGTCGCCTTCGCCAATGCCGCACTGCTATGCTGGGCAATTATGCTAATCGTACGCTATCGAAAAACTACATCCGAAGCGGATCGTCCCGCGGCCTGAACGCGCGACGTGAACAACTGGGGGGATAGATAAGCCATGCAACGAAGAGAATTCCTGAAAAACGGTTTTGCCGGGGTCGGCGCTGCCGGCGCGCTCGGACTCGCGCTCGGCGCATACGGTCAGAAGGCGCGGGCGGGTGCGCACATGCAGGCGGGCACGGCGGTCGGCGGAGAAGCACTGCGCGGGCCGTATCTCGACCTGTTGACCGGTCGCGGCAATCAGCTGGCCTATGCCCGGCTGCAGAGCGACATCGATTTCGGCAAACAGAAATATTTCTGGTTCAAGGGCTATGTGATGGGCCACCAGCCGATGACGCGCATCAAGGACCTGTTCGGCGCGCAGGGCTTCGGCGTGATCCGCCTCAACGAGCGCGAGGACGGCGTCATCGAGCGCATCTGCCGCGAGATCATCCTGTATACGGACCTGCGCAGCAACGAAATCATGGAGGAGTGGCACAACCCGTACATTGACGAGACCGTCAAGGTCGTGCACGTCGACAACGACCCGTACAACTACCTGATCGAGCCGTACTTTCCCGCGCCCCCGGAGTTTGGCGGACTCGACAAGCAGAAAGAGCCGCCGAAGCGCGTGCCGTTCGTCCTGCCGTGGGTACAGAACGGCGACTGGCTCGAAATGGAGATGCACATTCACCTCGCGTATCCCAATGCGCTGCAGCCGGACGAATGGCCGCGCGAGTCGTCGGGCGAGATCGCGCAGGTGTCGGAGTTCTTCGCGCATCACGTGAAGGCCGAAGACATGCAGAATTCCGACATCACGAGTCTCGACTACCGCGGCACGTGGAATCGCATCACGCCGTGGTTGCCGTGGATGCTGATGGGTCAGGCGACGGGAAATTGTCAGTACGCTGCGTTCATGGGCACCTGCGATCACCCCGGTGACGTTTTGCCGCGGACTGTCGTCGACTACGCCGAGAAAAACCTGCCGAAGTACTTCGATGCCCCCGAGGTCTGGACGCCGGTCGGTTTGTCGAGCCTGGAAAACTACGAGAAGTATCAGAAACCCGCGCCGGTCAAGGGAAAGTCCTGATCGACCGGGATTAGCCCCCCAGGAATATTAAGAGAGTGACTCGGCAATTCGGCGATCACCCGATGTACATCGGCGGCGAATTCGTCGCCAGCGACAGCGGGGAGTGGATGGACTCCGTCAACCCGGCGACCGGCGAGGTGCACGGGCGCGTGCCGGCCGGGACTGCTGGCGACGTCGACCGTGCGGTCGCCGCCGCCGCGGCGGCGCAGCCGGATTGGGCCACGACTCACGTGTTCGAGCGTGGCGCGGTGCTGCGCAAGTTGGCCGACGAGATACGTGTGCGCACCGACGTGCTGGAACTCGAGGCCGCCGACACGGGCAACACGATCGCGAGTCTCGGCAATGACATTCACCTGGCCTCCGGCTACATCGACTTCGTTGCCGGGCTCGGCATGGAGATCAAAGGCGAAAGCGTCCCGGCAACGCCGCAGAACATTCACTTCACGATGCGCGAGCCGTACGGCGTCGTCGGCCGGATCGTGCCGTTCAATCACCCGTTCCTGTTCGCCGCCGCGCACCTCGGCGCGCCGCTGATCGCGGGCAACGGGATCGTGCTGAAGTCGCCCGACCAGAGTCCGCTGTCCGCGAAGGTCATGGCCGAGATCTGCGACGCGGTGCTGCCGAAGGGCCTGGTGAATTTCGTGTCGGGCGTGGGCACCGTCGTCGGCGACGCGATCGTGCGACACCCGCGCGTACCGCGCATCGGCTTCACCGGTTCGGTGCAGACCGGCATGGCGATCCAGCGGTCGGCCGCGGAAGTCGCGGTCAAGCACGTGACACTGGAACTCGGGGGCAAGAACCCTTTCATTGCCTATCCCGACGCGGATCCGGTGGCCGTCGCGAACGCGGCCGTTGCCGGCATGAATTTCTCCTGGTCCGGGCAGTCTTGCGGCTCCACGAGCCGGCTGCTGCTGCACGAATCGATCTATGACGAAGTCGTCGAGCGCATCGCGGCGCAGGTCGGCGGTATCCGTCTCGGCGACCCGCTGGATCCCGATTCCGGCATGGGACCCGTAAACTCCGAGCCGCACTTCAGGCGCATCCTCGAGATCATCGAGTCGGCGAAGGAGCAGGGCGCGACGGTGATCACCGGTGGCGACATCCCCGCAGGCGATGCGTTCAGTCGCGGCTACTGGGTGCAACCGACGGTGTTCGGCGACGTAACGATGCAGATGCGCGTCGCACGCGACGAGATTTTCGGTCCGGTACTCGCCGTCTTGAAATGGCGCGACGAGGACGAGGCCATCGCGATGGCGAACGAGCTCGACCTCGGTCTGACGGCGGCAGTCTGGACGAACGACATCAACAAGGCGATGGCCGCGACCCGCGCGCTCGAAGCCGGCCTGGTGTGGATCAACGGCACAGGCCGCCATTATCTCGGCACGGGTTTCAGCGGCTGGAAAAACAGCGGGCTGGGTCGCGAAGAGTGTCTCGAAGAGGTGCTGAGCTACACGCTATCGAAGTCCGTGCACATCATCCTGTAGCGTGGCGCACCACGAACACAACGAAGGAGCCTGAGAAATTGAGTGATGCCCCCGCCGAAGAAGCCGAAGAGCAACATTTAAGCAAGCTCTGGTTCGTCTGGCTGCAGCCGGGCATTTCGCCGATCAATGCGGCCGTTTTCTGTTACGCCGCGTTCGCGACGATAGGGCTGTTGACGTTTGTGTCGACCGGCACCGCGCTCGTGCTGAACAACAATTTGGGTATTCCGATCGGTGAGCAGGGCACGATCAGCGGAGACCTGGTCATCGTCACCGAAATCATGCAATTGCTGATATTCGGTGTCGTCGGCGTGTTGTCCGACCGGATCGGGCGTCGCGAGGTGTTTGCGATCGGCATGCTGGTTATGGGTATCGGCTATTTGCTGTACCCGTTCGCCGAGTCCGTCACCGAACTCATTGTCTATCGCGCGATCTATGCGCTTGGCCTCGGCGCCGCGACGGGCATGCTCGGTACGATCGTCGCCGACTACCCGCAGGATCGGTCGCGCGGGAAGTTCGTCGCATTGACCGGCGTGTTCAACGGCCTCGGTGTCATCGCGGTGACCGTGATTTTCGGGCGTTTCGTTCCGCCGGCGCTGATCGAAGCCGGATACGATGGCGTGACGACGACGAAGATCGTGCACGTGATCGTATTCGCCGCGTGCGCGATCTCATCTCTGATCTATATCCTGGGACTTAAGAAGGGAACGGTCGGCCAGAAAGAGGAGCGCCTGCCGTTCAAGACGCTGGTCATGAGCGGGTTCGAAGAAGCCAAGCGTAATCCACGTATTGCGCTCGCATATGCGGCCGCGTTCGTCGCGCGCAGCGACCTCGTGATACTCGGCACGTTCACGGTCCTGTGGGGTGCCGTAGCCGGTGTCGCCGAGGGCATGGATCCCGCCGTGGCGTCCGCGCGCGGAGCCGGGATCTTCGGCATCGCCTCGGCCGCGGCACTAGTCTGGCTCGCGATCCTCGGCTCGTTCATGGATCGTTTCAACCGCGTCTCCGGCGTGGTCTTCTGCATGGCGCTGGCCGCGATCGGTTACAGCGTGATGTGGCTCGTCGACAATCCCCTCGATCCCGCCGCGGTGCCTTATTTCATCGTGCTCGGCATCGGCCAGATCAGTGCGTTCTTCGGCGCGACGACGCTGATCAGCCAGGAGGCGCCGCGCCTCAGTCGTGGCGCGGTCGTCGGCGCGTTCAACATGTGCGGCGCGATCGGCATTTTCATCGCGTCGGGCCTGGGCGGCCGTCTATTCGATTCTATCGGGCCGGCCGCTCCGTTCGGGTTGATCGGTTTTCTGAACGGCGTCGTGATGCTGCTGGCGATCTGGGTTCGCATTAAGTCGCCGGGACATATTCCGAGCCGTGATGGGGAGTTTGTCGCGCAGGACTGACGTTTAGCACTGATGTGCTGACTACGTTGTGGCGTGCCCGCAGCCGGGATGATGCCCGGCGCAATGG
>JBPCXI010000095.1:0-9053 GCA_051008895.1 Gammaproteobacteria bacterium | reverse complement strand
CGTCGGCGCCGAGACCGTGATGGCGCAGATCGGTCGACTCGTGACCGATGCGCGCGAACAGCGACCGCGTCTCGTCGAGGTCGCCGATCGTATCGCCTCGTGGTTCGTTGCGAGCGTGCTGCTGGCGGCGGCCCTGGTCGGCGTCATCTGGTCACAAATCGCGCCCGATCGAACCTTCGAGATCGTGCTCGCGGTGCTCGTCGTCACCTGTCCCTGCGCTTTGGCGCTGGCGACGCCGGCGGTGTTCACGGTCGCGACCAGCGCGCTGGCGCGGCGCGGGTTCATGATCCGCCGTGCCGGGGCCGTGCAGTCTCTCAGCCAGGCGACGGATATCGTGTTCGACAAGACCGGCACGTTGACGCTGCACGACAGCGCGGCGCCGGTCGTCACGGTGCGCGGCGACGTGTCCGCCGCGGAGGCGATGGACATTGCCGCTTCGCTCGAAGCGCGCTCGGAGCATCCGCTGGCGGCTGCGTTTCCGGCACCGGCGAGCGCGGCCCGGGCAAGCGACGTCCGCGCGCATCCGGGGTCCGGCCTCGCGGGCCGCGTCGATGGCCGTCGCTATCGCATCGGCACGCATGAATTTACCGCGGCGTTGTATGCGGGCGCAGACGAGCCGGTGACGGAGCCCGATACCGGCACCCGGCGCGTAATCTGGCTCGCCGATGAGGCGGGCATGGTGGCGGAACTCGACATCGCGGAGCGCATCCGCGCAGGCGCGCGTGCGGATCTCGCGCGTCTCGATACGCTAGGTCTTGACGTGGCGATCGCGAGCGGCGACCGGGCCACGTCGGTCGCAACACTGGCGGATCAGCTCGGCGTCCGGACCTTTCATGCCGGGCAGAAACCCGAGGACAAGCTGGCGTTCGTGCGCGGCCTGCAGGCGCGCGGGCGCAAGGTCGCAATGATCGGCGACGGCATCAACGATTCACCGGTACTCGCTGGCGCCGACGTGTCGGTCGCGATGGGCAGCGGCACGTCACTCGCGCAGTACTCTGCGGATTGTGTGCTTATGGGGCAGACGCTCGAGCCGCTGACCGACGCGATCCAGTTGTCCCGGCTCGCGATGAGAGTTGTGCGCCAGAACCTGGTCTGGGCGCTCTGCTATAACCTCGTCGCATTGCCGCTGGCCGCGACCGGCATGCTCGCGCCGTGGATGGCCGCGCTCGGCATGTCCGGCAGTTCGCTGCTCGTGACGATGAACGCGTTGCGACTGGGCCGCCGCCCCGCGCCGATCAAACCGGCCGCCGCGACGCCGTCATGCTGCGCGACGCCCGCGGAGAAAGCGTCGTGACGATCATCTATTACCTGATCCCGCTCGGTGTCGTGCTGCTTGCGCTCGCCGTCGGTGCGTTTTTCTGGGCCGTCCGGTCGGGGCAGTTCGACGACCTGGACACGCCCCAGTGGCGCATACTGCTCGACGATGACAGCGCACCACCGGACCCTGAAAAAGATAATATAAACAAATAATAAGATTCATAATCTAGAATTCTTATCAGACTGATTCAGGGCGGCCGGTCGCGCGCGTGCCGCACTGCGGTTCACGCCCGTTTCAGTTACCATGCGGCTAACGCGCACGGTGACTGGCCGGCGCGGCAAACCACGAGGGGGATTCGATGCTGCGCAAGACGCTGGTCCTGTTGCTATTGGCGACGGTCTTCGTGTTCGGACAATCGCTTGCCGACGTCGGCACGGCCGATCACGACTCGATCGCCCACACGTTCACGCTATTCCTGCACCAGCTGCTGCTTGTCTACTGGCTGGGTCCCGACATCGCGGTCTTCATCTGGAGTCGCTCGGCCGTCAATCCCGGCCTCGGTCCGGAGCAGCGGGTCACCGCGGGACGCATGATGAATACGATCGATCTCGTGCCCCGCGTTTGTCTTGCGCTGTTCGTCACGGTGGCGGGTGTGTTGAGCGATACCTACGGTATTGAGCACCCGTGGTGGCAGATGGTCGGGATCGTGCTGCTTGGCCCAGTCTGGCTGTTCCTCGTGCTGGGCGCGTGGATGAAAGACGGCACGGACTTTGGCCGCACGATGGCGAAATATGATCGCTGGTTGCGGATTCTGCTGGTCGTCGGCATACCGGCGTCCGTCGTCTATTCGATGATGACGGGGCGACTCGCCGACACGCCGTGGATCACCGGCAAGCTAATGATTCTGGCCGGCGTCATTCTGCTCGGATTGCTGATGCGGATGCGTTTCCAGGCCTTCTTCGATGGCGTCGAGAAGATGGCCGCCGACGGGCCATCACCCGACATCGACCAGCAGATGGCCTACAGCCTGAAGCGCACGCGGCCGTTCGTGCACTCGATCTGGTTGCTGCTGCTGATCGCCGCGTTGATGGGGGTCATCAAACCCGGCGAGCCGGACGAGCAGGCGGCGCTGGCGCAAGCCGAAGCGCCGCTGCTACCCTGAATCGAGATGCGCGATTCTACGAAAAAGGTGCTGGTCACCGGCGGCTCGGGATTCATCGGCTCGTTCCTGTGCGAGGCACTGCTCGAGCGGGGCGACGACGTGCTCTGCGTCGACAATTTCTATACCGGTACGAAGGACAACATCCGCCACCTTTTGCAGAATCCTAACTTCGAGCTGATGCGCCACGACGTGACGTTTCCGCTGTACGTCGAGGTCGAGGAGATCTACAACCTCGCGTGCCCCGCGTCACCAATTCACTACCAGAACGACCCGGTGCAGACGACGAAGACCAGCGTGCACGGCGCGATCAATATGCTCGGCCTGGCCAAACGCACCGATGCGAAAATATTGCAGGCTTCGACGAGCGAGGTATACGGCGACCCCGAGGTACATCCGCAGACCGAGGACTATGTCGGCCACGTGAACCCGATCGGTCCGCGCAGTTGCTACGACGAGGGCAAGCGCTGCGCCGAGACGCTGTTCTTCGACTATCGTCGGCAGCACGAGATGCCGATCAAGGTCGCGCGGATCTTCAACACCTACGGCCCGCGCATGCACATCAACGATGGCCGCGTCGTGTCGAACTTCATCAACCAGGCGCTGGCCGGCACGGATATCACGATCTACGGCGACGGCAGCCAGACGCGCTCGTTCTGCTATGTCGACGACCTGGTCAGGGGGCTGCTTGCATTGATGGCCAGCCCGGACAGTTTCACCGGGCCGGTGAATCTCGGCAATACCGGCGAGATTACGATAAAGCAGATGGCCGAGACGGTCCTCGACATGACCAACTCGAGTGCAAAACTCGTGTTCAAGCCGTTGCCCGAGGACGACCCGATGCAGCGCCAGCCCGACATCTCACTGGCCAGGCGCGAGTTGGACTGGCAGCCGACGATCGGGCTCGAGGACGGACTGCGGAAAACGATCGACTATTTTGTGAGCCTGAACGTATGAGTCTGAATGTATGAGGCTGGCGGAATAGCCGGCGTCGGCCTCACTTCAGGCGGAAGACTCGCGCTGGCGCTGATGAAAAATCACCTTCGTGTATTTCACAAACGCATAGACGCCTGACAACCACGACGCGACGAAGCCGGCGAAGCCGTCGCGAAAGCCGCCGCGCACGAAGTAGATCCTGATGAAGGCCCAGACGCTGTGCGTGAACGGGTCGAGCAGCGTCACACGCTTGCCCTTGCGAATGATCTCGCCGGCCGCGATCTCGGTGAACTTGTCGAGCGTCTGCACATGGGCGGAGATGCTGTCGAACGAGTAGTGCTGGATGTCGCCGGGCAGATCGTGCACGACATTCTCGTCGATGATGATCACATCGTGCGGGTTTGTGCCGCCCCATTTGGCGAGGTTGCGGTTGAACAGCCGGACCTTGCGGTCCGGGTACCAGCAGTGATTCAGCCAGCGATACACGTAGAAGGTCTTGCGCGCCATCCGGTAGGCGCCGTGGTTGTCGAGCGAATCCTTGACGCGCAGGATCGCGGCGGTCAATTCGTCATCGAGCCGTTCGTCGCAGTCGAGACTCAGGATCCAGTCGTGGCTCGCCTTGCTGACGGCGAGGTTTTTCTGTTCGATGTGGCCGAGAAATTTCTGGTCGTAGACCTTGTCGGTGTAGCGGCGCGCGATCTCGACGGTACCGTCGGTGCTGAGCGAATCGACAATAACAATCTCGTCGACGACCGGAGCCAGGCTCTGCAGGCAGTCCTCGAGCTTCGCCTCTTCGTTAAAAGAGATGATGCAGCCGGAAATCTTGGGCATCAGGTGCGGTTCAGATGATCTTCGTCGTCGCGATGAACGCGACCAGTGCGATCGTGGAATAGGTCGCCCAGATGATCGCCGTCGACTTATCCATGACGCCGGCGATGATCCCCTCGATCTCGGGCGTCGAGCCCTCGACCGCGAGCCGGCCGAACGCAATGCCGAGCGGATCGAACACCTTGATCATCACGATGACCATCAGGTTGATCAGGCCGTAGAGCCCGATCTTCCAGCTGAGCCAGCTCGCGTCTGCTGCGACCGGGCCGTTGCCGAGCAGCGACGATGCGGCGACCAGGATCAGGCCGACGCCGACGATGCCGGTCAGCACGTTCGTCGCCGCCCCGAATTTGTGCCCGATTGGCTTGTCGTAGTGGTATGCGCCGTACATGCTGACGGCCCACCAGCCGATGCTGAAGACCCAGGTCGCGATCAGGCCGACCGTGCCGATCTGGATGTGCCCCATAGATTCGGACAGCATGACGCCGAGCGGCAGCGCGGCCTTCCACATCGTCCGCGGCAGCAGCTCGATGCGCAGCGCCATGTGCAGCAGCAGGTAGCGGGTCTCGAAAGACAGTTTCGGGTCGGTCGATTTCTTCGCCGACAGGTACACCCCAAGATCCGTGCCGATCCAGAACACGAACATCAGGATATGCAGATATTTCCAGGCGTCGAATGCGGCCATGCTGTTCCCCGTAAGCCCGCCGGGCGTGCCGGCACCCGGGATTCTACCGCGAACGCCTCGTTCGGAGCACGCATCCGGGCACGCGCGGCAACGGGTATTCGCGGGCTGCCCGCCGCTCGGCGCTGTGTGGCCGGATTGTTGCAAATTCCGCGTAAAGACAGGATATTTCGGGGACTGCGGTCGGAATCTTGCGTCCGGCCAACAAGTACAACAACGGAGGTGAGCGAGCGTGAGACCCCATGTCGAACTGATCCAGGAAGCGGATCTTTGCTGGCACGATGCGGAACTGGTCCGCGGTGACGGCAAGGTCAAGCAGAGAAATCTCTCCTACGATGAAGAAGACGGGTCCGCATCGACGCGGGTCGTTTTCGACAGTGCCTGGCACCGCCCGGCCGGCTATCACCATGCCGATGTCGAGTGGTACGTAATGCAGGGTCGCGTCAAGCTGGGCGACCAGATGCTCGCCAAGGGCGGTTACTTCCGCGCGCCGGCGGGGCTGCGCGTACCGGAGATATCGGTCGAAGAGGGTACGGACGTGCTGATCTTCCGGGAGTACGGCGACTGGGGTTTCTCGGTGTCGGACAAGAATCGCGCCGATTTCGTCCCGCGCGGTGGCAATACGGCATCAGACCAGCAGGGTGAGCTGACCGTCGTCGATACGGCACGCATGGAGTGGATGCCGAATCAGTACGAGGGTGACACGCAACGGTTCCTGAAGCTGAAACTGCTGTATCACGACCCGGCACCCGAGGACGACAACAACAAGGGCTTTGTGACGATGCTGGCGTGGGCGCCGCCCGGCTGGTCCGACAACCGCATGGTCCACCACCCGGTGTTCGAGGAGGCCTACAGCATCGATGGCCACCTCGACTACAACTTCGGCAAGCTGGACGCGGGCACGTATTTCTTCCGCCCGGCGCTGGTGAAACACGGCCATTTCGTGGCCGGCGAGGAACGCGGCTGGGCCGGGTTCTTCCGGCTCGACGGTTCGTTGATCAACTGGATCACGACCCAGGAGCAGGTCATCATCCAGGGCAACAACGTCAACTATGACCTCGAGACCCAGGCGCCGCTGATCGCCGGCATACCGGTGCGTTCGAAGACCTCGGGCGACTGGGACCTCGACGGCTGGTAGCGGTCGCGCCGGGCCGGGTCGGGATCCCGGAGGCACAGTAACAGGGGAAGAGCTGCATGGCCGGCGCCATCGATATTGTCTGCAATCCGTTCACGCCGGAGGCCGTTGCGAACGGCTGGACCGGGCTCGACGAGGAATTCAAGGCGCAGGTTCGCATGCCCGAAGAGATGCGTGGCGGCGTCACGATCGAGGATTATCTCGGGCGCATGGACCGTGCCGGCATCGAACGCTCGCTGCTGATCGCCGTGCGCGCCGGCGACATCAACGTCAAGGGTGGCTTCGAGCTGCCGTACGAAGTGGTTCGGGACATGTGCGCCGAACATCCGGACCGGTTCTCCGGGCTCGCCGGCATCGACCCGTTCCGCGGCATGCAGGGCGTGCGCGACCTCGAGCAGGCCGTCAGGGAATACGGGTTCGTCGGTGCGCACCTGTACCCGCACTGGTGCGGCCTGCCGCCCGATCATGCGAAGTACTACCCGTTCTACACGAAGTGCGCTGAGCTCGGCGTGCCGATCATGATGCAGGTCGGTCACAACCTCGTGTATTCGCGCGAGCGGCGGCTGCCGAGCGTCGGCCGGCCGATCTGTCTCGACCAGGTCGCGATCGATTTTCCGGAGCTCACGCTGATCGGCATCCATATCGGCATCCCGTGGACGGACGAGATGATCTCGATGTGCTGGAAGCATGAAAACGTCTACACGGCGGGCGACGCTTACGCGCCGAAGTACTGGCCGCCGAATTACGTGCACTACGCCAACAGCTATGGCCGTCACAAGGTGATGTTCGGCACCGACTGGCCCGTTATCGATCCCGAGCGCGCGGTCGCGGAGGTCGATGCACTCGGTCTGCGTGACGAGTCGAAGCAGATGCTGATGCGCGACAACGCGCTGCGCGTGTTCAAGTTGCCCGGGTCGTGATCATATGACCGACCTGCCGTTCTCGTTTCAACACCTGACTATGGCGGTCGGCGTTCGCGCCGCAGCGGGGCGTGATCCGGGCAAGATTGCGTGCCGGCATGGCGATGAGACGCGAACCTACGGCCAGCTCATCGACCGCGTGGATCGCGTGACCGCGGCGCTGCGCAACGACTGCGGGCTCGGCAGCGGCGACCATGGTGCGATCGTCGCGCAGAATTCGATCGCGTACCTCGAGGCCGTGATCGGTGCATCGCAGGCCGGCATTGTGCTCGCGACGGTGAATCCG
Source organism: Gammaproteobacteria bacterium (assembly GCA_051008895.1). Taxonomy (GTDB): domain Bacteria; phylum Pseudomonadota; class Gammaproteobacteria; order Steroidobacterales; genus SMWD01. The sequence continues at coordinate 1,849 of JBPCXI010000095.1, read as the reverse complement.
AAGCTCGCACCGGCGGAAATCGCCGCGATCTGCGAAGATGCGAAAGCGCGCGTGTTGTTCGTCGACGCCGCCAGCGCCGAGCAACTTGCCGGCACGGACATCGACGGCATCGAGCGCGTCATCGTAATAGAGAACGAGTACGAGGACTGGATCGCAGCGGCGAGTCCCGGCGTGCCGCCGCTCATCGACGAGTGGGGGACGTTCACGATTCCGTATACGTCGGGCACGACCGGCAAGCCGAAGGGCGTGCTCGTGCCGCACCGCTCGCGGGTACTGAGCATACTCGGCATGGCGTCCGAGTATGGCTGCTATTCGTCGGATGACCGGTTTCTATCGATTGCGCCGATGTGCCACGGCGCGGGCATGCTGTTTTCTCTCGCGCCGGTTTTCGTCGGCGGCTACGTCGAGATCATGGACCGGTTCGAGCCGGACCAGGTCATGATCAAGCTGAAAGAAGAGCGGATGACCGGCTTCTTCGGTGTGCCGACGCATTTCCAGGTGATCTTCGCGCAGGAACGTACGTTCCTCGACGCGAACCGGCCGCAACACCTGAAAACAATTATCTCGAACGCGGCGGCGCTGCCGCAGGCGATGAAGGAGACGCTGGTCGAGTTTTTCGGCGACGGACTGCTGCACGAACTCTACGGCTCGACCGAGGCCGGGCTCGTGCTGAGCCTGCGTCCGCGCGACCAGCTGCGCAAGCAGGCATGCGTCGGCCAGCCGTTTCCGGGCACGAGGGTCAGCGTGCGCAACGACGACGGCGACGAGTGCGGGCCGGACGAGGTCGGCGAGCTGTTCTCGACCAGCCCATATTTGTTCAACGGTTACTGGAACCGGCCCGACGAGACGGCCGAAGCGTTCCATGACGGCTGGGTCACCGTCGGCGACATGGTCCGGTGCGACGACGAAGGCTACTACTACATCGTCGATCGCAAGAAGGACATGGTGATTTCCGGCGGCGTCAACATCTATCCGCGCGAGGTCGAGGAGGTGCTGATCAAGCACCCGTCGGTGCGCGACGTCGCAGTCATCGGCGTGCCGGACGAGAAATGGGGCGAGGCGTTAAAGGCCTATGTCGTCGGCGACGTCGGCGACCCGGACGCACTGATCGGATTCTGCGACGGCAAGATTTCGGGCATGAAGACGCCGAAGCAGTATGAGTTTATCGACGCGATTCCGCGCAACGCGACGGGTAAGGTGCTGAAGACGGAGCTGCGCGCACGCCGCTGAGCAGGAGACGACGCATGCAGACGGACGGATTGTCCAGACGAGGATTCATCGCCGGCACCGGCGCGACCGCGCTGTCGCTAAAATTCGCGACGCCATCCGTCGCGCAGTCGGTCACCGGGGCGGAAGACCCGGTCGACCCGGTCGACTATAGTCGCTGGGAAGACCTGATGCGGCAGAAGTGGACCTGGGACAGCGTCGCGCACGGCACTCACGGCACGAACTGCCAGGGCGGCTGCGCGTTCAACGTGTACGTCAAAGACGGCATTGTCTGGCGCGAAGAGCAGCAGGGCGAGTACGGCAAGTCGGATCCCGACGCGCCCGACTTCGGCCCGCGCGGCTGCCAGAAAGGCCTGCGCCACGCGAAATACATGTACGGCAAGCAGCGCGTGCTGTACCCGATGAAGCGCGTCGGCGAGCGCGGCGAAGGCAAATGGGAGCGCGTGTCCTGGGATGATGCGCTGGCGGATATCGCGGATCGATTCCTCGATACCGTCGTCGCCCACGGGCCGGAGTCCGTGACGTTCGGCATGGGTACGCAGATGGCCATGAAGCGCGCGTCGATGATGGCGTACTTCCGCTTCACGAATATCACCGGCAGTCCGATGCCCGACGCGTTCGC
>JBPCXI010000094.1:0-4109 GCA_051008895.1 Gammaproteobacteria bacterium | reverse complement strand
GGTTTCGCGGATCTCTGAGCCATAAAAATCGGAATTCGTTTCGCAGTATGTGTTCATATCAAGTGCCTCCTGTTAAGTAAGTCACGAGATCCGCGAAAACGGTTCAACAAAATATCGGGGTTAATGGGGACATTCTGCTTTTTCGGTCGGCCCCGCGAAATGCGACCAGCGCCGTGGCCGAAAAAGCAGAATGTCCCCATTAACGGGCCGGAGACCTTTGTCTGGCTTGGGTTTCGGGTCTAGTCGGCGCAGCCGGTCTGGCCGGCCGATACGGCTTTTGCTGCGCCGCACACATCGATCCGGCCGTGCCCGACCAACGCATTGCGGGCGTCGCCGACTGCGCTGGTCTCCAGGCTAGTCCGCAGTTCCGCGGCGCTCGCCCCCGGCTGCATCGACTTGAGCAGTGCGGCCGCACCGGCCACGTGTGCAGTCGCCATCGACGTGCCGGATAGCTGCGCGGGGTAGATTTCGCCGGGGACCGGCACTGGTATCTCGACGCCGGGCGCGGCGACATCGATGAATTCGCCGCGCACCGCGTCCGCGTAGACGCGTTCGGCCGAATCGACCGCGGTGATCGCCATGACCGCCGGATGCGACGCCGGGAACGGTGGCGGCGCCGCCGGCCCGTCATTGCCGGCCGCGGCGAGCACGAGTACGCCGTTGTCGGCCGCCTTGTCGAGCAGCATGCCGATCAGCATGTCCTCGGGACCGCCGAGACTCATGTTGATGATCGCCGCGTCGCTCTGTAACGCGCGGTCGAGTGCCTTGGCCAGCGTGCTCGACCAGCAGCGCGACGCGACCGCCGTCGTCGATTCCGGCTCACATGCCTTGATCCCGAGTATCTGTGTGCCGGGCGCGACGCCGTAAGAACCGATGCCGTTGCCCGATTCAGCCGCGATGATGCCGGCAATCGCGGTGCCGTGTCGATCGGCGGACATGCCGAAGCCGGACACGTCGACATTGTCGACCATGCGCGACGACAGCTCCGGATGCGTGCCGTCGACGCCGGTGTCGATGACCGCGACCGTCACGCCGCTGCCGTCGGCGACCGACTGCAGCTGCTGCGCGCCGATCTGTTCGGCGCCGTAGTTCATCCACGCGAACGGATCGTCGCCGGCCGTCGCGGCCGCGGTGCGAAACCGTTGCTCCTTCTGCGTGCCTTCGAACAATGGCAGCGCCTGCAGTGCCTGCATCGCCAGATCCGTCCCGGCAATGCCGCCGCTGTTGACCCGGAACCGCACCAGCGTCTTGTCGATCGACACGAGTGGCACCAGTTCGACGACGGTCATGCCGGCGGCGGTGCCCGCCGCGTTCGCCGCGTCCTTCTGATCCTGCGACGCCTGGGTCGACGCGCCGGGCAACAGCGCGAGTAAATGCATCGGCTCGCTCTCGGGCATCACCGAGCGGGTCGGCAGGTCCTGAACCTCACAGGCTTCGGCCGCCTTCAGCTCCCAGCAACCGGGATCGAAATTCGACGGCAGGTCCAGCGAGAACTGGCCGGATCCGCTCGCGTCGCCGACGATCGGACCCATTCCCGACGGCTGCGATTCGCAGCGCCGCTTGCCGGGCCGCAGGTTCAGGTTCAGCGCGTTGTCTTCGTCCTCGTCCTCTTCTTCCTGCACAAATTCGGACACGCTCGGCGGCGTCGGCATCAGCGAGACTTTCGCGCCGGCTACCGGGCCGCCCTGGATACTCGTGACCTTGCCTGAGAAACCCTCGTCAGCGGCGAGGAACTCCCGGCAATGGTTAACGCCGCAGCTGACGACGCCCGGCAGGTTGCACAGATCCCCCTTCTGCTGATCCCAGTCTTTGTCGGGCATCGGGAAGTTGAACGTGAACGAGCCGTCGGAGTTTTCCCGCTCCTCGTAGTTCTGAGCACCGTTGTCTTCGGCGGGATACGAATCGAAAAACGCCTTCTTCAAGAGCTCGAGGTCCTCGTGCGACCCGACTTCGACCGATCGATTCTGCGGCGGCTCGAGCGACAGATCTCTGACGACCGCGAATGCCGCACTCGGCGCGATCGCGATCAGCGTTACGGCGAGTACCAACAATAATGAACGAGTCGCTGCACGCATGTTTCCTACTCCATCTCGGCGGCGAAGCGGACGACTTCGGTCCGTTCCCGCAATTGCTCGACCGCGCGCGCGACCTCGGCGGCGTCCACCGATTCGATGCGCACCTGGTAACCGCCCTGGGTCGACGGCCCTGCAACGATCTCGCCGCCGACCGCGGCGAGCGTCTCGCGCAGGCGCTGCTCGGTCGCATCCGGCTGGAACGTCACCTTTAGCGTCGTGCCGGCAATCGCGTCGGCACCGTTGCCGCCGGCCGATGTCGCAAACGTCGCGTCACTGCGATCCGGAGTCTGCGGCGCCAGCAGGACACCGCCCAGCATCAGGATCAGCGCAAACTGCGCCGCGATCGCAAGGCGCGCCCCGCCCGGGCTCCCGACCCAGCCGCCGACCAGCGTCTCGCGCAGCCATTCGACCGCGCGCTCGACAATACCCGGCGTGGCCGGCGCTGTGCGACTCGCTTCATACTGGTCGATCCGGCGCAGCGCATCGTCGATCATCGCGGGCCGGAACTGCGGCTCATGTTCGCGAACCTCGCCGACCTCGCGCTCGAGTACCTGCAATTCGGCGAGCTCGCGGCGGAGCTCGGGCGAATCCTCGAGGTGCGCTTCGACCGCGCGGGCCTCTTCGCTATCCAGAGCACCAACGGCGAACCACGGCAGCAACTTCTGTGCGTCTTCCCTGTTCATAATGTCGTTCCTGTGACTCCTAATGCCGTCAGCAGCGGACCAAGCTGTTTCTTCGCATGAAACATTCGGGTCTTAACCGTTCCCTCGGGGCATTCGGCAATCTTTGCTATTTCCTTGTAGTTCAGGCCGTGGAAGAACGTCAGTTCGACAACCTCGCGATGCTCGTTGGACAACTGATCGATCGCCGTGCGCAGCAGATCGCTCGTCGTCTGCTGATCGGTTGACGCCATCGGATCTTCGGTCTCATCCCTGATCTCCACCGCATCGTCCAGTCCGGTCGTCGGCAACTGCTTGCGCCGGACCGCGTTCAGCGCGCGGTGGCGAGCGATCGAGAAAATCCAGGTCGACGCCTTGGACCGTCCCTTGAACTGCCCGGCGCTTTTCCAGATCTCGACCATCACGTCGTTCATCACCTCTTCGGCCTTCGTCTCGTCTCGAATCATGCGCACGGCGAACCGAAAAACCCGCGGGCCGTATTCCCGATAGAGTTCTTCGAATGCGCTGCGATCCCGGCGCGCGATTCGTTCGAGCCACAGGACTTCGATGCCGGCTTCGCCGGATCCATCCTGATCACGCGTCGACTGACGCACTTTTTCGGCCGCGGTACCCATATGCCCTCCGTGCGGAGCTGTTGCAGATTGCTGCAAGGCCTGGCGGCAGGTGATAGCGTGATTCCGGTGGCTCATACTCGTAAGTCACGCCGACCCGGAATCCGGTTCATATTGGTTTTACCCATTGATAACCCCGATCCGGAAGCAGGTCAAATCCGCGCGACGTGCGGGCTCGCGACTAGCGGGCCGGCCCGCCGCTGAGCATGACGTGCATGTTCTCCAGCAGGTCGAAGCCGCGCTCGATCTGGCGGAAACTGTTCGGATGCGCCCGCGCCAGGCGCTCGAAGATCTCCTCCAGCGCATCGATCTGCGCCTCGAGCGCGAAGCCGAAAGCCGGATTACGTGAAATCACGTCTGCTGCGTCGCGGCTGATTTGCTGCACCGCATTAAGACGAGTCTCATATTCGATGCCCAGCACCGGGCGGGTCGGGCGCGCGAAGAACGCGGGATGCTCATCGATCAGGTCGATCGGCTCGAAGTCGTCGCGGATTTCGCTCGGGATCTGGCGGCTTTCGTTCATGTTCGTGACCTCCGTGGTTACTGCGTAAGTCACAGCCGCCAAGGTTTAGGTTCACGACAAAGCGGGGACAGTGCCTGCATTGCGGCGCGCCAGCGACGCATTGCAGGCCCTGTCCCCTTATTTGCTGGCCGGCGTCAACGAGTGCCGGGGACACTCCCGTCGGGAGTGTCCCCAAGCCAAAACGTGTTGCAAGGCTTCATCTGCGTTACCGACGTCGCCT
>JBPCXI010000093.1:0-13779 GCA_051008895.1 Gammaproteobacteria bacterium | reverse complement strand
ACATTCGCGTGCAGGTGGACGACGAACTGAAAGACCTGTTTGAAGAAGACAGCGAAGTATTCTGAGGGTGACCGCAATGAAGAACCTACTTGCAGTGATTTTCCTGGCCCTGGCCGCGCAAGCCGCGTGGGGCAGCGACATCGGGACAGCCAAGCAGCAGGGCCTCGTCGGTGAAGCCAATACCGGTTACGTCGCCGCGGTCAAGACGCCGGCCAGTGCGGACACCGCGGCGCTCATCGCGGAAGTGAACGCGAAGCGCAAGGCCAGGTTCCAGCAGACCGCGAACGAGACCGGCGCGACGCTCGAACAGGTCGCCTACCGCTTTTACGAACTGGCGGTGGAGAAAACCAAACCCGGCAACTACTACCAGGACGCGGGCGGCGCCTGGAAGAAAAAGTAGTTCGTTTGATATCCGGCGCCAGCGACCCTCGCTGTACCCGGTAAAGGAACCGTCCGCGCCGATGACGTGGCCGACATTCCGGGCCCGAATTTGGCATCGGCCCGGATATGTTGATAGTTTTCATTCATGGCGGCCCTTTCTCCGATCGTACGCATCCCATCGCCGTTGACCCGGGCACGGTTCCTGGCGGCGTTGCTGCTGTCGCTCGTCGCCGCTGCCGTGCCTGCGAAAGAAGTCATCGACCGCGACTGGATCGAGGTGCGCACGCCGAACTTCACGGTTCGCAGCGCGCAGAGCGAGTCGGACACCGTCGAATTGGCGCGCAGTCTCGAACTGTTCAAGGTCGCCGTTTCCATACTGACGAACGTCAGCGATACCGAAGCGGCGATTCCCACCAAGATCGTCGCTTTCCGCAGTCGGGGCGATGCCGCGCGCGCAGGGCTAGATGACAACTTTGCCGGCCTGTTTGCCCCGAGCCTGCGGGAAAACTCGATTATCATTCGCGAGACACGCGGTGCGCAGGAAACGGAGATCATCCTGCACGAGTACGTTCATTTCCTCGTCAGAAATCACGGCAAACACAATTACCCGAAGTGGTTCGACGAGGGATTCGCGGAGTACCTGAGCTCGTCGAGAGTCACGCGCAGCGAGTTCAAGGTCGGCCTGCCGCTGGAAAGGCGGCGCGGCAACCTGGTGTATTCGAACTGGATTCCGATGCGCAGAATCTTGTCCGCCGAGGACTACGCAAATTGGTCCCGCGAAGGTCAGTCGATGTTCTACGCGGAAGCGTGGGCGCTCGTTCATTTCATGCTGAATCGCAAGGATCATGACAGACCGTTCGGCGAAGACATGGGACGGTACCTCGAACTGCTGGAAACGGGTACCGGCCACGAGGAAGCTTTCGCGGCGGCATTCGGAATCGATTCGTCGCGCCTGAATCGCGATGTAAAGCGCTACCTGAAGAAGGGGAAGTTCGCCTATTTTTCGCTGCCGATCGATATGTTGCTGCCGGACTTCGACTACGCGGTCGACACGCTGCCGCGCGAACAGGTCGCGCTGACGCTCGCGGACGTCGCACTACGGTTGGGCGAACTGGATAACGCGGATCGCTGGTATGCGATCGCCGCCGAGCACGAAGTAACGCGTGCGCAGGCCCTGGCCGGCCGCGGCGATGTGCGGAAGTTTCAGGATGAATTTGATGCAGCGCTGCCGTTCTTCACAGAGTCGATCGAGCTGGCGCCCGACGACCCGCTGTGCCAGCTCGACATGGCCGAGTACTGGCATGATCTGGCGCGCGCGACAGCGACGCGTGAGGAGCGCGCCGATTACTACGAACGCGCGCGGGAGCACTATGTGGCGGCCTGGAAGCTCGACGACCAGAAGCCGGAACCCTACGCGATGTATGGCCTGACGATGCTCGAAGAAGGGGGGCGTCTCGATAAGGCAGTCGAGATGCTCGAAGAGGCGGAATACCTGCTACCGTCGGATCTACTCGTGCGCCTGTGGCTCGCGCAGGCCTACGCCGGGCTCGACCGCAGAGAAGAGGCGCTGGCCGCGTCGCGATCGGTCCTGGCCTGGTCGCACGAAAATAGCGAAGCCGCCAAAATCGCGAGTCAGATTGTCACGGAAATGCAGTCCAGTACAGAATCAGCGGCCGTGCAATAGGCTCCGCACTTTTGGGGTCTGACCCCGAAGCCAATCGAACGCCGGTATTTCACCGAGTACAATTAGAAGAATGAACTCAGCACAACTCATACTAAGTCAGCAGCCATGCACACACGAAGAATAGTTCAAGCCCCGAACCCGCGGCGCTTCCGCCTGCTGGCAATGGGCGCGCTCGCAGCGCTCTTGCTGGCGTCGTGCTCGAGCTACGGGCCCGGCACGATCGAGCGGGACCAGATGGATTACGGGCGGTCGCTCAATACGTCGATCAAGCAGCAGTTGCTGGCGAACATCGTTCGGCTGCGTTATATGGAAGCCCCGCTGTTCGTCGACGTGGCGTCGGTCATCAATCAGTACTCACTGTCCGGCAGCGTCGAGGCCGGCGCGGGTTTCAACAGTTCAATCACCGGCGGCGACGCCGGCTCGCTGGGCGCCGGCGGCAGGTGGGAAGATCGCCCCACGATCACGTATGCGCCGATCAGCGGCAAGAAGTTTGCCGAGAGCCTGCTGACGCCGATTCCGCCCGAGGCACTGTTCGCGCTGGTGCAGGCCGGCTGGCCCGCGGAACTGCTGTTCCGGCTTTCCGTCAGCTCGATCAACGGCGTGGCAGACGCCGACTCGGGCCCGCTGTTTCGAAAACAGGCAGATCCGCGGTACCGCGAACTGCTATCGATCTGGACGCGCCTGCGACAGCAAGGCGCACTGGGCCTCCGGCGTTCCACCGGTGAAGCGGGGAACGCGATCATCGTGCTGTATCTGAGAAAAGCAGGCATGAGCGAGCAGACGCGGCAGGATTTCGATACGGTGCGCACGACGCTGCAACTGAATCCCGAGCAGAACGAGTACGCCCTGAGATACGGCCTGGTGCCGGATACCCCGAACGAACTCGCGGTGCTGACCAGTTCAATTCTCGACCTGATGCTCGATCTGGCGTGGCAGGTCGATGTGCCACAGACGCATATCGACGAAGGCAGGACGGCTTCGACCTTCGTCGACACGGGACTCGGGGGCTCGTTGTTCACCGTCAATCATTCCGAGGACGAGCCCGACGCCGACGACGTCTTTGTCGCGGTCCAGGATCGCGGTTACTGGTTTTACATCGACGATCGGGACATGGTCACGAAGCGAACCTTTGGCGTGCTGCAAATCCTGTTCAGCCTGACCGATGCCGGCGAAGGCGCCCGCGGCCCGGTGCTTTCGATCGGCGGCTAAGAGCGGGGTCAGACCCCGCCTTTCTCGATCCCGAAGCTGCGCATACGATACGCCAGCGTCGACGGCTTCAGCCCCAGCAGATCCGCCGCGCCGCCTGCGCCTGAAATCCGCCAGTTGGCGATCCTGAGCGCCACGAGCAGGTTCGCTTTCTCGCGTTCGCGCATCTTTGCGTCGGTCAACAACTCGTCGTCTGCCGATTCTTCGGCCGCCGCACGTGACTCCGCCGGCTTTGGACCCGCCAGCTCCAGCCTGAGCCGCTCCCCTTTGCTCATGATGATCGCGCGCTCGATAACGTTGCGCAGCTCGCGGATGTTGCCGGGCCAGTCGTGCCGCTGCAGCGTCTGCGACGCCTGACGACCGATCTTGAGCGGCGCGCGGCCGAGGTCGCGGCAGATCAGGTCGACGAAGTGGCGGGCCAGCGGCACGATGTCCTCGACGCGCTCGCGTAACGGCGGCACCGTGATCGGGAATACGCTGAGCCGGTAATACAGGTCCTCGCGAAAGCGCCCGGCCTTAACTTCGGCCTCCAATTTACGATTCGTCGCCGCGATGATGCGTACGTCGGCGTTCATCGTCTTGTCGTCGCCGACGCGCTCGAATTGTCTTTCCTGTAGCGCGCGCAACAGCTTGCCCTGCAGGTTCAGCGGAATCTCGCCGACCTCGTCCAGGAACAGCGTGCCGCCGTCAGCCAGCTGCATGCGGCCGACGCGATCGGCGTGCGCGCCGGTGAACGCGCCGCGCACGTGGCCGAAAAATTCGCTCTCGAACAGATCCTTCGGAATCGATGCGCAGTTGACCTTGACCAGCGGTTTGTCCGCGCGGTCGCTCTCGCAATGAATCGCGCGCGCGATCATCTCCTTGCCGACGCCGGACTCGCCGAGCACGAGTACCGTAGCCGGCGTCGCGGCCACCGCCTCGATCTGCGCGAGTGTTCTTTTTAATGCATCGCTCTCGCCGACGATCTCGCCGAAGTGCACCGTCACTTCGAGTTCGTCGCGCAGGTAGTCGCGCTCGAGTTCGAGTTGTTCTTTCAGCGCGCGCACCTCGGCGAATGCCTGCTCGCGTTCGCGCTCGAGCGCCTTGCGCGCGGAGATGTCGCGGAACACGACGACCGCACCGTCGAGCTTACCGTCGCGCCAGATTGGCGTGCTCGTGTATTCAACGGGCACGCAGTGGCCGTCGGTGTGCCAGAACACCTCATCCTCCTCGCGGTGCACCTTGCCGTCCTTAATCGCTTTGTAGATCGGGCATTCCTCGCGCGGGTATGGCGAGCCGTCCGCGTACGAATGGTGGTGCTTGCCGTGCGCCGGTTTGCCGATGAGGTCTTCCGGACGCCAGCCGAGGATGCGAGTCGCGGCGGCGTTGCCGAAGGTCGTGTTGCCGTCCTTGTCGATGCCGTAGATGCCCTCGCCGGCGCCGTCGAGGATCAGCTGCTGGAGGTCGGAATCGTGATCGTGGGGGGCGTGCTGGTTGGCCATCGTATTGCTCGCAGGTTTTTGTGAATTCAATCACAAATAGTTGTGATTCACAAATTCTTGTGACCTCCGGTGAAACTTAAGTGCTTGTTTTTATTGACATCGCTGAGTTGGCACGACTTTCGCAATATGAACCAGCAACGGGCACAGGCAAACGGCCCCGCATCAACCCAGATTCAGGAGACCACCATGAACACGCTATCCGCCTCATTCCCGAGCATCGTCGCCCGCACGCTGTTCGCCACCGTCCTTTTCGCCGGCTACGCCGGCTTCAGTCAGGCCCAGCTACCCGACCCTGGCATGGAGTTTGCGAAAGGCCGCACCGCGCTGGTCATCACCGATCCGCAGAACGATTTTCTGAGCCCCAAAGGCGTGACCTGGGCGATGGTCGGCAAGAACGTCGAGGCGAATAACACCGTCGACAACATCGAGGCGCTGTTCAAGGCCGCGAAGGCGCACGGCATCCCGGTGTTCATCTCGCCGCACTACTACTACCCGACGGATCACGGCTGGAAGTTCGAGGGCGCACTCGAACGCGCGATGCACAACATGGGCATGTTCGACCGCAAGGGCGCATTGACGACGGACGGCTTCGAGGGTTCCGGCGCCGACTGGCTCGAGCGCTACAAGCCATACATCGACGACGGCGTCACGATCGTGTCCAGCCCGCACAAGGTCTACGGCCCGGAGACGAACGACCTCGTGTTGCAGCTGCGCAAGCGCGGCATCGACAAGGTAATCCTCGGCGGCATGTCCGCGAACCTCTGCACCGAGTCGCACATGCGCGAACTGATGGAGCAAGGCTTCGAGGTTGCCGTGGTCAGCGACGCGACGGCAGCGGCACAGGTGCCCGACGGCGACGGCTATGCGTCAGCGGTCACGAACTTCCGCTTCATCGCGAACACCGTGTGGACGACCAAGCGCGCCGTCGCTGAGATGTCCGTGACTGCGACCGCGCAGGCTTACTGAATAACCGCGAGATGGGGACAGACCCCAAGGGGGTCGATCCCCGTCGACTTTGATTAGGGACTGACCCCCTTGGGGTCTGTCCCCCGGGAGAACGACATGACGAACGAAATTACTTTGGTACTGGGCGGCACCGGCAAGACGGGCCGCCGCATCGTTGAACGACTCGAGCAACGTGGCGTGCCGACGCGCGCCGCCGCGCGATCCACCGGCTTCGACTGGCACGACCCGACGAGCTGGGACGCGGTGCTGGACAACGTGAAGGCTGCCTACATTAACTACGCTCCCGACCTCGCCGTGCCCGGCGCGACCGAAGCGATTCGGCTGTTCGCGCAGAAGGCCGTCGAGGCCGGCGTGCAGAGACTGGTGCTTTTGTCTGGCCGCGGCGAAGATGAAGCGCAACGCTGCGAAAAGATCGTGCAGGACGCTGGCGTCGACTGGACGATCGTGCGCGCGAGCTGGTTCCAGCAGAACTTCTCCGAAGGCGAGTTCGTCGAGTTGGTGCTGGCCGGCGCTGTGACGCTGCCGGCGGGCGACGTGCAGGAACCTTTCATCGACATCGACGACATCGCGGACGTGGCGGTAGCGGCGCTGACCGAAGCCGGCCATACCGGCGAGGTCTACGAAGTCACCGGCCCGCGGCTGATGACGTTCGCCGAGGCGGTGCAGGAGATCGCTCACGCGAGCGGCCGCGACGTAGCTTACGTGCAGATTCCGCATGACGCGTTCGTTGCCGGCATTGCCGCGTCCGGCGCGCCGTCCGAGATGGCGTGGCTGCTCGACTACCTGTTTACGTCGGTGCTCGATGGGCGCAATGCGTATTTGACCGACGGCGTGCAGCGCGCGCTCGGGCGCGAGCCGACGGACTTCGCAGAGTACGCGCGACGGACCGCAGCGACGGGGGTGTGGGATGCAGCGCCCAGGCAAATGGCTGCCGGTTGAATCGACCGGGGACAGACCGCTCGGGTGTGCCCCCAATCCTTCACAATGGGGACAGACCCCAAGGGGGTCAGTCCCTGCGACCGACGAGCCTGCGACCAACGAGGAGAACAACATGACTCACCGCTTCGCCGACATCGCGTTTACCGACAGCGTCAAGGCAGCGCAGTCCGCGTACGGTTCGCGCGAGAACAACGACCGGCTGCAGGCGAGGTTCGGCCCGAACGACCGGCTTGGCCCGAAGGAGTCGCGCTTCATCGCGGAGCGCGACTCCTTATATATGGCGACGGTCGGCGAGTCGGGTTGGCCGTACGTGCAGCATCGCGGCGGGCCGCAGGGCTTCTTGCGGGTGATCGACGACGCGCGTATTGCCTATGCTGATTTTCGTGGCAACACGCAGCTGATCAGCGTCGGCAACGCGTCGGTCGACGACCGGGTGTCGCTGATCCTGATGGACTACCCGCATCGGAAGCGACTGAAGATCCTGGGGCACATGAATGTCGTCAATGCGGCCGACGTGGACCCGGAGCTGCTGTGTGCCGTGGCGCTGGATGACTATAAAGCGGTTGTCGAACGCGTCGTCATCATCGACATCGCCGCGTTCGACTGGAATTGCCCGCAGCACATCACGCGCCGGTATACGGAAGAGGAGTTCCGGGGTCTGACCCCGGATCAGTAGGGGTTTCTCCCGACGCGCGCGCGGCGATCAGCCGCTAGCATCAAAAGTATCCTTCCGGCCCGCATGCCGGCAACGACCGATGAAGATCACGCATTACGGCTACAACGCGTTTCTGATCGAATCCGGCGCGACGAAGATCGCGATCGATCCGGGGCAGCACTGCGCGCTGTTCGACCTGCACTCGCTGATTCCCGAGGCCGAATGGCCGACGGTTACGCATCTCGTCATCACGCACGGCGACCCGGACCATCACTGGCAGTCCGACCGTGTCGCCGCGGCATCCGGCGCGCATGTGATCTGCGGCACGGCGCTGACAAAAACCGAGAACGGGAAAACGCTGCTCGTGGCCCCGCGCGGCAAGGAGCTGACGTCGTGGGTCGAGTTCGACCGCGTGACCGCGCTCGACGTCGGTGAGTCCGCGGTGCTCGACGGCATCGGCTTCCGCGCGCTGAAGGCCGTGCACGGCGTGATGAAGATTCCGCTGCTCGTCATGACGCTCGATCGCAAGCCGGGTCCCGGCGAGCGGGTCGGGCTTGGCGCGACGGGCTTCGAGATCACGCTCGACGGCCAGCGCCTCGTCAATCTCGGCGACTCTTTGTTGCAACCCGAATGGGCGGGGCTCGCGCCCGACGTGCTGATGGTGCCGATCGGCGGCATCGTGTCGATGGACGTGCCGGCAGCGGTCGAGGCCGTGCGCCTGATCGCACCGAAGCGCGTGATCCCGTGTCACTACAACGTGCCATTTCTGTTGAAGAAGCGCTACGCGAGCGCCGACGATGCGCTGTTCAAGCGCGACACCGAGCAACTGGGGGTCGACTGCACGATCCTGCGTCCGGGTGAAGCACTCGAGTTGGGCGCCGGAGCCTGACCCCGGCCTTATAAGTCAATCTCTTTTGGGGCGATCTCTTTCAGGGCGATCCCTTTTTTGGCTATCTCTTTTGGGGCTATCTAAGGGGCCACAAACCGGCATACTCAGCACCGGGATAGAATACGTCTGGCGTCTGACCCGACTTAGCCGAACTCCAAGGAACCTTTATGTGCTATCGAGCCGCTCTGACCACCAGTCTTGTTGCCATGACATTGTTGCTGGCCGCCTGCGCCAGCAAACCGACGATTGTTGCGAACCAGGATCCCGACGTCGATTTCTCGGCCTTCAAGACCTACGACTTCATCAGCCCGCTGTCGACAGATCGCGATGGCTACCAGGCCGTTCTCAGCGGTTTCCTGATCAAAGCAACGCAGGACGAACTCAACGCTCGCGGCATGCGCCGGGCGACGGATCCGGACGTACTCATCGATTTCATCGCGTCAACGCAGCAGAAGGTCCGGGCGAGCAGCCAGCCGTCGACCAGCATGGGCATTCACGGCGGGCGCGGCGGCTACGGTACCTGGGGCGGGTACAGCATGACCGCATCTACGACCCGCGTAACCGAGACGACAGAAGGCACGGTGGCGATCGACATGATCGACCCCAGGCGTCAGCAGCTGGTCTGGGAGGCCGCCGCAACCGGAAGAGTGAAGGAAGAGACCCGGGAAAATCTTCAGTACGTCGTGCCGGAGCTGGTCAGCGAATTGTTTGCGAAGTACCCGGTGCCGCGCGCTCAATAGAACCAGGGTAGCCGCACAGGCGCAGGCGATGCAGCCCGCAAAATAAACCCGGCACCATTTCCCCCCATTTCCCCTAGAACGCCTCCCCGACCGCCAGGTACCAGGCATCCTCGTCGTCGGAACGCGCGTAGTCGATGCGCAGGTTGATGCGCTGTGACTTCAACACCATCCAGCGAAAGCCGACGCCGTAGCTCGGGATCAGGTCATCCTCGCGCAGGTCCGTGTAGTTGCGATCGCTCATGCCGGCGCCGGTAAATGCGACGAAGCCGATTGTTTTCCACGGCGTCCAGCGGCCCTCGGCCTGCGCCGAGGCAGACGTCTTGCCGAGGTATTGCTGCATCGGGAATCCGCGCAGGTGAACCTTGCACGCATCCCATAGCGGCACGTCGCCGGACTGGTAGCAAGCGCGCAGCTCCCAGGCCAGCACGAGCTTCTCGATCAGCGGATGGTAGGACAGGAACTTGCCGGTGTAGGTCTCGTATTCGTCGTCGCTGCCGAACACCTCGTCATTGCGCAGCGATGTCAGTTCGAATTTGCGGCCGGTGCTCGGGTTGGTCGGCAGGTCGCGCGAGTCAAATTCGAGGTTCAGGCCGAGCCCGGCCGTCACCAGCTGGAAGTCGTACTTAAAGCCAGGGTCGCCCTGGATCGTGCCCGCAAATTGCTGCTCGTTGTCGAAATATCGCCCGCGCACGCCGAGATACCAGTCGCCGACGATACGCCGCGACAGCTTCGCCTGCAGAAACGTGCCGCGCACGTTCCAGTCGATGTCGACCCCGCCGGCAGCATCCGGTCGCAACAGGTCCAGCTTTATGTCCGCGTAGCCGAGCGCGCCCGCGAAACGCCACGTGTCGCCGCCCCAGTAGTTCTGCTGGAACACGCCGAACGCGTAGCTTTCGTTGCTGGTATACATGCCGGCGGCGCCGGTCATCGACGCGGGCTGGAGTTTCTTCTGCTCGGGCGTCTGACTATAGAAATACGCACCGCCAAGGACCAGCCCGGTCCCGAGTGTCGGATTCGACAACGGGAGCGGCACGACGACGAAGTTGCGTTCCCTGACGACCACCGGCGATTCGGACTCGCGGAGATCCGGGGCCGCATCGATCGACGGATCGGGCATGGCCTCAGCGTGCAGCCGCATCGGTGACGTCAGCGCGACGCAGGCGGTGAGGAAAACGATAAGAGCCGTGTCTGACACCGTTACTTGATAAGCCCGTCCCTGACCAGGTAGTTGACGATTAACCCAGACTCCACGTCGTGGGCGCCGTAGTCTCGCGGCACACCGACTTCCCTCTTGATCTCAATCGTCGATTCGATCCCCCAGACCGCGTCTCTCTTGGCGACCGACAGCATCTGCGTGGCGAGGCTCGCCGTGCCCGTGTCGTAGAGAAACTGGGGCTCCACGTATTCCGTTACGTTGACGTTCCAGACATTGAAGTAATAAGTCGGCCTGACCTCGACCGTGGTTTGGGGATTCGCGTCCACCGCCTTCAATTCGGTGTCGACACTGACGAGCTGCGTCACGAGCATCGAATCGGCGCCGATCTTGTCGAGCATTGCGATGTAGACCTCCCGCGTCATCGGCGTTTTCGTATCCATCATCGACGTGCTGGCCACCGCCTTCGTGCCGCGTTCCGCCAGCAGGCTGACGATGCGCTTCTCGAGCGTCTTGCGCGCCCCGAAGTCGGCGAACAGCGTCACGACGAGGATGTTCTCGAAGGGCGCGCCGGAATCGGCGGGCAGAGCTTGCACGCGCGTGACCTGCGGACCCGCGCACGCGGTCATCAACAATACGCCGCAGCAGAGTGCGGCGATTCGCCGTAGATAATGTGAAAACATGGGGTGCTCCTTTCGAGCAGTATCAGACAAACACACAGGCAAAACCAGAGGCGGCGCTGGCGCCTTGAACTAGCGACGACGCCCGAAGCCACCGCGCTGCATTCGACCCCCACCGCGCTGCATCGATCGACCGCCGCCGCGTTGATGGCTCGAGTAGCGATCGAAACCGTTTTGCCGGTTCCGGGAATCACGATCGAGTTGCGCGTTGCGATCACGGATTTGCGCATCGGTTGCGCGACCATAGCCCGCGCCTTCGCGGTCACCGCCGAACATGATTGAATCGCCGGCACCCTCGGCGCGCGCGGCACTGGCATCTGCGCGGGGATTCTCGACCGCGGACCAGCCGTCATCCGTCTTCTTGTAGATCTCGCCGTCCCGACCCGCATACATGTCGCCCGACCCGGACTGGTACGCGAACGCATTCTCGTCGCCGCGACGCACGCTGGTCCCCTCGCCGCCCCCGCTCGTCTCGAAGTCGCGCTTGACGCCCTCCGCGGTCCGCGTTACGTCGGTGTCTATTGTCTTGCCGTCCTTCGTGAATTCGCCGGAGCCGGTCACCTGCCCGTTCCCGACCTCGCGATCGAGTTCGCCGCTGCCGCCTTCGGAACCCTCGAAAGTCGCCGACCCCTGGCCGTCTTCCCAGCGGCTCTCGAACGTGGCGGAACGGTTGTCGCCGGTGACGGTGCCCTCGCTGACGATCGCGTCACCCTCGCGCCGACGTTCCACCTGCCCCTCGGTACCGAGTGACGAGCCGAACTCGGTCTGCATGACGCCGTCCTGCCATTCACTCTGTTTGTAACGCCATTCGTCGCCGCGGCGCGCAACGCCCTGGCTCCAGCCCTCGTTGTTGTCGTAATCGACATAGCGATTGCGCGCGAGGCTGGTGTCGGTGTTCGGGTTGTAGGCGAAGCCGCGGCCGGCGAATTCGTCGCTGTCCCAGACGCCCTGCCCGCGCGCATAGACACCCGTTTCCGGGTTATAGACCGCGGCGCCACCGGCCGCACCGTACGGGCCATAGGCCACAACGGATTCGCCATAGCGGCCGGTCGACGGGTTGTACCAGGAACCGTAGCCGTACGTCGGCGGCCACCAGTAATACGGGTAGTAAGGGTAGTACGGGTAACCGGACCCGCCGTAATAGCCGATGGCAAATGTCGTGACGAAGGCGGCCGACGAATAGCCGGTGCCGGACACGACCGTTTCGTCCTGCACATACGCGCCTTCATAGCCAGACGTGTACTCGTATTCGACGACTTCGTCGTCGCGGTCGCGGACCTTGACGAAGGTCGTGTTGTACGCGGGCGACGACGGCGGGATCTTTGC
The DNA here is from genome assembly GCA_051008895.1 of Gammaproteobacteria bacterium. Classification (GTDB taxonomy): domain Bacteria; phylum Pseudomonadota; class Gammaproteobacteria; order Steroidobacterales; genus SMWD01. Next base: position 1,679 of record JBPCXI010000093.1, on the reverse strand, counting down.
GAAGGCTGCCGGTATTTTATCGGCGTATTGCCACGGGCCGGTCGGCTCGCTGCTCGTCAGCCACACCGCGTTGTGACAGAGGTAGTAGCTCCCCCGATAACGCAGCACCTGGTAGCTCGTGTTGATTGCGAGCTCGACGTCCGCCCCCTCGATCGGCGCGAACACGGGCTCGCCGGCGTAGCTCACATCGATGCCGAGCTCCGCTTCCGTGCCCCTGACGATCTCCGCCGTGCGCGGAATCGATGCAACGAGAGCGGCTTCGCGGGACTCACGCGTTCCCGTCACGCTGGCACGCACGTAGCTCTTCGGATGCCCGACGACCGGTATCTCGAGAAACGCAGCCGGCAGATCGCGCACCAGCGCCCACGGTCCGTCCAGCTCGAATGCGCCGAACCAACGGCCGCTGAGCAACAGGTAAATCCCGTCGTCGGCGCGAAACATTTCCTGCGTGGTGTTGGTGGCATACGCGAGCCCGGTATCGCCGATTGGCAACCACTGCGGCGCGCCGTCGGTCACGATCAATTCGGCCGGCTCCGTCGCATGAAACACCGGTGGCGGTTCTCGCGCGGGCGTCACGACAACGTCGAGGTCGTCAGGCAGACAATCGCGCACGTTGGTCCAGTTGCTGTTGTCGGGAACTGAAGCGAACTCCGGCGGCAGCGCGTCCGCCCACTTCCACGGCCCGGCAATGGCGGGCGCGGTGAGCCAGGCGCGGGCCTCGTAGCACATGAACAACGCACCTTGGTCGCCGACCCGCAGCACGTCCCAGTTCGTATTCAATACGAACTGCAGCACGCCAACGCCGGTCGACACGAAAATCGGCTCGCCGGCGACGCTCAACAATACCGCGGGCCGCTCGGACACGAAGATCAGCGGCGGCGCAGACTGCAGCTCGCCGTCGTCTGCGATCGACAGCCCCTGCGGCAGGTATTCGAGCACGAGGTCCAGCGGGATCTTGCGCGACAACGCGACGACGCCATCACGGACGAGCTGGTACTCCGGCGCGTCGTCCGCAAGCCCGTCGATAGAAACTTCCAGTATCTCGAAGTCGTGCATCAGCACTTCGCGCGCGGCGACATCGGTAGCAGTCGCCGCTTCGAATTTCAGCGACCCGACCCAGGCCACGTTGCTGTCCGCGCGCTTGATCTCGAATGCGACCCACGCCACGATCGACTCGAAGTCTTTCCACGCGTCGATCTGCGGTGCCTGCACGATGATCGATCCGTTCTTGCCCGTGATCGTCCGCGGGTACCACGCGTCGAGGGCAGCGGGCTCATCGCCGGCAGTCGTGGCCGTTTCGGGCTCGGCACATAGCGCCACCCCGCCGAGCAGGAGCAGCGCAAGCAGCAGGAGCGCCAGGTCTGACCCCAAACTTCTAAGGCGGCGTGACGAGCGGATGACCACCCTTTGGGTGCTCCCTTGGTGAACGGAACCGTAGCTTAGCAGGCGTTTAAGGTTTGCGGTCAGACCCGGGACCGCACATCGCCGACCGCGCATCGCCAATGGGTTAAGGTCACGGTCCCGCTTGTTGTTGAGGACGCGACCGTGATGCTGACGTTATCCGCCGAAGAAGCCCGCGTGATCGGCTGCCTGATGGAGAAATCCGTCGTCACGCCGGATCAGTACCCGTTGACGCTGAATTCCCTGACCAACGCCTGCAACCAGAAGTCCAGCCGCGA
>JBPCXI010000092.1:0-24357 GCA_051008895.1 Gammaproteobacteria bacterium | reverse complement strand
GGCGTCGATCCCGACGCCGAGCTGGCCGATCGCCCAGGCGCTGACGTTGTTCGCGCCGCACATGACGACGATGGCCGGGGCCGGGTCGATGATGTTTTCCGCCTGGTTCGTGCGACCCCAGTAGCCCGCCAGCCGGATGTCCTGGTCGAGCGTGTCGGTGGCGAAGCGCAGGCTCTCTTGCAGTCGGGCCAGGTTTTCCGCGGTGCGGTAGTTCGCCCGCGCGTTGCTGTACACGGTGATCGCGCCGAGGATCAGCACGCTGCTGATGGTCATCGCGACCATCGTTTCGATCAACGTCATGCCGTTTTGTGCTGTTCCGTTGCGCATTTCCGCTTTGCTCTCCGTCTGGACCTGGGTCTACAGCTGCATCGGCAGCACGTAAGTGATCGGCGCCAGTTCGCCGGGCTCCGGCCACGACAGGCTGATCTCGTAGCGGTTCATGTTGCCGACGCCGATCACGTCGATTTCGGCAGCGACGCCGGCCGGCAGGCTCGTCGTAACGTTCTGCAGCCACCAGAACCAGTCGTCGTCGGCCTGTTCGGCCGCGGTGCAGATCGGCACGCCGTTAACGCAGTTGTTGTTCGCGCCGGGGCCGGTGCCCGCGTAGGTGACGGGTACATCGCGGTTCGCACGAATCCGGTCGGCCATGTCCGCGGCGAGGCCGACCGCGAGGGTGCGATAGATCGACGTGCGGTTCATGCGCAGGCCTTCGACGTACAGAACCGCGACGCCGAGCATGCCGACAGTCATGACGACCAGTGCCACCAGCACCTCGACCAGTGTGAATCCGCGAACCCTCTTTGTTGTTCTGGTTGTTGTTGTTCTGGCGCCCAATGTCCTATCCCGTTTGCGCTTGCGTGATCGTCAGCCTCAGCAATTGACCTCAGCAAGCGTGGCGACGACCAGCGGCCGGCCGGTTGTCGTCATGTTGATCTTGCGTCCGGCCGTTATGTCGCCGGACACGCTGTTGCCGCGCTCGTCGCACAGCAAGAATTCGATGTCGCTCATGTCGCCCGGTGGGCCGACTGACGGGATGCCGAGGTCCGAGAATCGAACCAGGTTCTCCCCGGTCAGCGTGATGCTCTGATCCAGCGGCTGATGCGCGAAAATGAGTGCTTCGCCCGCGTCGCGCACATCGTCGGCATTGACGTCGACGAAAATGACCCAGCCTTCGGCCAGATTCACGTCGGCGCATTGCGCGGACGGCAGGTTCCAATTCGTGCTCGCGCACAGGACCGCCTGATCGGCGCGTTTCACCGCTTCGTTGCGCGCGATATGCAGGCTCGTGACGATGTCGTTCACCGCCGAACTCATGCGATTGGTGGCAACGATGTCGCGCACCGCGGGCACGCCGACGGCGAGGCCGACAGATACAATCCCGAGGGTCACCAGCGCTTCGATGAGGGTGACGCCTTCTTGGAGCATCTTTCTCATAAGCGCTGATTTTGGTCGCTGACATGCGTAAAAACACGTTTACCCGACGAGTGGTCGATTCCGCAGCGCAGGCGGTACACGCCAGAACCGTGACGTGAATCACATTTGACATATCAACGCGCGGTTGCCGGGTCCGGTACGTGCGGTGCGAGGACGCCCGCTGTAGCTGACGATGACGGCGCGCGCGAATGGCGCGCCGCGGCGGTCGCAGAACGTCACGGTGCCGTTCGTCGAGCGAATTGTCAGCGGCCGGAACACAAAGAACCGGCGATTCGCGCTGACGTTGCCGTCAGGCCATGCCGCGCCGGACGCGAGGGTCGGCTCACCGGTGTCGATGTGCGGCGGGTGGTCGCCGTCGGTGTTTACGAACAGCAGCCAGCCGTCGTGCCAGGCCGCGTTGTGCGCGCACGTGAGGGCGTCGCGCGTCTTGCAGATGACCGTGTCCTCGAGGCGTATCGTCGACGCCTGTCGCGCCAGGTGCACGGCGTGTACGAAACCGTTCACGTGCCGGGTCACGCGCGCGTCCAGCAGCAGATTCGCGAAACCCGGTACCGCGGTCACGCTGAGTATCGACACGACGCCGAGCGCGACGAGAAGATCACCGAGCGTAAAACCGGATAGCATTTTCATCCCTGTCTCCCGAACTGACATAACGTAGTTCGGGGCAACGGGTCGGACCACGTGCATATCGCCGGTGTTCGTCCGGAAACGCAGGCACAGCAGGGCCTGTGCGGCCGGTCGCACGCACGCCGGTCGCGTGCTAAGGTCATTTTCTGGTCAGTCTCAACGACCGGACGACGGTATGAATACACAAGCGAAAGTCGAGCAAGAATTACGCAGCCACGGGGTCAAACCGACGCCTCAACGGATCGAGATCGGCGCGGTGCTGCTGGCCAGGCCGTGCCACATGTCGGCCGATCAGATTCTCGGCGCGCTGCGGGCCACGGGGAGCCGCGTGTCGAAGGCGACGGTGTACAACACGCTGAACCTGTTTTCCCGGCAGGGCATCGTGCGCGAGGTCGCGGTCGATCCGACGCACCTGGTCTATGACTCGACGACGGCCGCGCACCACCACGTCTTTAATATAGATACCGGCGAGCTGACCGACATCGACTCCGATGCATTGGAAATCAACGGCTTGCCGGACCTGCCGGCCGGAACTCGTGCCGAGTCGGTCGAGCTGATCGTGCGTGTCCGGAACATTGAATCCGGCTAATCCCGCCGCCGCGCGCCGCCGCGTTGCCTGAGATCCGGGCTTTGCCTATACTCCGCCGCCAGACAAGCCCGGTCGGGCAAACCTGAACACCGTGCCGGAATAGCTCAGCTGGTAGAGCAGCGCATTCGTAATGCGAAGGTCGGAGGTTCGACTCCTCTTTCCGGCACCATCCTTTCGTCGCACTAGATCTCCGGCTCCGGATACCGCAGCCAGCTCGTGACGATGTATTTGCTGGACCCGACCGGCGGCCGGCCGCGATGCTCGTGGGTCCAGCCGCTCGGAAACATCAGTATCGATCCCTGCACCGGCCTGATCAGCTGGTTTTGTTCGCGAAACTCGGTCTCGCCGCCTTCCGGCACGTTATTCAGATACGCGACCTGGCTGACGTACCGGAACCGCGTACCGGGGTCGGTGCCGTCCAGGTGCCAGTCGTAGTACTCCTCGTCGCCGGCGTAGCGAATCAGGTTGAAACGCTCGGGCAGGATTGTTTTCTGCGTTTTCAGGACCGGGTACGCATTGACGAATCGTCCGTAAGCAGTCTGGAACGCGCGCTCCATGATCGCGAGGTGTGCGCCGCAATTTTCCGCCGACAGGTAGACGCCGGAGCTGCGTCGCCATCCGTCGGCGACGTCCGTGCCTTGTTCGTCGACGATCATGTTTGCGGTCACTTCCCCGCTGGTGTCGAACATCTCGATCAGCGCCTCGCAGGTCGAGACCGGAATCATGTCCGGGAACACCTTGATGAAGTCACTCATTGTCTGTCTGGTCGCAGCGGTGGAGGCACCGAATGGTACAAGCCACGCGCGATCGTGTCACCGAGAGGCGGGCTCGAGCAGGGGCTTGGGCAGCCGGTCCGGGATCGCTCGTCCGCGCGTGTGGGCGGCCATCCAGTCAATGCCGGCACGGATTTCAGGCTCGAGTGTGCGGGCAATCGCGCGCTGTTCTTCGGCGTATGCGCCCTGGTCGAAGGCCAGGGCCGGTGCCTTCGCATCCCGGTGAAACGTGCTCTGAATCGCCGTCTCGATATCGTCGGCGTGGTGGGCCAGGCCGAACAAGTCGACTGTCGCCGCCACCACGTCGGCGGGCCGACCGATCAGGTCCGCCGCGTCGAGGGCGCGGAGCTGCAGCCGATCGTCGGCGAGCAGCTCGAGCGCCGGCTCCATCAACCCGATCCAGACGAATGCGGCCGCCTGCGCGTCTGTAAGCTCGGTCCGATCAACGCCGGCGAACCGCGAGTCGCTGCCGATATCGAGATAGGCGCGCTCGACCATGCCGCGCGCATACTGCCGGCGCTCGTCGTCCTTCAGCATCGCGATGAGAAACGAATCCAGTTTCGAGTACAGGAACAGGCCCGCGGACTGCGGCTGCGCAAGCAGCAGCTCAGCCGCGATGTTCAGGCAGGAATCCGTCGGTTTGACGACCGGCACTTCGCCCGGTTGCATCACGCGACCCAGCAACGCGATCGATTCGTGCAGTAACGGCGTCGGCAGCGACGCCGCATCCGGTCGCGGATCCTGGCGGCGCAGGCACGCGAGCTGATGCAGCGGGAACGGCTCTTTATAAGCGAGGCAGACGCCCGGCAGGTCCAGCGATCGGCTCAGCACCGTCGAGCCGCCAAACGCGGTGTGGAAGATATAGTTGATCCGCGGCGGCTCCGGGCAGTATCGCGCGACAGCGTCGCGGACTGCCGCGATCGGCACGGCAACCGGCCGTTTCGTGCGCGTGATCAGGCGCTCGTCGAGAAACGACGAGCGAACGTAATCGTCACGCGTCATGCGGGTGAACAGCGCGGCACGATTCTCGAAGTCAATTTCGCGCAGGAACAGCCCGGCGTCGTCGAACAGTGTGTCGAGTTGGAAGTCCGGAGTAAGTGTAATGTCGCCGACCATCTGCTAAAAAATCGCCGAGACCCACCCCCGTCGAGGACCGGTGGCGGCGCGAAACTTGCGTCTATGGTCGCATATACCGTCACTTGATTCTGCGCGGAAACGCTATCATGTCGACCACGCATGAACACGAGGATCAAGCATGTCGAGCGATGAGGCCGCCGTCGTTGCGGTCGTTACCTTCCCGGTTATGCAGCAGCCAAGTGGCGAGGCGCTGCGTCAACTTCTCGAGCAAGCCGGGCCAGACTATATCGACGTACCCGGGCTCCGCCGTAAATACTTCATCTCCGGCGACGGGGTTGGTGGCGGGATTTATGAGTGGGAATCGAGGCGCCACGCCGACGCATTTTACGATGAAGCCTGGCATGCCGAGGCGCAAATGCGATTTGGCGCCATACCCGAGATCGTTTTCTACGACGCGCCGGCAATCGCCGACGGTGTTAATCACCGGCTCGAGATCTATCTTTCGTAGGCGCCCGCGGTTCGCAGTTCATCGTTCTCCTGAACCCGGCGAATCCGGATTCTAGAACGTTCCGCTCGGGAGTTCCCGGTGCGGATACTTACTGATCAGCCCCATGTGTGCGCCGATCAGGCGCTGGAACGGCACGACGGCCCAGAGTTGACTGTACATCTCGCCGTATTTCTCGCCGGGATCCCGCGTCATGTTGTAGACCTCCATGTTTGGCAGGCCGCCGCGGCTCCCGGGTACGATGTGCAATTTCATGTGCTCCATCCGGACTGCGGCGAGGCGATTGCCGCTGTAGTGGAACATATAGTTGCGACGGCCGTGGCCGTCGCCGTTCAGCAGCAGCGCCGTCTGGTCGATGCCGTCGATGATCCGATCGTTCGGGAGCGCATCGGTCGTGCCGGCGATGCGTGCTGCCGTCGTGAACAGGTCGGTCACCGACACGAGATCGTGAGCATCCTGTCCGGGTTTAATCATGCCCGGCCAGACCGCGATGCCCGGCGTACGAATGCCGCCGTCATAGACTTCACCCTTAGCGCCGCGCAGCCATGAGTAGCCGGCGTTGGGCCAGAATGCGTACATCGGACCGTTGTCGCTGACCCAGACCAGCAGCGTGTTCTCGGCGATCCCGGTTTCTGCGAGCGTGTCGAGCAGCTGTTGCATGTAGTCGTCGTGTTGCGCGAGTTGCGCCGCCTGGTTGTTGACGCGGTCGACGCCGGGCTGCATCCGATATTCCCTAGGCGACGCGGCCATCTGCTGCGCGTAGCTGGCCCAGTACACAAAAAACGGTTTGTCGGAGTCGGCCTTGTCCCGGATGTAGTCCTTGATCCGGCGAATCGCATTGCGCTCCATATCTTCCATCGACGTGGCGTTGATCGGTTCTATTTCCTTGCGCTCTTTGCCCTTGATGCCCTCGAAGTGGCCGCGGATCTTGATGCCATATTTTTTCTCGTAGTCCTCGAACGTGCCGGGCATGTCGTAGAAATAGCCCGCGCCGTCGACGGTATCGCCGCTGTAGAACTCGTCCTGGTTGAACCACGAGTAGATCGCGCCGTTGTATAGCCCGTAGTAGGCATAGTCGAAGCCCTGGCGCTCGGGCGCGTGTCGGTCGAGATCCCCGACGTGCCACTTGCCAAACATTGCCGTGTCGTAGCCTGCTTCGGAAAGGACTTCCGCCACGGTGACTTCGCCGGGTTCCAGGCCCTGCGTTTGCCCGGGCCATAGCACGATATCGACGCCGGTGCGCACCGGGTAACGCCCCGTCAGCAACGCGAGCCGCGTCGGCGTGCACGAAGGCTCGGAATAGTGCGACATCAACTTCAGGCCCGATGCCGCCATAGCGTCCAGGTTCGGCGTCGGCGTGCCGCGAGATGCGCCGCCGAGGAAGCTGCCGAGCTCGCCCCAGCCGATGTCATCGGCCAGGATGTAGATGATGTTCGGCCGCTTGCCGAAGCGCTCGCGAAGCTCGGCGAGCCGGCGATCGACTTCGGCGTCGTCATCCTTCCACGCGTCTGCGTTGCGGCTTTGCGCCTGCGCGAACGGCGCATCGGGTTGATATGCGCCGGCGTCAATCGCCAGCAGTGCCGTCAGGAGCGCAAGGCAAGTCGCCGTTGGAATCGTTCGCAGCATTTTTGTTTGCCTTAAAAAGCGGCGGGTCCGGTGCTCGATACGCCGGACCCGCGCGGGGTTTTCTCAGAAGCGCAAGGTGCCCTGCAGCGCCAGCGAGCGCGGCGGGTCGACGAAGCTGAAGTAGCTGCCGACCATGAACGGTCCGCCGAGTCCGTCGTTGCCGAAGCTGCGGGTCAGCTCGTCGCCGAGGTTGCGGCCGATCAGCATGACATTCCACTTGCCGTCCTGAGCTGCTACGCCGAGGCGCGCGTCGAGCAGCCAGTAAGAGTCCTGCTTCAGGTTCGGGTCGAGGTCGAGAATCAGAAAGAAGTCGTCCTTGAACGCCGCGCGGCCGAACGCGACGAGCTCGACGTTGGCGCCGAGCGGCCACGTAAACTCCGCACTGAACGCGCCGCTGTACTCGGGCGAATACGGCAGTTCCTGCCCCGCCAGGTTCTGCGTGCTTTCCGGTGGCGGCGTCGGGCAGGTCATCGACAGGATCTGATTAGTGTTGCACGGTGCGCCCGGGAAGTCATCGTACGTCGCGTCGAGGTAGGCGAAATTCGCGACCAGCAATAGCGAATCGAGCGGTGCCCAGTTCCATTCCACCTCGAGTCCCTGGCTCGTCGCTTCCGCGGCGTTGCCGACGTTGAACGTCGTCGTGACCGAGTCAATCGTACTGACCTGCAGGTCTTCATACGTCATCCAGAACAGCGCCGCGTTCAGCTGCATCGAGCCGTCGAGCAGCGTCAGCTTTGTGCCGAGTTCGGCCGCGAGCACTTTTTCGTCCTCGAATTCGAAGTCATCATTACAGTCGCGGCTCGGGTCGTTGTCCGGGCAGTCCAGTTGAAAGTCGAAGCCTCCGCCCTTGAACCCCTGGCGCAGCGAGAAGTAGTACATGCTGTCATTGTTCGGCCGCCACTGGATGTCCGCCTGCGGCGAGAAATCGTTCTCGGTACGCTTCTGCTGCGGAATCGAATGTGCCGACGCCGAGGGCCCGGCCGGTGGCACGAGGTTTATCGGCATCGTCGTGTACAGCGCGGTCGGCGTCTGGAACTGGCTGGCCTCCTTCTCCTCGTAGGTGTAGCGCGCGCCGACGGTAAAGACCCACTGTTCGTTGATGTTCCACGCAATCTCACCGAACGGCGCAATGGCCGTCGCCTCCTGCGACGTCAGGATCTGGTTCGACGACGGCGTCAACGGCGGCGGTAGCGCGGCGAAGTTGCGCGTGAATGAAACGTCCAGCTCCGTGCCCTGGAAGAAGATGCCGCCGATGTAAGAGAACGTCTGGTCCGCGGGCGACGTGATACGAAACTCCTGCGTGAATTGCTGGTGCTCTTCCGGCGAGCCGAAGCTGGCGAGCTCGATGAAAGTGAAGTCCACGGTGGAGAGATCGGTCGCTTCATATTCCGCATAGCCCGTCAGCGACGTCAGCAGCAGGTCGCCGATCGACCAGTTCAGCGTGAGCTGGGCGACATCGAACTTGATGTCGTTGCTTTCCGGCGTCGGCATGCCGTTCTGAGTATTGATAACATTGCGGCTGAAGTTCGCCTCGCAGTCCTCGCCGTTCGCGACCATCGCCGGGAAGAACGGCATGCCGCGCAGTGGCGCGCCGCAGAGCGACATCTGCGAGGTTCGTCCCGTTCGCTCGTAGTCGCCCCACTGGTACATGAACGTCGCGTCGATCCGGTCGCTGATCTCCCACAACAACTTGAGCCTGGCCGTGACGTCCTCGCGGCTCTGGTCCTCGTTGCCCGTCACGACATTGTTGACGTAGCCGTCCCGGTCGTCATAGCGCAGCGCGAACCGGGCCTTGAAGTTGTCGGTGATCGGGCCCGATACGGCGCCCTCGAGGGTCCAGCCTTCCTCGCCGTCGAACTCGTAGGTTGGCGTGATCCAGGCCTCGAACTCGTCGGTCGGATTGGCGGTCGTGATATTGATTGCGCCCGCAGTCGTATTCTTGCCGAGGATCGCGCCCTGCGGACCGCGCAGGATTTCTGCGCGTTCGATATCGAGAAAGATTCCGCGCCCGAAGCGACTGCGGCCGTAGTAGATACCGTCGACGAACTGACCGACGGCCTGCTCGAAGCCGTAGTTGATGCCGGAGCCGATGCCGCGAATAAACATGTTGTCGCTGCCCGAGACCGCTTGTGCGAACGTAAAATTCGGTATCTGCGGCGCCAGCCCCTCGAGCGTGGAGATATTCTGGTCGCGCATGCTTTCGCCGGACACGCTGATGATCGACATCGGCACGTCGGTCAGCGACACCTCGCGCTTTTTGGCGGTCGTCACGAACTCTTCCAGCACCGCCGCGGGTGCAGTTTCGAGCCCGACGGTCAGCGCCGCCGCCGCCACGATCGCTTTACTTGATATGTGCTTGATAAATTGAGACATTTTTGGGCTTCCTCCCGAGGAGCAGGGCGTCTCGCAGAGTATACGGGGTGATATTGGTCCAAGTCGCCGGTCAAACGATTTGCCCGAATAGTCGTATGCGCGGGAGTCGGTGCGCTATCCTGATTGCGACAATGCACGTCCGATTTGCGTCACTGGGGGAGTGAATCGATGGGAATGGTTTTTCGGGGTCTCGACGACGTCGACTCAGCGTTGAACGCGAACCTTCGCGGGATGTCGATTCGCCCGTTGACGGCGCCGCGTTCGATACCGAGGCTCGAATTCCACCGGTTGCCGGGTATCAGCACCAGCTTGGTGGCGCTGGGGCTCGGCGCGAAAGTCCGGATTGCGACAACGTCGAACGTCGACTTCATTCCGATCCAGATCCCACTCAGCGGTTTCGCCAGCATCCGCTGCGGCTCGCTGACACTCCGCTCCGATCCTGAAAATGGCTGCACGCCCGGCGCACGCGACGAGGTAACGGTCGAAGCCGGCGTGGACTGGGAGCTGCTGGTCGGTCGGCTCGAACGCCGACCCGTCGAACGGCGGCTGGAGCAGCTGCTCGGCAGGCGGCTCGATGCGCCGCTCGTGTTTGAGCCCGCAATCGACCTCGGTAGCCAGCACGGGACAAAATTTCGTTCGTTGATGCGCTACCTGCTCGCGGAAGCTCGCGACGAGCAGTCGCTCGTCATGCGCGGCATGACGACGGTGGACCTTGAGCGGCTGTTGATCACCACGTTCCTGCATACGCAGCCACACAACTACACTGAGTCTTTACTCGCGCCGACCGATGTCGCGATGCCTCGCAGCGTGACTGCCGCGCGCGAGTTCCTGCACGCTAATTTGCGCAAGCGGATCACCCTCGGCGACGTAGCAGATCAGGTTGGTGTCAGCGAGCGCTCGCTGCAGCGCGCCTTCAGGCGCCATCTCGATGTGACGCCGATGGCGTATCTCAAGGAGCAGCGGCTGCAGGCGGCCCGGCGCGATATCCGGGCGGGCGTGGCATCCGACAACGTCACCCGGATTGCGATGCGCTACCGATTCAATCACCTTGGCAAGTTCGCCGCCGCGTATCGCCAGCGATTCGGCGAGTCGCCGTCCGCCACGCGCAGGTCTTGAGCGGCCGCGTAGCGGGGAATCGTTCGTCCGCCTGTCGATTCTATTACCTCACCCCAGACGCGCGGAAGCCCGGCATCGATGAAGCGAGTCCTATGCTCCAGCGATGACGGGCGTCCACAAGCCGGTCTGCGCGCCGCCAGGCGCGGTCGATACGATTAACGCCAGCAGACGTTGATGCCCTGAGGCGCCGACGTACGTGTACCGCGTTCATCCATAGTGAAGGCCTGGCAATCGGCGTCCGTGATCTGCGGCTGGCCGGCGGCCGGCGTTGCCTGGACCGTGAACGCTAGCGCATTCGCGGCCGTGATCTGCAGATCGTAGAACTGGCGCTCGGTCTTGGCGCCGGTGAAGCCCAGCCCGCCCGGTGGCGGCGCCTGCAACTGTGCATTCGTGGCGTAAGTGCCATTCTGCAGGTACCAGCGTTCCTGGGCCGCCGCTAGGCGCAGCAGGGCGGCCGTGGCGTCCGCCCTCGCTGCGCGTTGCGTGTATTGGCGGTAGCTGGGTATGCCGATGCCCATGATGATTGACATCAGCAATACGACTACCATGAGTTCGATCAGGCTGAAGCCAAGATTTCGGTTTGCGTTTCTCATGGCTTATTGCGTCTCGTCCTGGAACCAGAAGGTTCGTTCATAGGGATTACTGATACCCGACGGGAAGCACCATGGACCGATGCAGACGACCGGGTCGTCACAGTCGACGCCGACACAGCGGTTGCCGTCGCCGTCGTCGTCGTTCGGATCATCCGGGTTGTCGATGATGAAGAACGTCGGTGCCGGAGCGATACCGCCCTGGTTCGTCACCTTGAAGCGATCGTCAGGTGTGTAGCTGCCGGCCGGGTCTTCTTCATCCGGATGCGGGTCCGGGCTGCCGTCGAGTATGTCGACTCGGTACACACGGTTACTGCCGAGTGCGGCGGTACAGGCATTGGCCGCACCGCCGGGCGCGAACGACGTGAAGAACGTCGTGCCACGCAACGTCGTCGAAGACGTCAGGACCTTCTCGCCGGACGCAGCATTCAGCGTCAGCCGCCAGCCCTTCTCGGACGGCAGCATCACCGGTGCAGTGTCGTTCGTAATGTCGAGCAGGTCGCCTTGCTTCACCGCGGTTATGACCGTGCCGTCGTAGTCGCCGCTGTCGACAACGTCGAAGACGTTGAAGTCGCGGATCGAGTAGAACTCGTCGTCAGTGACTGCGTCGAGCGGGTGCGCGCGGTGACCGGAGCCGATGTTGATGCTCAGGTACGGCGCATGCTCCTCGGGGAACGTCGCGACAATGTCGGGCTTCGCGTAGAAGCGCCGTATGTCGGCCGCCGCCGGAATGCCGTTGCCGCCGCCGCCGAGTTCGGCGATCACGCCGCCTTCGACCAGCGATGCGGGCCCGTTGCCGTTGACGATGTCGAAGCGCCAGACCCGTCCGCCCATGTCGCCGACGTACATGCGGTCCGCGAGTCCGTTACCGGTCATGTCGAAAACGTTGATCTCGGACGGAATCGAGTGCTCCATTTTGGGCAGTAGCAGGTCGTGCGCCTGACCGCTGGAGTCCTTGCCGGCGCTCCAGAGGCGCGCACCGGTCTCGACATCGACCATGTAGACCGCGTTGCCGACGGCGTCGGTCCGGTAGCCGGGGCTGTCCTGACCGGCATCGTAGCCACCGCCGAACACAGCGACGTGCTTGAGCGTGCCGCCGACGCTGATCTTCACGACGTTAGCCACGGACCAGGTTTGGCCCATGTCCGCGAAATCGGCGTCGTTGCCGTCGATCTCCCAGAGGATCTTCGGGTTATTCCGATCGGTTACGTCCATCGCGAACATGGCGTTGCCGCCGCGACGCATGCCGAACAGCAGTATGACTTTCTCGCTGCCGCTGATGCCCGGCACGAAGTCGTCGTTCAGGACGACCGCGCGAATATCGCCATCGAGGCCATAGCGCTTGTTCGGCGTCAGCGGATCGAGATAGTTCTCGTACAGCCGCGGCAGAAGCCGTGACGGGACGAATGCCCAGAGCTCGCTGCCGTCGGCAGCATTAATCGCGTGCATGTAACCGTCGTTCGTGGACAGGTAGACCGTCGAATCCGGGTTGGCCTCGGTGCCGCCGTAAATGATCGTCACCGGACGCACATGCAGCGGATCGCCCATGACATTGCGCGTGTCGTTGGTCAGGCCGTCGTCGTCCTCGTCATTGACGTCGAGTCCGCGTGCCCAGTTGAGTACGGTGTCACGCTCGCCGGGCAGCGAACCCAGCATTACGTCGGTAACGCCCGGATTGTTGGACGTATCGATCGCATTGGCGGCTGACGCGATGTTGTTGCCCGCGATGTTCGTGTACAGCTTGCGGCTCGTGTAGAGCGGCTGCTCGTGTGCAGCGCCGCCCATCCGGACCTGGTCGCCGTCGGGTGCCGCCGACCAGTAGCTGTATGCGCCCGCCGCGAAGAATCCGGTCGACTCGTCGACCGCCGGCACCAGGTCCTGGCCGACCAGCTGGCCGCCCTTGAGCTTGTACTTCTTCAGGTTGCCGGGCCAGTGCGCATGACCGGACGGCTCGAACAGCGAGACGAACACGTCGTCCAGGTTGCGAATACGGTTGAATGCGTTAACCGGAACGGCGGGGGCCGTAAAGGTCGTTGCATCATCCAGAATCGACAGGACGATTTCCGTCAGCTGCGTCGCGAGGCTCGCCGCGTCATCGGCGATGCGGTATTCACCGCCGCCGCGCGTCGCCGTGTCCTGCAGCAGCGCGAAGTTGACGTCGAAGCCGACCGTGTAGGTCGTGACGTTCTGCAAGCCCGGCAGGGTCGAGTCGAAGTCATACTCGAACATGTACTCGGCGAGGTCGTCGAGGCATGCGCCGTGGCCGGAGCCATTACAGCCGCCGACCAGCGAGCCGAACTGCGGCAGAGACGTAATCTTGCCGTTCGTGTCGGTGTCGCGCGTCGGCAGGCCATCGGTTATCAGCACGACGTAGTTCTTCTGACACGAGAAATTCACCGGCGCGTCGTATGTATTCGACGTCATCGTGTTGCCGGTACGCGAACCGGCGACGCTGAGCACCGGCGGATTGAGGTTACCCATATCGACCGCGCGCCCGGCGAAGTACTGCTGGGCCTCGTACAGTGTTTCGGACAGAGGAGTCCAGCCGCTCGCCGGCAGCGCATTGATCGTGGTGATCATGTTCGCGCGGTCGGTGTCGACGTTGGTCATCGGGTAGATGACCGGGCCACCGCTCTGGTTCGAGAACTCGTTGCGGTTGAAGCGCATCAGCCCGATGTTGACGCCGCTCACGTTGTTCAGCAGCGTCTCGCTGACGTTCTTGAGGACGTCGATCTTGCGGACGCTGACCGAGCCGCCGGTCGCGTTCCAGTTCAGCCAGTTGCCGTCATAGATCGTGTAGTCCTGGTTCCAGCTGATCTCATCGCTCGAGTTCGTGCTCCACGGGCCGTTCGCGCCGTCCGCCGCCCACGTGCCGGTGCCGCCGTCGCCGTGAACGCCGCGGTCACCCTTACACTCAGCCCTGCGGTTCTTGCGATTGCCGTTGAGGTCGACCCAGCGGTCGTTGGACGTGCCGCTGCGGTTGCGCCAGGCCTGAAACTCGTCCTGGTACTGGCCGAGGCCGGCCAGCGAACCTGCCGCCTTGTCGCACTCGAGCCTGGACTTCCAGAAATAGTTGTTGCTGGAACAGCCTGGTTTCGTGCCCGTCGTCGAGAAATAGATCGCATCCTCGTCGTAACAACCCGAGAACGTAGTGTTCGGGTCCCACGCGGCCTGCGTCAGGACCGGGTCATCCATGCTGCCCGAGGTGTCCATGATGAAAAGAATGTTCGGCTGTGCGCCCGTGACGATCGGGCTCGCATTGGCGACAAACAGCTCGGTGTCGTCGGCCAGCGCCGCCGAACCCGAACTCAGCCCCAACACGATGCCTGCGAGCACGTGCGCGATTCTGTTGCTTCCTGCATTCATAGTTCTTTCCTCTATCCTTGAGAGGGGCGGCGTTAGACGCCGGTATCCAAAGTGATTCGAACGACTTCGCCGGTGTTCGGATTGACCGCTACCAGCACCATCGAGCCGACGCCTTCGTTAACGGCGGCCAGCAGCTCACCGAGCGACACGGACGCCGTATTGACGCCGACGTGGTACGTCGTCTGGCCGTTGACCGGATGTACGACGGAGTCGCATTCGCCGCACGGTTTTACGACGACCTGGCTGGCCTCGTGGGCCGGCAAGGTGACCTCATCGAGGCTGAGCTCATAGCTGCGGGCGAGCACTTCCATGTACGCGCCACTCACGCCCGGCCAGACGGCGGCCGCGAGCACTACGAGAACTTGAATGATGTTGGCGATTCGATTCATCGCGATATCTCCTGCAAAAAACCTGTTCATCCGTCAGTTGGCGACCGTGCCGCAAAAGCGCAGCCCCTGACGGTGCATGGAATTAGCCTGCTGGCTCTGCGCGATACCCTGCGTGCTATTCAAATAGAAGAAGCCGCTCGCGCCGACGCTCGACCCGGGGCAGGCATTGATGCTGTTGTCGTCATCCAGAAAACAAAGCGTGTTCTGGAACGTGCCGCCCATAAAAGGCATCGGCGTGACCGGACCGGCCGGAAAGCAGATGTTCGGCACCGTAATATTCGGCGGGATGAAATTGCCGCTGTTCAGGTTACTCGCCATCGTGTCCGCGCCGGTTTCGGCGAGCTGGAACGCGTTCTCGGCGAACTGATCGTTACCCGCCATTGCGAGGTTGAGGCTGGCCGTGCTCATGGTCGAAATGCCGAGCACCGTCAGGACCAGCAGAAGCACCAGCCCTACGACGAGAGCCGCACCATTTTGTTTATGTGCTGTCATGTTCTGCATTGCGTTAAATCCGGTTGTTTCTCAGGAACACGGTCTTCGTCATCTGCACCCGGCGGTTTTGCGCAGGGAATGCCGCGCCGCCGGTATTGATGACCGGGAAGTTCGCATCGGGCGTGACGTAAGGGCCCGGATCGGTGAAGCCGAGCTCCGGAATCGGTGCGCGCGCGAGTATCCACAGCCGGACCGCGACGATCTGACCCGGCGCGACGAGCGGATTGACGAGCGCATTGTCCGCGTCGACATAGCGCTCGACGTCGCCGTCGGCATCGACATCGACACCGAACTGAACCTGCAGATTCTCGACGCCGGAGACCAGTTCCTGGTCCTGCCAGACGCCCAGCGGGCCCAGTATCTTCATCCGCAGCGACGGCGTATTCGGATCGAGGTCCGATTGCTGGTCGACGTAGTAAGCGCTGATGGCCACGTTGTGAATCTGCGGCGGGAACGCGGGCGGGACGACCGCAAAGCCGCCGGGCATCACGCCGGTATTGAACAACTGGCCGCGCGTAAAGTTCGACACGACCTGGATGTTGCCCGGTATGCCGGGGACCGCCGTCGCCGACGCGTGTCTTAGAATCAGCACGTCCGAGTTGGCAGCCGCGACCGTGTTGGCCGGGCAGGTGATTCCGGGCGGACCGTAGACGTCGTCGATGATGCTGATCTCGGCCTGCAGGATTACGTTGGCGGCAGCGGTGTTGCCGATCGTCGCCGGACTCACGTCAGCACCGTTCGTATCGCAGAACACCGGGATACCGCCGGGCACGTTGATCGGGCCCGCACTGTCATTCAGGCCCCAGAAGCTCGCCAGGCGGACATCGGGTTCGATCACGTCGAGCGCGAAGCGCACGTTTTCCTGCAAGCGCGCCATGCTGTCGCTGACGTTGAACTGCCGCTTGCTTTGCATGTACACGGTGATCGAGCCGAGCGTCAGGAACAGGCCGATCAGCATCGCGATCATCATTTCGACCAGCGTCAGGCCGTCCTGGCGCTGACGGAGGACATGCTGACGAGTGTGAGAATTCGAAGTATTCATGTCGCTCCCTACCGGTCGAACATCAGGATGTATTGGGCGTTGGCCGCCATCGCCGCTTCCGGCCAGTTGACCGTGATCGTGTAGCGCGTCGTCATGACCGGCGGCGCCGGCAGGACTACCGCAACGGTGGCGTTGGAGCCGACGGGCAGCAGATTCGTGAGCTGCGTGTTCCACCAGAACCAGTCGTCCGCCGCCAGCTGTGCCGGATTGCAGTTCGCGGCGCCGTTCACGCAGCCGTTATTGATGCCCGGAGGACCTGCGGCATAGACCGGTGCCGCGGGCGTGAGGCTCTGCGGGACGCTCGAAGGCAACGCGACATTGTTCGGGACCGACGGGTTCGCGCGGATGCGGTCGGCCATATCGGCCGCCAGGTTCACCG
This sequence comes from Gammaproteobacteria bacterium, assembly GCA_051008895.1. GTDB lineage: Bacteria > Pseudomonadota > Gammaproteobacteria > Steroidobacterales > SMWD01. Next base: position 7,979 of record JBPCXI010000092.1, on the reverse strand, counting down.
CGGTGGTGCGGGCAATAGAGGTCTGGCCCGAGCGCAGGCCTTCGATATACAGTGCTGCGATTCCCAGCATGCCAACCGACATCACGACGAGCGCGACCAGCGCTTCGACGAGCGTAAAGCCAGACAACCTTGCCTTGTTATGCTTGAGTTGCATCGATTCAGTTCCCATTAGCAGCCGCCGAGGGGGTTCTGGCCGCCCTGGACGTAAATCAGGTCACGAAAGATCTGCGGCCGACCGGTCGGTGAAATCTGGATCCAACGTCCGGCCGCAATGCCGTTGCCGGTGTCGTGATTGCCGCGGTGATCGCAGAGCTGAAAATTCGCATTGAACGGCTGGCCGCCCGGCAGGTTGCGCGGAAACCCGGTCGGCGCGTACGAGATAAACAGCGGCAGGTTGCCGTCGTCGGTGAAGTTGCCACCTATGTCCGGGTCCAGCGCCGCATGCGTGTGCAGCACCAGGTCGAACGCGTCGACATTCAGGTTGGGTGGCCCGCACGTGCCGAGCGGTGGCGGCGCGGACGTGCTGCAATCCACAAATACGATCCAGCCGGATTCGAACCCGATACCCGCGCCGCACGTCGCGCCGTCGGCGCTCGGGCATGCGGACACGTTTGCGCGCCGCTTGATGGCCTCGGTGCGCGCCAGGTGAAACTGCGACACGATGTCATTCGCCGTCGCCGCCATCCGATTGTTGGAAATCAGATCGTTGAAAGCGGGGACGCCGATGCCGAGCACGACGGCCACGACCATTACGGTGACCAGGAGCTCGATCATGGTGAAGCCGGAACTGTTGTATCTGTTCATGACAGGGGATTCTGCCTGCCCTAAAACAGTGTGTTGGTGCGAGCCGATTAGCGGTTAGTCGACCGTCGCGAACGCGATTTTCTAGAACTGCGTCACGTGATTATGTCAACGCGATTCGAGTCGCTAAATGCAGTTTTCTGCAGATCGTGGGTTTGTGAGCATTCGACGGCTTGGTGACGATCGCCTGTCGCGCATCGACGATTGCCCATCGTCATCCCCCGTCGTCATCCCCCGTCGTCATCCGATACTGAGACGGAGATCCCGGACACACCGGCCCAATCGAGCGATGATTTAACAGATTAACCAAGTCGAATTCGGCGAACGGGTTCACATAGTCACCATGGGCAACCTGGAATTACTTGCAATAGGGGCTGGCATCAGCGTCGCGGCAGCCGCGTTGGTGGTGATTCTGCGCGCCCGCGGCGCAGCAAAGAAGAACGGCGCGCGTTATCCGGACGCCGATGCGCTCGGGCCGATCCAGGTGACGCGCAATGCGCCGAGCAGGCGCGAGAAGCAGTTCTATGGGGTGTCAGTCCAGCCTGGCCTGAATTGTTGCGATGCGGTAAAAGCGATCGCGCGGGAGCGTTACCTGCAGGGCGACGCGCCAAAACTGCCGTTGCCGGATTGCGACTTTGAAGAGTGTCGCTGCATCATGCGACCCGAGGACGATCGGCGCACCAGTATCGATCGCCGGCACGACGCATTTTCGGGGTTCGGATGGCGCCCGCGCCGGCGCGCGGAGGCCGAGGAGCGGCGCAAGGCCGCGACCTCAGAAACGGAAAGTTAGACCGCCGGTGTACAGTCTGTGGTCGCTGTTGCCGACGACGATGACCTGGCCTGACTTCTTGCTGCCGACGTCGCGGAACTCTTTGAATTCGATACTGATGCCGATCTTCTCGGTGAACGGGTAACGCAGCGCGATGCCATAGTAGTAATCGGTGCCGGTGTCGGATACCGCGTCGGATACGCTCAAGCCCGTTCTCCGTAACACCACATCCTTGTCCCAGAAGTATGCGCCGCCGAGGCCGTACAGGCCGATCTTCTCGAGATACGGCAGCGTGAACGCGATTCCCAGGTTCCAGCCCTTCACCTTCGAGACGATGGAGTCCTGGACGACGCGCTGGTCGGAACTGCCGAGATCTGTATAGCCGCCCTCGGCGCTGATCCATTTCATAAACTGATAGCCGGCATAGAGTTGCCAGCCGAAATCCCGGTCATCGCAGCCGGGAAGCTCGGAAAACTGGAACGCAGGCGTAAACCGGCCACAGAAATCCGTGTCTTCGGCGACACCTGCGTTGACGCCCCAGTAGAGGCCATTGGGAAAATCCACAGCCAGGGCGGCGGGCCCGTACATGGCCAACAGACCGCTCAATAGCGCAATACTCACTCGTCTCATTAAGGATTCCCCTTGGTGGCGGCCGGCAGTCGCGATCCTGTCGGACGCTTCGGCATTCTGTTTTCGAGCCCGGATTCTAGCAACTTCGGCGGCAACACTGTACCGAAAATGCCGCGCCGGGCCAGTCGGGGCGCGGCGTCGCGACCGCATGGTGCGCGCCGCGGTCGGCGGTGCGACGGGACGCTGGCGGCGGTGGTGCCGGTTCTCGCGCCTCCGTATCATTACGCAGTCGGCGACGGGGTCGCCAATTCGGGAAGCGGGGTGTTATGCGTTTAATCGTTGGGATGTCCGGTGCGAGCGGCGTGATCTACGGAATCCGGCTGCTGGAGGTGCTGCGCAACCAGCCCGATGTCGAGAGCCACCTCGTCATGAGCAACGGGGCGAAGCTCAATATCGCGCTCGAGACCGGTTACCAGGCCAAGGAAGTCGAGGACATGGCCGACGTCGTCCATAGCGACCAGAACCTCGCTGCGACCATCGCGAGCGGTTCCTACCAGACCGACGGCATGGTCATCGCGCCGTGTTCGATGAAGACGTTGTCCGGCGTCGTAAACTCCTATGCCGAGCGCCTCGTCGTCAGGGCCGCCGATGTCGTATTGAAAGAACAACGCCGGCTCGTGCTCGTGCCGCGCGAGACGCCGCTGCACGTCGGCCATTGCCGGCTGCTGTACGAAGCGGCACAGATGGGTGCGGTCATCGTGCCGCCGATGCCTGCGTTCTACAACGATCCGCAGTCGGTCGACGACATGATCAATCACACGGTCGGGCGCCTGCTCGACCTGTTCGGATTGGACAGCGGTCTGGTCAAGCGCTGGCAGGGCGCCGGCGGCCGCGACGAGTCCTGATGAATGACGATCATCGCGAGGCGGTTCGTGACATGCTCGCGGAGCACAACACGATCACGCTCGCGACCTGTCACGATGGCAAGCCTTGGGCAGCGAGCCTGTTTTTCGCCAGCGACAAGCGCCTGAACCTGTATTTCGTCTCCGACTACCGCACGCGCCATGCGCGGCATATAGAAGAGTCGGCCGACGCGGTAGCCACGGTCAATGCGGACAGCGGCGCGTGGACGGACGTGAAGGGGCTGCAAATAGAGGGGCGCGTCTCGATCGTCACGGGCACCGAACGAATCACCGCACTCGGCCATTACCTCGGCAAGTTTCATGACGTCAAAACGCTGTTCGAGGCGCCCAAGAGTGACGACGAGCGCACGATCGCGGAGCGGCTGAAGGCCGCAAACCTGTATCGGCTCGCACCGACATGGATCCGGCTGATCGACAACAGTCGCTGGTTCGGATTCAAGGCGGAAATCGAGGTGTCTTCATGAAAGCGGCGGTTATCGATTCATTCGGCCCGGCGGCGCATCTCGAAGTTCGCGATATACCGAAACCGGCAATCGATCCGGGCCAGGTTCTAGTTGAAGTGCATGCGGCCGCGGTCAACCCGATCGACTGGAAGATTCGTGAGGGCATGATGGCCGCGCGCTACGGCAATGACTTTCCGATGGTCCTGGGCCTTGACGCGTCGGGCGTCGTCGTCGAAGTCGGCGCGGACGTCAGCGGTTTAGCGGTCGGGGATGAGGTCTATGCGCGCTCCGACAACGGCGCGGGCAAGTGCTACGCCGAGTTCGTCGCGCTGAATCCGTCGACGGTGGCGAACAAGCCGGCGTCATTGACGCATCGCGAGGCGGCCGGCATACCGCTGGCCGGACTGACGCCGCTGTATGGCCTGCGCGATTGCGGCGACATCAAGTCGGGCGATCGTGTGCTGCTCGTCGGCGCGTCCGGCGGCGTCGGCGTATTCGCAATCCAGATCGCGAAGCATATGGGCGCCCATGTCACCGGTGTCTGCAGCGCGAAAAACGCCGACCTGGTGCGCGAGCTCGGTGCCGACGCGGTCATCGACTACACGTCCGAGGACGTGCTCCGCGACGACGACACCTACGACATCATCTATGACGCTGTCGGCGCGCTCGACTTGAACCATGCGTTGCAGTCGCTGGCCGACGACGGTGTCTACCTGACGCTGGTGCCCGTACCGGGCATCGACTTCTTTATCCCGGGCCAGACGACGCGCGAGAACGGCAAGGGTTACTTCGTCGCCTGGACGCCGCTGGCCGCGGATCTCGACCTGTTGTCGCAGTGGGTGGAGCAGGGCGAGCTGCGACCGGTGATCGACAGCGATTTTTCGCTCGCCGAAATTCGCGCCGCGCACGAACGCAGTCAGACTGAACGCGCGGTCGGCAAAATCATCATCAACGTCAAAGATTACTAGTGTTGGCGACCGACCAGCGGCGCCAGCGTCGATTGGCGTATTCACGCTGTGCGCCGCTGGCGCCTGATGATGCCATCGAGGCACCAGGTTATTGTGCTTTTCATTCGGTACCTTGCGACCAATTTTTGATTGGGTTCTGAACGTCGAACCTTTCTCCGGGCCGATGTAGAACCCCCGCGCCTCTGTTGCGCGCGTCCGGCGTAACTGTTAATTAATGTCAACTAGAATCAAGTTCCGGATCGGGAGTCGCGTCGCCATGATGCGTTCCCGGCGGAGCACGAACGAAGCGCCGGCCTTGACGCTTCGCAGTCCTGCCAGGGATGGTCATGCATGGGGAGACACATCATGAACCCGTCCTTGCCGCGCGTATATGCCCTGCTCGCGTCGTTTGCCGCGACGACAGCGCTCGGGCAGTTCATCGAAACGCCAACCGATCCACCGCCGTCGGCGAAGGAACTCGACCTGCCGACGATCGTCGAGACGATTTCCGGTCTGCCGGTCGTCGACGAAAGCACGCCCGACGGCACGAACGGCTTCATCAAGGACGAAGCAGCCGCGATCGCGCTCGGCAAGGCCTTTTACTGGGATATGCAGGTCGGCAGTGACGGCGTCGCATGCGGGACCTGTCACTATCACGCGGGGGCGGACGCGCGCGAGACGAACCAGCTGAGCCCGGGCATCAAGGGCGGCAACGGGGTGTTCGATCCGACGGCGACCGGTACAGGCGGGCCGAATTACACGCTTGCGGCCGGTGATTTTCCGTTTCATCAACTTGCGGACCCGGCTGACCGCGACTCGGCAGTGCTGTTCGACACCGACGAAGTGACGTCGTCGCAGGGCACGTTCGCGGCGACGTTCAACGATGTGATCCCCGGGGCACCGAACATGGGCGGGAAGAAAGCCGGCGGACGGTCGGACGACGACTGCACGATTGTCAGCCCGGATCCGCTCGGTTTTCACCTGAACAACATCAACGTGCGCCGGGTCGAGCCGCGCAACACGCCGACGGTGATCAACGCGGCATTCAATCACCGTAACTTCTGGGACGGCCGGGCGAACAACATCTTCAATGGCGTCGATCCGTTCGGTCAGCGTAACGCGGCCGCGCGTATCCTCGAGAAGCAAGGCGCCAACGTCGCGGAGATCCAGGTCGCGTTTGAGAATGGGAGTCTCGCATCTCAGTCCGTCGGGCCGCCGAGCAGCGATTTCGAAATGTCCTGCGGCACAGATCTGGTGACGCTGGCGAGCCGCAACTTCCTCAAGATCGGCAAGAAGATGGTTACCGCCGAGGCGCTGACGGGCCAGCGCGTGCACCCGCAGGACAGCGTGCTGGGGCCGATGTCCGCCCACCCGAAGGACGGCCTGGACGGTCCCGGCAACAATGGGATTCCGTATTCGACCCTGATCGAGGCGGCGATCTCGGATCGCTTCTGGGACTCAGACAAGCTTTTCGACGTCGACAAGAACGAGGTCGGTAGCGGCACGCCCGCGAATACCGACGAGTACACGCTGATGGAGGCGAACTTCTCGTTGATCTGGGGGCTGGCGATAGAGGCGTACCTGCGTACGTTGGTGTCCGACGACGCGCCGTATGACCAGTGGGCCGAGGCACCCGGCGGGCGGGCGCCTGTCGTCACGAATACCAAAGGTATCCTGACCGAGGCGCAGATGCGCGGCATGAACCTGTTCTTCACGAACACGGTCGGTGCGCGCGGCAACTGCAGCACCTGTCATCAGGGGCCGCTGTTCACGACGGCGACGTTCCCGTTCACCGAGGAAGAAGAGTCCGGCGAGTTCCCGGAACGGGAGCAGCTCGTCGAACGCATGCGTCGAGGTGACGGCGTCAACATCGCCGAGAACCTGTTCCAGTATTTCATCAGCGGGTCGGGCACGGTCGGCGCCTTCGCGATCGACGGTACGGCCGGTTCGCGCGGCCTGCCAAGCATTTATCCGGCCGCGGTCGGTGGCGAGATCACGCTAAATGGCGGCGCCTGCGCGGTCCGGTCCTTCCTGATGAACCAGGATCGGACCCAGCCGCCGCCGACGCCGGGATCCGGCATCCCGCCCGAGCCACCGGGGCCGTCCGACTTTGCGGATACGAGTACCAGGGACGCGGTGTTCCGCGTCGACTGCGGTCCGCCTTTCGAGCTCGAGATTACGATCGTTGACAATGGCGTCGGCACAGACACGGCCGAGGTCAAGCAGGTGATTTTTGCCGGCGCACCGGCGCCGTGCCCGGTCTGTTACCCGATTCCGCCGGCCTACGGTGTGACGCTGGCGTCCGGCGCGATCGCCGGTGACTTCACGCTGGAAGTGCCGACGGTCTACGACACCGCGTTCTATAACATCGGTGTCCGTCCGACGGCCGAGGACCCCGGAGTCGGCGCCGACGACCCGTTCGGTGTGCCGCTGTCATTCACGCAGCAGTGGATTAACCAGCTGCTGGGAACGCCGGCCGCGGACGTCGACGCGATCAAGAGTCTGAATTTCTCGCGCGTCGCGGAGCCGTTTAACTGGTATGGCGATGCCGTGTTCTTCCCGGGCGGTTTCGACGGCTACGCCTGGCTGACGCACCGTCTGGAGGCGAACCCCGAATTCGGCAATGACTATTGCTCGCTGCCGTTCCCGCCATTCGATCCGGCGCCGCCGCCGTTCGATATGGCCGACCAGGCAACCTGCGAATTCGCCGGCTTCAATTGGTTCATGCCGCCGGAGTTCAATCTAGCGCCGCAATTTTTCCCGCCGCGGCCGGGCCGGGGCGACGATGCGGTGCCGGCGTACGATCCGGTCGGCTCTCCGCCGTTTTTCATCCCGAACTTGGCGAATTTCGACGCGATTTCGAACATGCCGAAGGCCGTCGACGGCGCGTTCAAGGTGCCGCACCTGCGCAATGTCACGCTGACTGCACCGTTCTTCCACAACGGCGGCCAGCTGACGCTCAGGCAGGTCATGGAGTTCTACAACCGCGGCGGCGACTTCGCGGTTGAGAACCTCGGCGATCTCGCGCCGAACATCCATCCGCTGGGCTTGAGCGACCAGGATCTCGACGACCTCGTCGCGTTCCTCGAGTCGTTCACCGACGAGCGGGTGCGCTGTGAACTGGCGCCGTTCGATCATCCGGAGATCCGGATCGCGGACGGTGCGCGCGGTGATGGCGGATTCGTGACGCCGGACAACAAGAATCCGGGCCAGTCGACGGATCAGCTCGAGCTGATCCAGGCTGTTGGCGCGGGCGGACGTTTGGCGAATTCCGCGCCGTGCATTGATCAGGAGAATTTCCTGCAATGAGATCACGAACCGAAGAATTGACCTTGGGCCGAGGATACGCGACGGCCCGCAGGGAGAAAGAGATGAAAAACGATCGAGATAAGCGCGTTTTCCCGGTTGCGGTCGCGCGCGTGCTGACGCACGCAAAACTCTTGTTGCTGATGGTTGTCCCGATATCGGCGTTCGCCGACGGTCCGCCGCCGTTTACTTTCAAGGACCGCTGCGTGCCGTATGAAGT
>JBPCXI010000091.1:0-3687 GCA_051008895.1 Gammaproteobacteria bacterium | reverse complement strand
GGACAGCATCGAAACTCTCGCCATCCCACCACTCCTTAGGGTTCGATGCATCGGCAGCGATAAGGGTTGCATTGAATCCCAGCCGATCGAGGTTTTGCGACACGCCTTCGAGTCGCGACGCGTCGATGTCCACACAGGTCAGATCGATCCGCTCGGCGCCCAGTTCCAGCAGCTGACCGCTCTTGCCGCCAGGCGCTGCGCAGGCATCGAGCACACGGCCTGCGTTATCTTCGAGCAACCACGGCGCCCCGAGCTGCGCCGCCGCATCCTGCACCGATACATGCCCGTCGGCAAACCCCGGCAGGGAATCGACAGGCACCGGGTCCAGCAGGCGGACCGCTTGCGGCGCCGCCGGCAGAAGCTCGCCGTCGACGCCCGCCGCCGCGAGCCGCGCGACATAGTCTGACGCAGAGCCGTGCCTCGGGTTCACGCGCAGCCACATCGGCGCGCGAGCGTTATTCGCGGCGACGATGTCGGCCCAATCTGCGGGCCAGTCTGCCCGCAAGGTATCGAGAAGCCACTGCGGGTGATCGTGTGAAGCCTCGTCGTTAGACGGCAGTTGTTCGAAAATCCGGTCGCGCGACGCGCGACGCAGAATCGCGTTGACCAGCGGCGCGAGTTTTGGGCGGCGCAGAAATCGCGTGGCTTCGACCGTTTGCGAAACGACCGCGTGATCCGGTATGCGAGTTTCGTTGAGCTGATACAGGCCGATCGCGAGCAGCGCATTCACGACGCTGTCGCGGGCTTTCAATGGCCGATCGAGCAGGCTGTCGATCCAGAATCGCAACCGCCAGTGTTGGCGCAATGAACCGAAGCAAAGCAGCCGCAGCAACGACCTGTCGTCAGGAGCGACGCGCCCTTCTCGTTGCCGCAGCTCCCGGTCGAGCGATTTCCCGTTGGTCGTGACGGCGTCGACGATTTCTGCTGCTGTCGCACGCAGCTTGGCACCCTTTCTCGTGTCGCTCACAGCTGCCGGCCCGGCAGATCGAACCGTGCCGCAAATTCCGCGGCGGTCACGGCGCGTTTGCCGGGACGTTGCAGGGACTCGAGCCGCAGCGCGCCTTCACCACAGGAGACGACGACGCCATCCTGCTCCGCGGCGACAACCGTGCCCGGTGGCGCGTCAACGGCCGCAATGCATCGTGCCTGCCAGACCTTGATGCGCTGGTCGTCGAGCATGAACCACGCGCCGGGCGTTGGATTGTACGCCCGCACCAGGCGTTCCAGGTCGACGGCCGGCCGGCTCCAGTCGAGCGCCGCATCGTTGCTTTTGATCTTGGCGGCATAGGTCGCTCGTTCGTCGTTCTGCGGCGTCGCATCGAGTTCGCCATCGACGATGGCGTCGATGTTTTTCGCCAGCATCTCGGCGCCGGCCGCGGCGAGGCGATCGTGCAATTCGCCGGCCGTCTCATGCTCGCCGATCCGCATCGATTTGCTGACGTACACCGGCCCGGTGTCGAGACCCGCCTCCATCGCCATCAGGCATGCGCCCGTCTCGCGATCGCCGGCGAGAATGGCCGCCTGGACAGGTGCCGCGCCGCGCCATCGGGGCAGCAACGACGCATGCACATTCAGACAACCCGCACGAGGAATGTCGAGCACGTTCTGCGGCAGGATCAACCCGTAGGCGGCAACGACCATGACGTCGGGCTCGAGGGCTGCGAGTTCTGCAACGACAGATTCGTCTCGCAAGGTCGCAGGTTGCCTGACCTCGATTTGCTGTTCCAGTGCGTACTGTTTAACGGGGCTCATTGTGAGTCGTTTGCCGCGGCCGGCGCGGCGATCCGGTTGTGTCAGAACCAGGCGCGGCACGACGTCACTCTCGACCAGCGCCTTGAGCGAAGCAACCGCAAACTCCGGCGTACCGGCAAAAATAATTCTGGGGGAGGTCATGGTAATCGGCATCGCGCCTTGGGGAGCCCCACAAAACGGGCTCCTTCAGGGACGCCCTTACAGCGTCACCGCCTCTGCGGCCCGGTGGCGTTTGTCTTTGACGAGACGCTTGCGTATGCGCTGACGTTTTGCCTCGGACAGATAATCGACGAACAGCTTGCCCTCGAGGTGATCCATTTCGTGTTGGATGCAGACAGCGAGTAACCCTTCCGCCTCCGCTTCGACTTCTTTGCCACTACGATCGAGGTAGCGCACCCGGATATGTTCGGCGCGTTCGACCTCCTCGTAGTAGCCCGGCACGGACAGACAGCCTTCCTCAGTAACCGTGACGCCGTCTTTCTCGACAATCACGGGATTGATGAGCGCGCGCGGATCACTCCCGTCCGCACTGACGTCGGCGACGAGCAGCCGCTTGTGCACATCGACCTGCGTCGCCGCGAGTCCTATGCCGGGCGCCGCATACATCGTCTCGAACATATCGTCGATCAGCGCATTCAGTTCGTCGTCGACGGCCTCGACCGGCTTCGCCCGGGTTCTGAGCCGGGGGTCGGGAAACTCCAAAATCGTTAGTTTTGCCATAATTTCGCTAAGGTAAATCCGTACTCAATTCGTGTAAAGTCCTACAAAAACGACCTAAATGTTTGACTTTATTGAATAAGATATCAGACAATGCCGCCAGAAATTTCGCCTTTTTACAGCTGCTTGGGGCCGGAAATGTGACGTAATTAGCAGTCTCAACGGCACCGGAACGACATATTATAGCAACGCTAAAAAGCCACAGGTCTCAGCACCTAGTATGGAGCCCGAGGAAATCATGTCCCGCAGCAAAATTTGCCTGAATAACCGTCTCCGGATGACCGCCATCGCGCTCGTCGCCTCTCTCACCCTGGGTTCGCTTGCGGCGTTCTCGCAAGACAGCGCGCGCCTTGCCGACGACGCCCCGGACGAGTATGTCGTTCAGGTTGGCGACACGCTCTGGGATATTGCGGCGACGTTCCTCAGAGACCCCTGGTATTGGCCCGAAATCTGGTTCGTCAATCCCCAGATCGAAAATCCGCATCTGATTTACCCCGGCGACGTGCTTGGCCTCGTCTATGTCGACGGCGCCCCGCGCGTCACGAACGTCCGCGGCTCCAGCTATCGGCTTTCGCCCGAAGCCCGGGCCACGCCGTTGACCGAGGCGATTACGAGTATTTCCTACGATTCGGTGGCCGCTTTCCTCAGCCGCGGCGTCGTCATCGAGCGCGATGAAGTCGATGCGCTGCCTCATCTCGTCGCGGCCAAGGGCGACCACCTGATTGCTGCAGCAGGTAACCTGGTCTACGTGCGGGGCACGAGCGCGCAACCGGGCGAGACTTACAATGTCGTGACCATCGGTGACGAACTCCGGGACCCGGAGAACGGCGACCTGATCGGTTATCAGGGCATAGAGATCGGCGAAGGCATCATTCGTCGCAGCGGCGATCCGGCATCGTTGGCTTTGATCTCGACCAAGCAGGAGGCCAAGCAGGGTGACCGGCTGATTCCGTCGTCGGTCGAGATTCCGCTCAACTTCTTCCCGAAAGCGCCGTCGAGCAACATCGATGGTCAGATCATGGCCGTGGTCGGCGGCGTGACGCAGATCGGCCAGTATCAGGTCGTCGTCATGAACCGCGGCAGCAACCACGGACTTTCCGTCGGTGACGTTTTGACGGTCTGGCAAAAGGGTGAAAAGGTCAGAGATCACGTTGCGGGCGGTCGCGTACTGCTTCCGGACGAACCGGCCGGCACAGTGATGGTCTTCAAGGTATACGA
>JBPCXI010000090.1:0-5769 GCA_051008895.1 Gammaproteobacteria bacterium | reverse complement strand
ATCATGTTCCTGCGGGCTAATTCGAAATCAATTTGCATCAACGGGTCCTCGAGCGCGCGTAAGCGTAGTGCGTTTTTTTTCGGCAGACAAGTGGCCACTCGATGCGGGCGGAGAGCCGTATTATGGTGAATGCATCCGCTGGTCGGGGCGGGCATCGGCTATTCTACAAAGCATGATCGAAGCCTGGCTGATTCCCCTGTTGGTATTGGCCTGCCTGGGCTTTGCATTTACCTGCTGGCTGTACTGGCGCCGCCGGCGGCGCTATGCCAGGCAGGTTGCTGCAATGCACGACGACGTCGTCGAGTCGGCGGAAGCGGCTGCGTTCGGCAAACGCATTGCGCGCCACGAATTGCCGCCCGAACTCGACGATCTCGGCGGCGTGATCAACCAGCTCTTCGATGCGCTCGCGACGAAAGACGCGCAGATGCGCCAGCGCGAAACGTTGTTCCAGAGCCTGGCCAACTCGATGCTCGACATCGTGCTCGTGCATCGCGAGCGCATCATATTCGCGAACGACAATGCGGCCGAGCCGATGGGTCTCGGCGCGGAGCAGCTCGTCGGCCGACACGTGACCGACCTGGTCCGACCCGCGTACCGCGCGCTCGTGCGCAAGGCAATTGCCGGCAGCCTCGCCGGCGAGTCGGCCACCGAGCCGTATGAGATCCAGTTGATCAACGGCGGCGACCAGGGCATCTGGATCGAGGCGCGCAGCGTGACGATCGACTACCGCGGCGAACCGGCGATCCTGACCGTCGGCCAGAACATCAGCTATCGCAAGAGCGTCGAGGCGGCGCTCGGCCGCAGCAAGCGCCAGGCGCAGTTCACGCTCGAATCGATCGGCGAGGGCGTGATTACGTCGGATACCGAGGGTCTGATCGACTACATGAATGCCGCGGCCGAAAAACTGACCGGCACGCCGCGCGACGAGGCCAGCGGCAGGCGGCTCGGGGACATCGTCAACCTCGTTGACGAGGGCGACCGTCGCGACCTCGGGGATCCGATCATGCGTTCGCTGACCGATCGCCGTCGCATCAGCATGGGCAGTCGCGCGCTGATGATCGCCAACGGTGGTGACGTCGAGCTGTCGATCGAAATGACCGCTTCGCCGATCAAGGGCCCGGACGGGTCGATCGGCGGCGTCGTCGTGATCATGCACGACGTGACCGAGATGCGCGGCCTTGCGCAGCAGATGAGCTATCAGGCGGCGCATGACCCGCTGACCGGATTGATCAACCGCCGCGAATTCGAACGCCGCGTCGAGGCGTCTTTGCATGCGGTCCGGGACGGCGATGCCTCGCACGTACTGTGCTATCTCGACCTCGACCGGTTCAAGGCGGTGAACGACACTTGCGGCCACATGGCCGGCGACAACCTGCTGCGCGAGATCTCGGCGCTGATCAAGGAACAGGTGCGTGAGTCCGACTTCTGCGCGCGACTCGGCGGCGATGAATTCGGCTTGCTGCTGATCGGCTGTCCGCTCGAGAAAGCGCGGCAGATCGCTGACGATGTCATTCGTGCGGTGCGCGACTACCGGTTCGTCTGGCAGGACAAGATTTTCACGATCGGTGTCAGTATCGGTATCGTCGAGATCGGTAAGGAAAGCGGCTCGATCAAGGACATACTCAGCGCGGCGGACTCCGCGTGTTACGTCGCCAAACAGCGCGGTCGCGGCCAGGCGCACGTGTATTCCGCGCGCGACGAAGTTTCGGCGCGCCAGCGTGGCGAGATTCATTGGCTCGGGCTGCTACAGTCCGCGCTCAAAGACGATCAGTTTGAAATCTTCTCGCAGCCGATCATTTCGGTATCCGGTCATGCGGTCGACGGGCCGTCGGTCGAAGTGTTGCTGCGACTGCAGGACGAGCAGGGCCAGATCGTGATGCCGAAGCATTTCATCAAGGCGGCCGAGCGCTATCAGCTGATGCCCAACGTGGATCGGTGGATGGTGCAGGCGACGCTTGCGGCCATGGGGCAGGGCGCGATCCGGCTGCCCGAGGGGCGCAGCTGTTCGATCAACCTGTCGGGCCAGACGCTGGGCGAGGCGACGTTCCTGGAATTTGTCGTCGAGTGCCTCGATCACAGCCAGGTCGACCCGGGCCAGGTCTGTTTCGAGATCGCCGAGTCTGCGGTGATGTCAGACATCGAACACGCGCGGCGTTTCGTCGGGGTGCTGCACGGCATGGGCTGCGAATTCGGTCTCGACGACTTCGGTGCCGGCATCGGCTCGTTCGCGAGTCTGCAGGACCTGTCGATCGACTTCCTGAAGATCGACGGTAGCTATACCCGCGATCTCGTGCCCGACAGCCTGAATCATCAGGTCGTATCCGCAATCACGCGCCTCGCGAAGACCGTCGGTTTCAAGGTGATTGCCGAGCAGGTCGAGGAGCAGGCCGATTTCGACGCGCTGCGCGACATCGGCGTCGACTTTGTCCAGGGCTACTACGTGCAGCGACCCGCGAAGCTTTAGTCCGACCTGTGCCACAATCCGGCGATGACTGTATGGGAGCACATATCCCTGCCGGACGCCGACGTGCGCATGGCGCGCGGATTCCTGCCGCGCGACGTCGGCCAGACGTGCTTCACGGCTCTGCGCGACAGCGTCGACTGGCGTCGGGACCGCATCCGCGTGTTCGGTCGCAGTCATCCGATTCCGCGCCTGCACCAATGGTACGGCGATCCGGGCACCGACTATCGCTGGTCCGGGCTGTGCATGCATCCGCAGCGGTGGACGGATGTTCTCGCGCGTGTTCGGGATCAGGTTGGTGTGGCGACCGGTTGCCGATTCAACTCGGTGCTGGTGAATCTCTATCGCGACGGCGAGGACAGCATGGGTTGGCATGCCGATAACGAGCCCGAACTCGGCGATGAGCCGGTCATTGCGAGCGTCAGCCTCGGCGCCGAGCGCGACTTTACGCTGCGTCGACGTGATCGACGCGGGAGCACTGAAAAGTTACCGCTGCCGCACGGCAGCCTGCTGATCATGGCCGGGCCCACGCAGCGCCACTGGCAACACGCGCTGCCGAAGCGTCGCCGGGTGCGGGAGCCGCGTATCAACCTGACGTTTCGTTACTGTATGCCGTCCGCTGCGCGCGCGGGGGCGGCGTGACTGACAACGAGAGTTTGCACCGCCGTCGCGAGCGGGCCATCGCACGCGGCCTGCCGAGCGTGTTGCCGATCTATATCGAACGCGCCGAGAACGCCGAGCTGTGGGACGTCGAGGGCAAGCGCTATATCGATTTCGGCGGCGGCATCGCAGTGCTCAATACCGGTCACCTGCATCCGCGCATCAAGGCCGCCGCACAGGCACAGCTCGACCGCTTCAGCCACACCTGTTTCATGGTCACGCCGTACGAATCCGCCGTAGCAATAGCCGAGAAGCTGAACTCGATCGTGCCCGGGCCGAGCGACAAGAAAACGATGCTGGTGTCGACCGGGGCGGAGGCGGTCGAGAATGCAGTCAAGATCGCCCGCGCGCATACCGGCAGGCCCGGGCTGATCGCTTTCGGCGGGGGATTTCACGGCCGCACGCTGATGGCGCTGGCGCTGACCGGAATGGCAGGAGTCTACAAGCAGGGCTTCGGACCGTTCGCCGCCGATGTGTATCACGCGCCGTTTCCGATCGCATATCACGGCGTCAGTGTCGACGACTCGCTCGCCGCGCTCGATGCGTTGTTTCGCGACGTTGTCGATCCTGCGAGCATTGCGGCGATTGTTATCGAGCCGGTCCTCGGAGAGGGCGGGTTCTATCCGGCGCCGCCGGAGTTCCTTCGCGCGCTGCGCAGCATTTGTGACGAGCACGGCATCGTCATGGTCGTCGACGAGATCCAGACCGGCTTCGGCCGCACCGGCCGTATGTTCGCGCTCGAATACGCCGGCGTCGAGGCGGACATCATGACGCTGGCCAAGGGCATCGCCGGCGGGTTTCCTCTGGCCGCACTCGTCGGCAGGGCCGGGATCATGGATGCACCGGCACCGGGCGGACTGGGCGGCACGTATGCGGGCTCGCCAATTGCCTGTGCGGCGGCGCTGGCCGCGATCGATGTCATCGAACAGGAACGACTCGCAGACCGCGCGGTCGCAATCGGTCAGCGTATACGCGATCGCCTGCTGTCGATGGCCGAGCGCTACGACTGCATCGGCGAAGTGCGCGCACTGGGTGCGATGCTGGCGATCGAACTCGTCGAGGGCGGCGACGCGGCGCGACCCGACGCCGAGCTGGCGCAGGCGATCGTACGCGACGCGGCGGATCGCGGTCTCGTGATCCTGCGCTGTGGCCTGCGCGGCAACGTTATCCGCTTCCTCGTCGCGCTGACTGCCAGCGACGAAATTATCGACGAGGGCCTGGACATCGTCGATCGGTGCCTTGAGGGCTTGGCGGGCGCGTCGCGGCACGCGAAACGAACGTCGAACGAATAACGGAGCGCGAACGCATGGCCTGGATATATCTGATGATCGCCGGGATCTTCGAGTGGGGCTGGCCCGTCGGCCTGAAACTCGGCCTGGCCGACGACGCGCTGCGTTGGGGCTGGATCGGCTTCGCGGCGATTTGTATGGTCGCAAGCGGTGCGTTGCTGATGCTGGCGCAGAAGACGATACCGATCGGCACTGCGTATGCTGTATGGACGGGCATAGGCGCCGTCGGCGCGTTCGCCCTGGGGTTGATGTTGTTTTCGGAGCCGGCGACGCTGGCGCGCTTCTTCTTCGTCGGCCTGATCGTCGTTGGCATCATCGGTCTGAAGATCGCTTCTTAGTAAACCACACGTAGGATTCGGGGAATTTTCATGGGCAAGGTCTACGAGTCGATGGACGCCAAGGTCCGGCGCTGGATCGACAAGCAGCAAATGTATTTCGTCGCGACGTCGCCGCTGGATGGCGACGGCCACGTGAATCTTTCGCCGAAGGGGCACGACACGCTGCGCATACTCGGGGATCGCACGCTCGCATTTCTCGACTACGGCGGCAGCGGCGTCGAGACGATCGCGCACTTGCGCGAGAACGGGCGGATCGTGATCATGATGTGCGCATTTACCGGACCGCCGAAGATATTCAGATTCCACGGCTCCGGCACGGTCGTAATGCCGAGCGATAGTGATTTCGGCGCGCTGGCCGCACACTTTGATCGCAGCGAT
The DNA here is from genome assembly GCA_051008895.1 of Gammaproteobacteria bacterium. Taxonomy (GTDB): domain Bacteria; phylum Pseudomonadota; class Gammaproteobacteria; order Steroidobacterales; genus SMWD01. Next base: position 643 of record JBPCXI010000090.1, on the reverse strand, counting down.
CTTGGGGTACGCTCGATCATTCGCGTCGACGTGACGCGAATCTCCGATTCCTGCGGCTTCGGCGTGCCGTTTCATAACTACGTCGGTCAGCGGCCGACGTCGCCGGAATACATGCGCAAGCACGGTGCGCAACACATTCGCGACTACCTGGAAGAGGTGAACCCGCGCAGTATCGACGGCTTGCCCGGCATCAGCGCGGACGAGGCGCAGTCCTTCGAGCCTCCGATCAACTCGTAGCGATCAGGCAAAAAAAAGCCCGGCACATGGCCGGGCTTTTTTTGGTTCCGCAGGGCGTCGCTCCTACATCAGTTCAGCAGGATGCCGCCGTACTGTACGAAGAACGGTACGAAGACGAGCGACAGAATGGCCGACAATTTGATCAGGATATTCAGCGACGGGCCGGACGTGTCTTTCAGCGGATCGCCCACCGTATCGCCAACGACCGCCGCCTTGTGATTTTCGGTGCCCTTGCCGCCGAGATTGCCGGCTTCGATGTACTTCTTGGCGTTGTCCCAGGCGCCGCCGGAATTTGACGACGAGATCGCGAAAACGCCGCCGGCGACCAGCGAGCCGGCCAGCAGTCCGGCCGTGGCCTGGATGCCGAACAGGAACCCGGTGACGAGCGGTGCACCCATGATAAGGA
>JBPCXI010000089.1:0-16483 GCA_051008895.1 Gammaproteobacteria bacterium | reverse complement strand
TCGCAGCGTTGCTTGCCGCTGGTCTGTGGCTGCTGATCGCGTCCCGGCGTGGTTGGCCCGTATCGACGACGCACTCGATCGTCGGCGCGATCATCGGCTTCGCGGTCGTCGGCATCGGCTTCGACTCGGTCGCCTGGGGCAAGGTTGGCGGCATCGCCGCGAGCTGGGTCGCGTCGCCGCTGCTGGCCGGCACGCTGTCGTACCTGCTGTTCAGCTCGGTGCAGTGGCTGATCCTGCAGCGCCCCGACCCGCTGGTCCGCGCGAAGCGCTGGGTGCCTGTCTACATTTTCCTGGCCGCGTTCATCATGAGTCTGGTAACACTTTTCAAGGGCCTGAAGCACGTCGGCCTGGACGTGACGACGACGCAGAGCTACATGATTGCGGCCGGGTTCGGCGTGATCGTGGCACTAATCGGCAAGATATTCGTCGACCGCATCGAGCCGAACCGCAAGGCGGAGAAGAAGTTTCATTACTTCACCGTGGAGCGCGTGTTCGCGGTGCTGATGGTCGTCACGGCTTGTGGTATGGCGTTCGCACACGGTTCGAACGATGTCGCGAACGCCATCGGGCCCGTCGCCGCGGTGTTCAGTATTGCGCAGGAAGGTGTCGTCGGGCAGAAATCGCCGGTGTCGATCTGGATCCTGTTGCTCGGGGGCATGGGTATTGTCGTCGGCCTGGCGACTTACGGACGTCACGTCATCGCGACGGTCGGCACGAAGATCACTCACCTGACGCCGAGCCGCGGCTTCGCGGCCGAACTCGGCGCCGCAACGACCATTGTTTTGGCATCCGGCACCGGCATCCCGATCTCGACGACCCACACGCTGGTTGGCGGCATCCTCGGCGTTGGCATCGCGCGCGGAATCTCGGCGATCGACCTGTCGGTCGTTGGCCGCATCTTCCTGTCCTGGATTATCACGATTCCGATCGGCGGTGTGCTCGCGATCGTGTTCTTCTTTATTTTGAAAGCAATCTTCGGCTAGGCACGCAATTCCTCCGGCAAAAAAAAGACGGGCCGGAGCCCGTCTTTTCCCGACACGTTGCGGTTCGTGTCACATCACTCGGCGTTGATCCACTCGCCGCCCTGGAAGCCGCAGCCGATCTCGAGGCCGCCCGGGTCGCCTTCGAAATAGACCATTTTCGACACGCCCATATCGCAGGTGCCGACCGCGCCCTCCATCGAGCACTCGCCTTCGCCCTGCACCGCGTCCGCGTTGTCGTCGGCGTTGCCGAACTCCTCACACAGCGCCGCGTCGGTCGGCATCTGGCAGACCTTGAACGGCCCGGCGAACATGTTCTCCTGCGTGTAGTTGCAGTGACCGTCGCCGGCTGCTTTCGGACCGCCGCCGCCGTCGTGCGCGCCGGCGAATACGTTGCCCGACATGGACATCGCGATCGTCATGGACAGTGCAATCAAAAACTTCTTCATCTCGCAAACCTCTGATAATTCAAGAATGAAAATCATGTCCCCCATCGACAGGCGCTGCGTTCTTGCTCGCGCGGCGGCCCTGAAATCGTGGCCCGTGAATTCGTGCCCCGGGACGTGTGCCTATCTTAACGGCAAACCCGACCCGGAACGCAATATATATCGGATCGTTCGCGGTCACTCTATGGTCACCATAGCAGGCGATTTTTCGCTGTTCAGGTTCCGTTCAGTTTATCGCCGGCGGCTCAGATCCACGCGGTATTAAATGAGACCCGGTGCATCAGCCGGTGCTGCTGGCCGAAGTCGAAGATGCCCCGGTGGAGCGTCGAAAAGTTGTCCCACAGCACCAGCGATTTCGGCTCCCAGTGGAAGCGCGCCTGGTATTCGGGGCGGGTTTGTTCGGCGTGCAGAAAATCGAGCACCGCGCGGCTCTCGCGCTCGTTCATGCCGACGATCTCGCGACTCATCAATTCGGACACGAACAGGAACTTCCGTCCGGATTCGGGATGCGTGCAGACGACCGGATGCTCTGACGGCGGCAGAAACTTGCGGACCTCTTCCATCGCCTTGCCGCCGTTTTGCTCGAGCACGCGGCGCCAGTTCTTCCACAAGTTGTCGTGCACGCAGGTCAGGCTAGCGGCGAACGCCTGCCACTGCGAAGACAGATTGTCATAGGCCGCGCACTGATCCGCCCAGGTCGTGTCGCCCCCGCTGACCGGTACGTCGAGCGCATACAAAAGTGAACCGCGCGTCGGCACCGAGCGGAACGAGCTGTCCGCGTGCCAGTTGATGTCGGCTACGACACCCTTATACAAATCCGGGTATTCCTGCACCCAGACGCCCATGTGGCCTTCGAGGCTCGGCGCATAGCCCTGCTGCTGGATTTCGCCGAAACGCTCGCCGACCGCGAGATGTTGTTCCGGCGTCAGCTCCTGCTCGCGGAAGAACAGCACCTGGTACTTGATCCACGCGTCGTGCAGCGCTGAGAATAGTTCGTCGTCGTCGATGACGTCGGCGAGCTGCAGGCCGGTAATATTGGCCGCGAACGTGCCGGTGACCGGGTGCGCGGTGAACGCGCCGAAATCCTCGACTTCCAGCTTTGGTATGTTCTTAAGATCGAGTTCCATCGTTATCTATTGGGGACATTCTGCTTTTTGAGAAAAAGCAGAATGTCCCCATTTTCTAGGTGCCTGAAAACGTGCGGATCCATGCGACCAGATCCTTGATCTCCTGGTCGGTGAAGTAGTCGCCCCAACCCGGCATCACGATCGAGCGGCCGACCGCCTCGCCGCCGCTGCAAATCGCGAGATACAGGAACTGGTCGTTCAGCGACGTCATGTAATCAACGTCGGTCTGGTCGCGCGGCGGCTCGTCCATGTGCATGACGATGACCTCGGCCTTGCCGTCGTAGCCGTGGCACTCGGCGCAGTTCTCGACATGCAGCTCCTGGCCGATCTCCGGGTTTCCCCTCAGCTCACCGCCCGGCACGCAGTTATTGCTGGTCAGCGCGGGCACACCCGCATGGACACTCGGGATTGCCAGCAACACCACGAGCGTGACCATGGCGGCGGCCGCAATTGACCGGGGGCGGATCGCCCCGAACAAAGCGTGTATCGGGGAGCGACTTCGGGGCGATCCGCCCCCGGTCGCGTGCGGTGCGGTCATCACGCGAGCACCCACCCGTAGGCGGTATTGCTCGGTTCGGGACCGGCCTCGTGATACGCGGCCTTCATTGCAGTCAGCTTGTCTCCGGGCACCGCCTTGCGCACCGCGTCGACATCGATGTCGTACAGTCCGGCCGCGTTCAACCCGAAGATCAGCTCGCGATCCGCGTCGCTGATCGCCTGATAGGCGAACTGCTCCTGCTGCGCTTCCGGGATCTGGAACCGTCGGAACGCCTCGATCAGCCACTGCGGTGAGCCCCACCAGATGCAGTCGGTGCCCCACAGGATTCGTTCCGCGCCGAAGCCGTCGAACAGCTGGCCGAGCAGGTGGCCCGTGATCTCCGGGTGCGTGACGACGGTGAATGCGAATACGGTGCCGAGCTCGGCGTAAACGTTCGTCAGCGACGGATCGTCCTTCATCGACTTGACCAGGTCGGTCGTCCACTCGATGTAGCCGTCCTCGCCAATGCCGGTCTTGCCCGGCGGCAGCGTCGCCACCATGTTCGCCATCGCCGAGTGGTAAATGATGAAGTTCAGGTCAGGGAAGTCCTTGGCGGCCTGCGGGATGTCGTCCGGCATCCAGTACCAGCCCCTCGGCTTGCCCTCGGGCGGCCGGCCCGGCAGCGGCAGGCCCTTGTGGAAGCTCAGGTTCTTCATCCCGAGCTCCTGGCATTTCTCGAAGTACGGGTACGCGATCTCCGGGTCGTCGAGGCGCCACGGCCCGGTCGGGTTGCCCGGGTAGAACTTGACTCCGTCGACGCCGAGCTCCTTGACCTGGTATTCGAGGTCGTCGAGCGCGCCGTCCATCGTCGGGTCGCCGAGGCCGTGGCTCAGCATTCTCTGCGATCCGGAGGACTCGTTGATCAGGTCGCGCGTTACGACCATTTCCTTCGGTGGCAGCGCCCAGTGGTCGCGGTCGCCGATCACCGCGCCGGTGATCATCGCCATCACCGTGTCGCTGTCAAAGAAGATTTCTTTGTAGAAGTTAGAGCGATGCAGTGCGTCGTCGGCCGGCTTCACGCCGGCGAGTTCCGGATTCAGGCCTAGCTTGCCGGTCATTTTGCGAAACGCTGTCGGACCCTTGATCGAATCCTTCACATGATGCGTCTGCACGTCGAAGATGAACTGGTCCTTCGGCCATTGTTCCGTGAACGCACCCGGTTCGGTGATCTCGGCTTCGCTGACCTTGAATGATTCGCCGAAGACCTCGTTCATCGCGAGGAACGCGGCGGCCATGCCGCCGGTCGACGCGAGGAAACTGCGCCGGCTCATGCCGAGCTTCAGCGCGTACTCGTCGGCCATCGACAGGATCAGGGCCTCGACCGTCTTCTGATCGACGGTCTGCGGCATCGGGTAGAACTCCTCGTTGGAGATAACCTGCGTCGGCAGCGGCAGTTTGGTTCCAGCGAGCTGGTCCTTGTGGCTTTTTCTTATCCACATAGATTCGAATCCTCAGTGGGCAATTTGGGGACATTCTGCTTTTCTCCGCCAGGCGGAGAAAAGCAGAATGTCCCCGTCGGCTCACGGATGTCATTTACGGGTCGTAAAGCATTCATGTGGCGGACAGGATCTCGCCGACGACCCGTTCGGCGGAGGCCATCGCCGATTCCATGCCGAATTCGCGCCGCCGGGTATGTTCGCCGGCGAAGTGAATCCGGCCCTCGGCGTCGGGCAGCGACGTCGCGAAGCGGCTCACCTGGCCGGCGGAGTACGTATGGCCGCAGCCGCCGATATATGCCGTCTGGCCCCACGAGTGATGGTGCATGACGTCGACCTGACCTTTCGACGCGGGGCGAATTCGCGCGAGCGTATCGAGTACGAGTCGTTCGGCGCCTTGCCGGTCGTACTGGTCGATGCGCCGCGCGCCCTGTCCGCTGATCCAGACGAGCAGCGTGTGCACGTCGTCGTTTGCGTCGGTCAGCGCAAACACGCGCTCGAGCGGGCCGTCGGTCCACATGCTCGGGCCGTAGCCATCGGCCTCCCAGAATTTAGACTTCGGCCGCAGGTAGAACTTGGTCACCGAGTAGTACTGCATCTCGGCCATCGCGGCGGCTTTGTCCGGCGACAGCGCCGGCGAGATGGACACTCGGCGCAGCGCCGTCAGCGGCATGGCCACGACGAGCAGGTCGGCGCGATAGCGGCTGCCGTCGACGCAGGTCACCTCGACGCCGGTCGCGTCGTGCTCGATCGTCGCCGCGGCCTGGCCGAAGCGGACCTCGGTCTTAAGGCTTGCGGCCATCGCTTCCGGCAGCCGCTGAATGCCGCCCTTGACCTGGCTCAGCGGCGCGACGTCCTGGCCGGCCGCCTTCATGCGCATGAATGCGTCGATGCCGAACTTCGTCCGCGTCGCGTCACGAAACAGCTGCAGCGCCGACGTCCGCCCCATGCCAATGCCGTTGTAAGTCACCCCGAACAGCCGAATGGCCTCGTCGGAAACGCCCTGTTGTTTGAGGAGCGCCGCGATGGGCACGTCGAGATTGCGATTTTCCACCGCGAGCCAGTCGTCGAGTTCGGACAAGGGGTTGTGCTGGTTCAGCAGCTGTGACTGCAGCCGCGGCAGCGCGATTGCGCGCTCGTCGCCGACAGTCAGGTTTGCATCCGACGACGCCCATTCGTCGTCACGCAGCAACGCGCCGCGCACGTGATAGCTGAACGGCTTGAGGCGAATTGAACTCGGCACGCGCTCCAGATCGAGGCGTTGCATCATGTCGAGCACGCGCGCGTACATCACGCCGATGTCGCTCGCACCGAGTTCATGCAGGGTGCCGCCGATGTTGCGCGTCTGCACACGGCCGCCGACGTGGTCGGACGCCTCGAGCAGCGTCACGCCCGCGCCCTGTTCCTCAAGCAGCATCGTCGTGTACAGCCCGGCCAGGCCGGCGCCCAGCACGATCACGTTCGCCGGTTCGGCGGCGCGCAGCGTGCGGCCCGTGCCGACGGCGGCCGTGCCGATCACGGTCGCGCCTAGAGCGCCGACAAAGGCGCGGCGCGTCACTCGCGTCGATTTCTCGTATTGCATCTGTTCCCCCGCCATCCGCCTCGTTCAACTGCCTGATGATCAAGGGCATTGTCAGGCGTACGCCGGCGCCCGGCAACCCGTCTAGAATATGTGTCCGCAACGCCAGCAACACGGAAATTCGAAGATGAAAAGCGCGCCGACAGCCTTGATGGCACTGATCCTGTGTTTCGTGACATTGTCGCCCGCCCCGACATTCGGCGCGGATCTGGACCCGGACCGGCCGACGGTGCTGGTGACCGGATCGAATCGCGGCATCGGGCTCGGTTTCGTGCAGCACTATGCGGCCGCGGGCTGGAACGTGATCGCGACATGCCGCAAGCCGAACCTGGCCGACGACCTGAAGGCGGTGCAGGCCGAGTTCCCGCATGTCGTGATCGAGCAGCTCGACGTTACTGACCACGCTCGAATCGACGAGCTTGCGAGGCTTTATCGCGACCAGCCGATAGATTTGCTCATCAATAATGCGGCGATACTCGGCAGCCTGCCCGAGCAGCAGATCGGCGGCCTGGACTACGAGCTGTTCGAGCAGGTCATGGCGATCAACCTGTACGCGCCGATGAAAATGTCCGAGGCATTTACCGAGCACGTCGCGGCGAGCGAACAGAAAAAAATCGTCGCGCTGACGAGCGGACTCAGCTCGATCAAGATGACCGGCAAGATGCCGGGCTTCTATTACTATCGCAGCAGCAAGGCCGGTCTGAACATGGTAATGCGTGGCATGCGCACCGACCTGAAGAACCGCGGCATCGTCGTCGCGCTCGTATCGCCGGGCATGGTCGGTACGCAGTTGTTGTATGACTCGGGCTGGCGCGGCAAGTCGCTGACGCCCGAGGAGAGCGTCGCCGGCATGGCCGCGCACATCGCGCAGCTGTCGCTCGACGACGCGGGCGAAATCGTGAACACTGACGGCAAGATCATTCCCTGGTAGCGACGGCCACCGGAAACATGACCGAAGAGGACAATACCGACCGCCTGCTGACGCGTCGGCGTGTGCTGATCGGCACAGCCACGGTCGCCGGCGGCGGCCTCGCGCTCGCGTGGTTCGGCGGTGACGACGCGCGGGTCGACGACGATCCGTCGACGCTGGAGCCGAACGCGTGGCTGCAGCTGCGCCCGGACGGCAGGATCATCGTGCAGGTCGACAAGCTCGAGATGGGGCAGGGCGTCATGACAGGCTTCGCGACGCTGGTCGCCGAGGAGCTCGGCGTTGACCCCCGCGACATCACCCTCCGACACGCGCCCGTGCATTCTCTGTTCAGCGACCCGTCGCAGACGACCGGCGACAGTCAGTCGATGCGCCGGCGCTGGAAGAAGCTGCGCCGGGTCGGCGCCACCGCCCGCGAGATGCTTCGACGCGCTGCGGCCGAGCGCTGGGGCATCGACATGGATGCTGTCGAAACACCCGGTGGCGGGGTATTGCGCAACACGGTCACCGGCGAGACGCTGGCCTACGCCGACGTCGTCGACGCGGCGGCGCAGATGCCGGTGCCGCGTGTCAGCGAGCTGAAGCAACGTGAGCAATTCACCGTGATCGGACAATCGGTGCCGCGGCCGGATGTGCCGGACAAGGTAACCGGTACGACGACCTACGGTTTTGATATGGGCCTGCCCGATCAGCTCACAGCCGTCGTGGTGCGCCCGCCGTCGATCGGTGCACGACTCCGCCGCTATAACACCGACGTCGAGTCACTGCCAGGCGTGCACGATGTCGTGCGCATCGGCGCTGGCATTGCGATCTGCGCAGATACGTTCTGGCATGCGCGGCGCGCTGCGCGCGAGCTCGATATCGACTGGTCGCCGAGTCCACTCGGCGACCTGAACGTCAAGCGCGTCCATGCCGAACAGCGCGCGGTCCTCGACGCGAACGACATGATCAACGCACGCAACGACGGCGATGCAGACGCCGCACTCGCGGTCGCCGACCGGGTCGTCGAGGCCGAATATGCACTGCCGTTTCTCGCGCACGCGACGATGGAGCCGATGAACGCGACGGTGCACGTACAGGCCGAGCGTTGCGACGTCTGGGTACCGTCGCAGTCACCGGACATGACGCGCGAGGTGGTCGCAAGCCTGACCGGCCTGTCGCGCGCGGCGGTGCACGTGCACGTCTTGCCGGCGGGCGGGGGATTCGGCCGCCGCATCATGAACGACTTCGTCGTCGAGGCGACCGAGATCGCGCTCGAGGTCGGTCGGCCGATCAGGTTGCTGTGGTCCCGCGAGGACGACATGCGTCACGACTGGTTTCACCCCGCGAGCATGCACCGATTACGTGCGGCACTGGACGACGACGGCGAGCTCGTCGCGTGGGAGCACCGGCTCGTGTTGCCGAACACCGGCGACCAGTTGATGCCCACGGTCCTCGCGACCGTATTGCCCGAGACCCTGCCCGCAGGCGTGTCCGCGAAGCTGGCGGACTGGCTGCTGGTGGCCCTCGATCGTTTCATCGGACCGGTGCAGGCGCGGGACGGCTCGAGGACGATGCCGTACGAGATACCGAACGTACGCGTCGCTGTGCGCGGCCTGGATTCCGGCATACCGGCCGGCATCTGGCGTTCGGTCGGCAATCATCCGAATGCGTTCGCGGTCGAGTGTTTCATCGACGAGCTTGCGCATGCGGCAGGCGCGGACCCGATCGAGTTTCGCCAGCGGCGTCTTGCCGACAGTCCCCGGCACCTGGCAGTGCTCGATCGTCTCGCCGACGCGTGCGGCTGGGGCGCGGCGCCGGAGGGCCGTTATCATGGTGTCGCGATACATGCGGCGTACGACTGCGTCGTCGCGCAGGTTGCCGAGGTGTCGGTCGGTACGGGCAAGTTGCGCGTGCATCGCGTGACCTGCGTCATCGACTGCGGCGTCGCGATCAATCCGGACATCGTGCGTCAGCAGATGGAGAGCGGAATTATCTTCGGCATGTCTGCCGCGCTCTACGGCGGGATCGAATTCGACGAAGGCCGCGTGCGGCAGAGCAACTTCCACGACTACCGCGTGGTGCGGATGGCCGCTGCGCCGGCTATCGAAGTGCACATTCTCGAGGGGGCGGACAGCCCCGGCGGGATCGGCGAAGCCGGCACTCCGCCGATTGCGCCGGCGATTGCGAACGCGGCTTTTGCCGCGACCGGCCGGCGCATTCGGACGCTGCCGATCTCGGTCTAGCTTAGTTTGATTCTTTCAGTTCGGCCGCGAGCGCGTCGAGGCTCGTCAGCGGCGCCGTGCATGCGGTGCCGCGGCAGACATACGCGACGGTGTCCGCGCCCGGTTTCCGCACGTCGAGCGCGTCGGGTAGCCCGCTCTCGTCGGCGGGAATCGCGAGCAGCAGCCGGCGCGGCGCGTAGACCGCGCCGAGCGCGGTCCGCCATTCGTCGATCCTGGCGCGTTCGCCGCGGATCACGACGATCTCGGGCGGGTCGAGTATTTCGTCGAGCGCGGTGATCATCGACGCGTGCGCGTGCGGGTAGTCGAGCAGAGCGGCGCCGGTTGCGCGCACCGTCGCGGCCGCCGCGTCGATATAACGCGGTTCGCCGAGCAGGTGACCGAGTCGATTCAGCGCGAGCGCGGCGACGCCGTTGCCGGACGGCACCGCCTCGTCAGACATCGACTTACTGCGGTGGATCAGCGTCTCGTGATCGCTCGCGGTAAAGAAGAACCCGCCGGCCTCGGCGTCCGCGAAGTCGGCGAGCAGGCGGTTCGCCAGCCAGGTCGCGAAACCGAGGTGCTTCGTGTCCCATTGCGCCTGCAGCAGCTCCAGCGTGGCGTCGAGCAGGAACGCGTAGTCGTCGAGGTAGGCCGCGAAGCGCGCGCGGCCGTCCTTCCACGTCGCGAGCAGCCGGTCGTCGACGACGAGCCGGTCGCGGATGAAGTCGACGCCCGCGGCCGCCGCGTCAGCCAGTTCCGGTCGCTGCAAGCTGCGTGACGCGATCGCGAGCCCGCGGATCATCAACGCGTTCCAGCTGGTCAGGATCTTGTCGTCGCGGCCGGGCCAGATCCGTGCATCGCGCGTCTGCAGTAATTTCGCTCGAGCTTTGTCGAGCGTCGCGAGAACTTGCGACTTGTCGATGGCTGCGGTCTTCGCGACCTCCTCGAGCGACCGCGTCACGCGGAGGTGCCAGCTGCCCTCGAAATTCGCCGGCCGGTCGAGCCCGAAGCGCATCGCGATCAAGCGGTACTCGTCGTCCGTCAGCAGGCTGCGCAGCTCGTCGGGCGTCCAGACGTAGAATTTGCCTTCCTCGCCCTCCGAGTCCGCGTCGAGCGCGGCGAAAAAGCCGCCGTCCGCCGCACGCATGTCGCGAAGCGCCCAGTCCGCGGTCTCGGCCGCGACGCGCCGATACAGGTCGTCGCCGCTGACGAGCCACAGCTGTGCGTACAGGGCCAGCAGCGGCCCGTTGTCATACAGCATCTTCTCGAAATGCGGGATCATCCACTCGCCGTCGACAGAGTACCGGCAGAAGCCCCCGCCGAGCTGATCGTAGATGCCGCCCTCGGCCATGCGCGTCAGCGTCAGCGCGCACATGTACAGCGCATCCTTGTCTGGTGTGTCGCCGCTCGCGGTCGCGCGCCAGTGGCGCAACAAACGCTCGATATTCGACGGATGCGGGAATTTCGGCGCGCCGCCGAAGCCGCCGTATTGCGCGTCGAACGAGCTCGCGATCGCGTCGCGCGCGGCATCGATCGGCGCTGGCGTCAGCAGCTCCTGTTCCGCGGGCTTTGCGGTATCGATCTGGACGAGCGCGTCGACGATGGCCTCGCCGTGCTGTTCGAGCTCGCGCCTGCTGTCCCGGAAATAATCGGCTGCCTTCTGCAGTAAGTCGTCGAATGACGTCAGCCCGTGTTGCGGGTGTTTGGGGAAATAGGTGCCGGCGAAAAACGGCCGCTGGTCCGCCGGGTTCAGGAACACTGTCAGCGGCCATCCGCCGGGCCGCCGCTGAATCAGCTGATGCGCGCTCTGGTAAATCTTGTCGATGTCCGGGCGTTCCTCGCGATCGACCTTGATGTTGACGTAGAGCCGGTTCATCAACTCGGCGGTGTCGTCGTTCTCGAATGACTCATGCGCCATCACGTGGCACCAGTGACACGCCGAGTAGCCGATGGACAGCAGGATCGGCTTGTCTTCTCGTCGCGCCAGTTCCAGGGCCTCGTCGCCCCACGGCTGCCAGTGCACCGGGTTGTCCGCGTGCTGCAGCAGGTACGGACTCGTTTCGTCGCCGAGTTTGTTCATCGGATTCATTCTATACTGCGCGCATGCTGCAGTACTCGTCGTTCGACCCGATCGCCCTGCAAGTCGGACCACTTGCGATTCGCTGGTACGGGCTCATGTACCTGATCGGCTTCGTCGGCGGCTGGTGGCTCGTGCGCGTCCGGGCGAAGCGGGGCAATGCACCGGTCACCGTCGAGCAGGTTGACGACCTGCTGTTCTACACCGCGCTCGGCGTCATCCTCGGCGGCCGCGTCGGCTACACGCTGTTCTACAACTGGCCGCGTTTCATCGACGATCCGCTGTCGATCGTGCGGATCTGGGAGGGCGGCATGTCGTTCCACGGTGGATTCCTCGGCGTGCTGCTCGGGATGTGGCTGTTCGGCCGCAAGATCGGCACCGGGTTCTGGCGGCTGACGGATACGATAGCGCCCGTCGTGCCGATCGGCCTCGGCGCCGGGCGCATCGGTAATTTCATCAACGGCGAACTGTGGGGCAAACCGACCGACCTGCCGTGGGGTATGCAGGTCAACTGCCGCGATCCAGGTTTCGCGGATCTGTGTTTCGAGCAGCTGCGCCTACCCCGAGGCACCGACTGGACGCCGCCGCTGCACCCGTCGGCGCTATACGAGTCGCTGCTCGAAGGCGTCGGGATGTTCGCGATCCTGTGGATCTTCTCGTCGCGCCCGCGGCCGGTGATGGCCGTTTCCGGTTTGTTCCTCGTGCTGTATGGGGTATTCCGCTCAGCCGTCGAGTTCATCCGGCTGCCCGACTCGCACATCGACTACCTCGCGTTCGACTGGCTGACGATGGGTCACGCGCTTAGCCTGCCGATGATCGCCTGGGGCGTGTTGATGCTGTGGCTGGCGTACCGAAAACCTGCGCCGAGCCAGCCTGCATAACCGGGCGCGCCGCCGCGGTTACGGCGTATACCAGATCGGCGACGTATAGGCGCGTTCCTGGTGAATCAGTTCCACGCCGTCCGGCAATTCGGCACCGAGCCGGACCTTGTCGTAGAGCACCCAGCGCGGCGTAGGGATCTCGAGGACACGCACGTAGTAAAACGCCCGCTGGTTCGCATCGAACTCGGGGTCGGTCCAGACAGTAGCGAGTTCAGACGCGCCGATCGTGTTGGTCCAGTTGGCCGCCTCGATATCGACGGTGTCGCCCACCGGTGGTAGTTTGCCGTTGGCGTCAGGTTTCCGGTCGCCGGACCAGGCCACGTCGTAGACGTTCTCCTGCAGGTTACCCCTGTCGTCCATCCACCCTTTGACGATCTGGACACGATCGAGGTTGGCACCGATAGGATCGCGCAACGCGAACACCAAGAACGTCGCCGGCTTGCCGCTCGGCGCCATGGTCAGATCGCCGCCCATGGGTACGCCCTTCTGGTAGCCGACAAAAGCCGGCTGGCGGCTGCGCAGGTCATTTTCGTTGAAATCCCAGCCGCCAAAGAAACGCACCATCATCCGAGTGCCCGTGGTGGCATAGGTTTCCTTTCTTTTCATCGCATCGAATAGTGCCGCCCGCGTGTTCTCGGTTGCCCAGATACCCTGGTAACCTGAAGCAAGCAGCATATCGCCTTCAATGGCGCCGAGTGCCGACTTGACGAACGGATGCGCCACGCGCGTTGCCGATGGTTCGACACTCGTCGATTTGCCGAAGAAGTTTTCCTCCTCGGCAGTCGTCAATGAGGTGTGCGCATCGGTTGCGCCAACCATCCCGAACTTGTAGGGATTCGTGCCAAACTTTTCCTCGAGCATCATGCCCTGCTTCAAGGCCTCGCGTGCATATTCGCGGGGCAACATGTCCGGTGTCTTGAGTTCCGTGATATCCAGGTTGGCAACGTCCCAGGTTCCGTAATCGGCGAATTCATCGTCGGGCGACAGGGACGGATGCGCTTCGCCGTCGCCTTTGATCTGCGTGACCTCGTACAGTGGTTCCCACTTTGCCCGCAGCGCTACATACTCCTTGTTGACTCGACCCCCGGCGTAGGTCTTGTCAATCGGGAACATCCAGCCGTTTGACAGGTTGCCGTTGTGCGCGATTGCTAGCGCCTGGCCGCCGGTATTCGCCTCGTAATCCTCGAGCCATTGATACAGATCCAGCGGGTCCGTCGTACCCAGCGGCGCCTGAGTCGTCAGCGGCGTGACCTGGCTTGCCCGGTCACCACCGTCGCGCAGGATCACGTTGCGGTGGAGATTGAAGCCTTTCGGGACCGAGGTCCACTCGTAGCCGATGAACGCAGTGAAGCGATGGGGCTCGTTGAATTCTTCGGCGGCGGCGATAATCTTATCCCAGACGCCGTCATATATAGGCGATCCGGGGCTATACGCGTTCAGCAATTCCTCGGGAACGGTGCCCTGCGAAAAATTCCCGATCAGGTCAAATGCAGCCTTGGCTGCCGCTTCACCGCCCTTGGCGAAGCCTTCGGCCCATTCCTTGCCTTTCGGATTCGCGAGGATGTTCGGCGCGCCGCGCTGGATGTCCGTCGCGATGCCCATCATGTCGGAATGATCGGTGACGACGAGAAAGTCCAGCGGCCGGCTGAGCTTGAGCGGCTGGCCCGTCGACGTGACGATCTCTTCGCCGCGGGCCAGGCGGTACGCCGTCTCAGGTCCGGTGGTATTGCCGAACAAGCCGGCATCGAGTGATAGGCCCGTATGCAAATGTGTTTCACCCCAGAACACCCGGCTGGGAAAAGAACGCTGGGCATAGGGCGAATACGCCTTGCCGGGATACACACTCTCGATGATGTCGATCTGCGGGATACCGGCGTCGTGCTGAGCTGGCGCCAGTGCGGGCAGTAGTAGACATGCCAGCCCGGTGCGCAACACGATTGAGATTCTCTTGTTCATCGTTCGTTCCTTAATGTATCAGTCGGCGATGACGCCCCGCACCCGGCGCTAGGCTGGATGATCCCGTTGTGGTTCGAACGCGCGGGTGCGGTACCGGACGAACGTCAGTCATGCGCCGCGGTCGACGTTCGGCTGGGGACGATACTCGCGCATTGCTTTTTTAACTGCAATGCCGCATTGCAATAATGAGCGGTACTGATTGTTTCCCGCGCTGCGATACGTAGATGGCGCGCGGACATTCGCGGTAACATTGCTCGCGGTCGCGCAAGGGGAGAGGAGACGCAGCCGTGCGTCAGTATCTGGATTTAATGCAACGCGTGCTCGACGAGGGTGCGCGCAAAGACGATCGCACCGGTACGGGCACGCTCAGCGTGTTCGGGCACCAGATGCGTTTCGACCTGCGCGACGGGTTCCCGCTCGTGACGACGAAGAAGCTGCACACGCGCTCGATTATCCACGAATTACTGTGGTTCCTGCGGGGCGATACGAACGTCGGCTATCTGCACGATCACAAGGTTACGATCTGGGACGAGTGGGCCGACGAGTCCGGGGACCTTGGCCCGGTTTACGGCGCGCAGTGGCGCTCGTGGCCGGCGCCGGACGGCACGCAGGTTGATCAGATCAGCGAAGTCATCGATACGCTGCGCAAGGATCCGGACTCGCGCCGCATCATCGTCAGCGCTTGGAACGTTGCCGAGCTCGACCGGATGGCGCTTGCGCCGTGCCACTGCCTGTTCCAGTTTCACGTCGCGGACGGCCGCCTGTCTTGCCAGCTTTATCAGCGCAGCTGCGACATCTTTCTCGGCGTGCCGTTCAATATTGCGTCCTACGCGCTGCTCACGCACATGGTCGCCCAGCAGGTCGACCTGAACGTCGGCGACTTCGTCTGGACCGGCGGCGACTGCCACCTGTATCTGAATCACCTCGAGCAGGCGCGCGAGCAGCTTGGGCGCGATCCTCTGCCGCTGCCGAAACTCGCGCTGCACCGGCGCCCGCCGTCAATCTTCGACTACGAATTCGACGACTTCGAGATCGTCGGCTACGAGCACCACCCGCATATCAAGGCTGCCGTCGTGGTTTAGGGGACACGCCTCATTTTTCTTCTCAGAAAAATGAGGCGTGTCCCCAACGTCATTTCGCGTCAACGCTTATCGTCTGCAGCGGTCCGTCGAGCCTTGCGGCGGTGAGTTCGCGGCCCCAGACGCAGCCGGTGTCGACCATCAGCAGGTTGGGGCGTGTCATCAGGCCGAGTGACGACCAGTGGCCGCAGACGATGCGCACCGAGTCGGTCGCGCGATTCTTCAGGTCGAACCACGGTATAAGGAAGCGCGGCTGCGAGCCCGGCGGCCCTTTCTGAT
Source organism: Gammaproteobacteria bacterium (assembly GCA_051008895.1). Lineage (GTDB taxonomy): Bacteria > Pseudomonadota > Gammaproteobacteria > Steroidobacterales > SMWD01. The sequence goes on along the minus strand of JBPCXI010000089.1, from coordinate 973 downwards.
TGAACTCGAGACTGCCGTCCTTGTAGCAGAAGCGGATGCGCGTCAGGCAGTTCGTGATAAACCGCAGCCGCGGCAGGCCTTTGAGCTCGGAGGACCAGTCGGTTGGTCGGCTGCCATACATCGCACGCAGAAACTTCGGGTGATCGTCGGCCCGCAGCGCTTTTTCGACCTTGCGCGCAAGCTTGATTGTCTGCAGCGGGTCCCAGCTTCGGTGCACGCCGGCGTGGACCATCAGGGTTGTGAGTTCGGGCCGGTAAATCGCGAGTCGCTGGTGTCGGAGCCAATCCAGCAACTCGTCGCTCTCTTCTGCTTTCAGGATCGGACGTAGCGAGTCGTCGACGCGTCGCCGCGTAAACGGCAGCGCGACCAGGTGCAGGTCATGGTTCCCGAGCACGATGTGCGCCGAGCTCCCGAGTTTGCGAATGAAACGCAGGGTCTTCAGGGACTTCGGGCCGCGATTGACCAGGTCGCCGACGAACCACAGCTCGTCAGCATCGGGGTCGAAATTGAGCTTGTCGATCAGCCGGCACAGGTCGTCGTAACATCCCTGGACGTCGCCGATCGCGTAGATGCTCATTCGCCTAGTTCAGAATGCCCGGCACGGCGAGCCGGAATACGGGTATCGATGCGTCGAAAGACCCGCCTTCGTTATCGACCATGCCGTAACTGCCTTCCATTGTGCCGACCGGCGTCTCCAGCACCGAGAAACTCGAATAGCGGTGGTACTGACCGGGCCGGATCGTCGGCTGCTCACCGACGACACCGTCACCCGCGACTTCCTGAACCTGGCCGCCGGAGTCGGTGATGACCCAGCGGCGGGTCAGCAGCTGCACGGGTAGCTTGCCGTGGTTGTGGATCGTAATTGTGTAGGCGAAGACGTACCGATCCTCGTCCTCGTCCGACTGATCCGGAAGAAACTGGGTGTCGACGTCCACCTGGATCGAGTTAACGCTCATGATTTATCTTAACCCGG
>JBPCXI010000088.1:0-3196 GCA_051008895.1 Gammaproteobacteria bacterium | reverse complement strand
GCTTCGGCGAGCGGAACACTTCCTTGACCTCCGCCAGGCCGACGATATCCTCGCGCACCTCCGGCGACAGCATTCCACTGATCGCGGCTTTTACGTCGTCGATCGCTTCGTAGATGATGCTGTAGTAACGAATTTCGACGCCGGTATCTTTGACCGCTGCGCGCGCGGACGCGTCTGCGCGCACGTTAAAGCCGATGATGATCGCGTTCGACGCGGCCGCGAGGTTCACGTCGGACTCCGTGATGCCGCCGACCGCACTGGCGATCACGTTGACCCTGACCTCCTCGTGCGACAGCTTGCTCAGCGAATCCCGCAGTGCCTCGGAACTGCCATGCGCGTCCGCCTTGATCAGGATCGAGACCGACTGCAGTTGATCCGATTGCAGCTGGCTGAAGACGTCGTCGAGTTTCGCCGCCTGCTGCTGCGCGAGTTTGACGTCGCGGGACTTGGACATGCGGAACTCGGCGAGGTCGCGCACCTTGCGCTCGTCCTCGAGCACGAGCACGTCGTCGCCCGCCTCGGGCGTGCCGGATAATCCAAGCACGGACACCGGCATCGACGGACCGACGGCGTCGACCTTCTGGCCGACTTCATTCAGCATATTGCGCACGCGGCCGAACTCTTTACCGGCCACCAGCGAGTCGCCCTGTTTGAGCGTACCGCGCGTCACCAGAATCGTCGCGACCGCGCCGCGCCCTTTCTCGAGCGTCGACTCGATGACGATGCCCGCCGCCGCACCCTCGGCGATCGCGGTCAGGTCCGCTACCTCGGCCTGCAGCAACACGGCGTCGAGCAATGCGTCGATGCCCTCTCCCGTCTGCGCCGATACGTTGACGAACAACGTGTCGCCGCCCCATTCCTCCGGCACGACTTCCATCGCTGACAACTCATTGCGCACACGGTCAGGATCCGCATCCGGCTTGTCGACCTTGTTGACCGCGACCACGATCGGCACGCCTGCCGCTTTCGCGTGTTGCACGGCCTCTTCCGTCTGCGGTTTGACGCCGTCATCAGCGGCGACGACCAGTATCACGATATCGGTGACCTGGGCGCCACGCGCGCGCATCGCGGTAAAAGCCGCGTGTCCGGGCGTATCCAGAAACGTGACTTCGCCCTTGTCGGTTTCGACGTGATAAGCGCCGATGTGCTGCGTGATGCCGCCCGCTTCGCCAGCCGCTACCTTCGTGCGACGGATGTAATCGAGCAGCGAGGTCTTGCCGTGGTCGACGTGACCCATGATCGTAACGACCGGCGAGCGGGCGACCTGGTCACCCTCGACCTCGACGGCCTCGAGAATCTCTTCCTCGACGCCTCCGGCGCTGACCGGCTTCGCCGTGTGACCGACCTCCTCGACGACGAGTACGGCCGTATCCTGGTCAATGATCTGGTTGATCGTGACCATGACGCCCATGTTCATCATGACCTTGATCACTTCGTTGGCCTTGATCGCCATTTTCTGGGCGAGCTCGCCGACGGTAATCGACTCGGGAATCTCGACCTCGCGAACGACCGGCGCCGTAGGCTTCTCGAAGCCATGCTGCGAATCGACTGATACCGACACCGGGCGCCGACGCGAGCGGCGCTTCTTGCGTCGTCCGCTGACGTCACTCGCGACGTGCAGTTCCTTGCGCCCATAACGGGTGCCCTTATCGCCTTTGCGGCCCGCGGGTTTGGGCTTGGCCTTGCCGCGATCCTTCGCGGGGTCGGGCGGCGGCGCCACGGCGGCGGCGGCCTGGCGCTGGATCTCTTCGTCCTTTTGCCGCTGCTCTTCGGCCTGACGAACTTCCGCTTCCTTACGCGCCACTTCCTCGGCTTCCGCGCGCTCCTTTTCCTGCTCCTCGAGACGCGCCTGCTCGGCCTTCGCCTCGATTGCCGCCTGCTGCTCGCGTTCGACCTCGAGGCGCGCCTCATCCTCGGCCAGGCGCTTCGCGTCCAGCGCCTCCTTCTCCTTGCGCGCCGCGTTCTCGAGCACGTCGCGTTTCACGTACGTCCGTTTCTTGCGCACTTCGACGTTGACCGTTCGCGACCGACCCTGACCGGCTGATAACCGCAGCTCGCTCTGCGAGCGTCGGTTCAACGTGATCTTCTTCGGCGATGCCTTGACGTCTTCGCCCTTGCGTCCGTGGCTGCGACGCAGATACGTCAGCAACTCCATCTTCGCGTCGTCGCTGATCATCGAGTCGGGGCCGCCGTTCTCGATACCTGCCTCATCGAGCTGCGCCAGCAACCGATCGACGGGCACCTTCAGCACCTCGGCGAACTGGGAAATCGTGACTTCCGACATTTAAATGCTCCGCTGGTCCCGACCGTTACTCGGCCTGGGCCTCTTCTTGCTCAAACCAGATTTCGCGCGCCTTCATAATCAACTCGCCGGCACGCTCGGGCTCGAGCTCCTCGATCTCCTCGAGATCGTCGACCGCCTGCTCCGCGAGGTCCTCGCGGGTGACGATACCCTTACTCGCCAGCACGAACGCAAGCGCGCGATCCATGCCCTCGAGCTCGAGCAGGTCTTCGGCCGGCTCCGCATCGTCGATGACTTCCTCGGTTGCGATCGCCTGCGTCAGCAAGACGTCGCGCGCGCGGTTGCGCAGCTCGTTGACGATGCTCTCGTCGAACTCCTCGACACCGAGTAATTCGGATTCAGGCACGTAAGCGATTTCCTCGATCGAAGAAAAGCCTTCCTGCACGAGGATCAGCGCAACGTCCTCATCGACGTCGAGCTGCTTCATGAAGTTCTCGAGTAACACCCGGGCCTCGCCTTCGCTCTTCTCGTCGGCGTCGGCCTCGGTCATCACGTTGAGTTCCCACTCGCTCAGCTCGCTCGCGAGGCGGATATTCTGCCCGCCGCGGCCGATCGCCTGCGACAGCTTGTCTTCCTCGACGGCGATGTCCATCGAATGTTTTTCCTCGTCGACGACGATCGACGTAACCTCGGCCGGTGACATCGCATTAATCACGAACTGCGCCGGATTCTCATCCCACAGGATGATGTCGACGCGCTCTCCGGCCAGCTCGTTCGACACCGCCTGCACGCGCGAGCCGCGCATGCCGACACAGGCGCCGACGGGATCAATGCGCTTGTCGTTGGTCTTGACGGCGATCTTGGCCCGGAGCCCCGGGTCCCTGGCCGCAGCGAGAATTTCGATCAGGCCCTGCCCGACTTCGGGCACTTCGATCTTGAACAATTCCAGCAGGA